>JBKQMU010000321.1:0-52730 GCA_052146555.1 Isosphaeraceae bacterium
CTGGCCCAATACGGCGACCTCTTCGGCAACGAATGCCAGCGGCGACACTTCGCTGAGTATCTCACCGGACTGATGGTGGCCGAGCGCAAGACGGTGCTTGGGATCAACCGCGAATTCGCCCAGACCAGCGATCAATCCTGCCTCAACCGGTTCCTCACGGATGCCGAGTGGGACATCGGTGCTCTCAACCAACGGCGCTTGGAGCAACTCCAGAAAGATCCCTCGACGCGGTACAGCGACCAGGGCGTCATTCCTATTGATAACACCCTGATCGATCGCGACGGCCTGTTGATTCCTGACGCGGGGTGGTTCTGGGACCACGCCAAAGAACGCAACAAGATTGCTCAGGATTACCTCTTCGCCAACTACGTCTGCACCAGCGGTAAGCATTATCCCCTCGAGTTCCGGTTTTGAACTGGCTTCATCTTTCGGGGAGCCGAGGGGCGCATGGGCTGGTTTTGAACATTCTGAATCAAGGCTTGAGCCGAAGGGCGCATGGGCTGGTTTTGGGACCGGGTTGAGGTCTCTGAGATGCCGTGCAACAGTCTCTCGATTAATGCCCAGCTCACGAGCAATTCGCCGCTGGGACCAACCTTGTTGATGGAGTGTGTGGATGCTTTGGGCCAGTGCCATTTTGAGCCGATTTGCCATAGTAGGTCTCCTGAGGCCGAAGCGCCTCAGGAGAGCCTAAATGGCGATCTAGGGTCTCCTCAAAGTGGCTGGTTTTCAAGCGCCCATCACCGGCTGGTTTTCCGCCGGCTGGTTTTCCGCGCCCGCTGACACAAGCTGCGGGTCACGGCCCTGCTGCGCGAGGCTCGCCTCGAGGGGCCAGCCGCGCGTGGCTGGCCTGGCTGGTAACCGCCGAGGACCTGGGGTCGGAGGCCCGCTGGGTCCTGGAGAACCATCTGGCCGATCTGCGGCGGCTCGACGAGGCGATCGTTCGGGTCGAGGCCCGCCTCACTCAGGTGACCGCTGGCGACCCAGTCGTGGCCCAGCTGGTGACGTTGCGTGGCGTGGGCCCGGTGACGGCCTGGGCACTGCGGGCCGAGGTCGGCCGGTTCGACCGCTTCCACAGCGGCAAGCAACTGGCGCGGTACTGCGGGCTGTCCCCTCGCAACGCCTCCTGCGGCCAGCGGCAGGCCGACGCCGGGCTGATCAAGGCCGGCAGCGAACTGCTGCGAGCCACGCTCATCGAGGCGGCACACCGGCTGATCCGCTTCGACGCCCGCTGGAGTGCCCTGGCGGCGACGTTGCGTGCGGCGGGCAAGCCGGCCTGCGTGGTCGCCGCCGCCGTCGCGAACCGCTGGGTCCGCTCGTTGTTCCATCAGGTGGAAGGAGGACCGATCACCCTGCGTTCGGCGAGCTGAGGACCCGCCGCGTAACGACGACGACGAAAACAAGACCGCCTTGAGAGAGGAAACACCGCCGCGTCCCGGGCTGAGGGGGACGACTCGACCAACCCTTGGGCTTGATGCTCGTTTGTAGATGGGGTCGTCCCCTTCAACCGTCTCGAAGCACCCATTGGGGCTAGGCCCTCGGCCGACGCTCGGATAGAAGGAGGGGACACGTGGCGGCATTGGTGATTCACTCTCGAAACAAGAGCGACCAGGCACTTGACGACCGGCGGGCTTTCATAGAAGGTGTGGGTCTTGCCGTCTTTGGTCCGGGCGTAGCGGCGTAGGAACATACCAGCCTCCTGATCACCCAGGATGGTCAGGGGCGGGCATGAAATCAATGAACTATGTTACAAGTAGGTCTTCATTATAACGATCCGAGCCCGTTTTCACTACGAAAAAACCAGGAAATCCGGCTAATCGATCCCGGCTTTGGGGTAAAATTCGCCACTATCTGCGCAACCTAGGATAGGCGTTGGAGCTGGACCATCGCACAAATCTGGCGGGAGACATGAGGCCGGATCGCATCGACGAACGCATCAGGGACCGGCTTGACCGGCTCCGCCTCCCGAACTTCACATCGGCCCCGACGGAGGCCGGAGACCGCTTGGAGGCCATGATGAACCGACGGAGGAATCATCCCCTCCGCCACGGCCCATTTGTACCCCCGGACGATGATCTTGACCCGTCGGTTGACTTCGGTCCGGCAAATCCCCGTGTCGATAATCGCCTGGCGAACCGTCTTGAGTTGGAGAGGCCCGAAATCCCGGGCCAGCTCATCCCCGTAGAGTTCCCGAACCGGCTTGATGGCGTAGCGGACGTGAGCAACCTCTCCGGTCATCCGGCTATTTTTCACGTAGTAGGACTCGGCCCAAGCGAGGAACGCTAGGAGCAGCTCGCTATTCATGATGTCGGCCCCGTTCCCGGAGACTGACCGGGGGAGGGTCCGGCCATTAGCCAACCATTCGCCGATGGTCCGGTCGTACTCGGCCCGGCTCTCCCGGGTCCCGAACTTGCCCAGGTAGAGACTCGACCGCAGAGGGTCACGACAGCTTGACCCCTCGGCTTGTGAAGACGGTAGGACGGAGTTCGCAATAAACGGACAGACACGACCAGACTCCTGAAATCCGGTAGACTACCGGCTTTTTCGGGACTCATGAGGCTGCTCCATCCGGCATCGGACAGGTTTGCAAGTCTTGCAATCGGCGGGGTTTATGGCGAGTATGCCCGGGGGGATTTGAACCCTCAACCTTTGGCTCCGGAGGCCAACGCTCTATCCAGTTGAGCTACGGGCACATACTGAACTTGATTGCAACCGCCGTGGCCGGCTTTGTCAAGGGGCTGCGATACCCGGCGCATCGGGCAGGTGGTTGATCGGCGAGTTGGCGTGGGCTGGGGCATTGGAGGTGCGGGAAAAACCTTTACGGATAGTCGATTCCCGGGAGGTTCGTCGGCTCGGTGGCCTCTCGAGCGTCGTCCACGCGGGCAATCAGGCCAGGCAGCCAACTCTTGCCGAAAGTTCGGGCACAGAAATCCCGGATCCATCCGGCCTGTTTCGAGTCATCTGCTAAGAGCAAACTGAAGTGCCCGCGTGATTCGGGTGCAAGGTTGGCGAGTAGGCCATAACGCCGTTGGCTCATGCCCTTTGCGTAAACGGTGGCTGCCTCGTCGACCAACCGCCCCACAAGCGCATTGAACTCATCGCGATCAAGCGAGCGACGAAACGCCTGGGAATCGGCATCGAGCATCGCGGCAGCCGCGAGCGCCAGGGCTGACCACTCGGCGGCCGGTACCGACACCGCGTTGCGATTGCCTAGCTTTTGCTCCATGTACACGTGGTTTTCCAACCCGATCTTGGCGTCGAGCAGGTGATAGGCAAGCTCCTCGACCACCAAAACTACATGCCCGTTGTGGTAAACCGGATCTTCCAAGTGCGTCCGCGCGATTTCGCTCTCTTGCAACGATGGAGGGAGCCAGCCCTTGAGCTGTCCTTTGGATCGATTCGTAGCCACGCGGATTTCGGCGAACTGGCCGCTCCCGACATAGATCACATCGTAGCCCTTGCTGATCGACCAGCCCCGCACGTTGCGGAGAAGTGACGACATTGCGTGCAAGGATTCGTGGGCTTCAGTCGTCGGGTCGAGATAAACTTCGTCCTCGCTCAGCTTCATGTAGTGCTGGGGCCGGGAAACCACCGCCATGGCCGCGTCGTAAACTTTGCCCATATGGCCCGCGTAAAACCCTCCGGCAGGCTGGAACCGCCCGGCTTGCTTGAGCTCGGCCACAATCTGAGAGCCGGGTATTAGCTTGAGCTGGGTTCTTGATGACCGAGAGGATCGAACGGCTCGACTCGCTAGATCGGGTTCGGGCGCCGTGTCCTCCCACGCCTCAGCCCGAACAACCCCGCCGGCCAGCCAGAGACAGACTGGCAATGTCAAAACAGCGACACAACGCATCCCCGCCCTGCTTCTCTTGCGCAGTTTGGCCATCCTTTTATCGCCATCCTGTCGACGCTCGCAATCACGGTCGGTCCATGATGCAATACCGTACGCGTCAGCCGTCCCGCAAGTTCTCATGAGAACCGGAGTCCCGAGGCATGCGACTCATGTCAAGGCAAGCCGAGATCCGGTTCACGATTCTCGACACGATGGCCTTGGTCGCCTCCGCAGCGTAGTCACCGTCGTTCAGGTGCTTTCGCTGACACTGCCTGGACCGCCCGGAACGCGCTACGTCGGCGGTTCATGGAGGCGCTTGATTCGGGATAGGCGCGACGCTCGGAACGCTCAGGGGACCGGCGGTTTGCGTGGCCTGGTCGGTTTAGGCGCTAGCCGGACTCTGGCGACCGCGGCCGCAATAGCTCGACCGCGCCGGCCGGGCGCCGGGACCGGCCTCTATCATTCTATTCTTGTTTCGCTCGTGGTTGCTACGATACGACTGGCCGTGAATCCGGAGACGAGCGGCTCACTCGCAACATGGGAGCTTGCACGACGATGAGCACACCGGGAACATTTCGCGTGGCGGCGATGCAGATGGAACCGAAGCTGGGCCAGGTGCATGAGAATCTCGAGCGGATTCTCATGAAGCTGGACGAGGCCGCAAGTTCCGGCGCCCGGTTGGCGGTCTTTCCCGAATGCGCGCTGTCGGGCTATGGATTTGGCAGCCGAAACGAGGGGCTACAGCACGCCGCTGCAATCGACGGGCCCGAGGTGAGGAAAGTCGCTCATATGACTGCGCGGACTGGCTGCGGCTGCATCTTCGGGTTTCTGGAGGGCGACGGCGAGCGGCTCTACAACGCGTGCGTCCTAGTCGGTCCTGGTGGCGTCGTGGGGACGTATCGCAAGGTTCACCTGCCGTATCTCGGTATCGACAGGTTCGTCGACCCCGGTGACCGGCCTTTCGCCGTCTGCGAGCTGGAGGGCCTAAGAATCGGCATGCACATCTGCTACGACGGGGCCTTTCCGGAAACGGCTCGCGTGCTCACCTTGCTGGGCGCTGATCTGCTCGTCTTGCCGACCAACTGGCCGACGCACACCGAGTGTATCGCCGAGCACATGGTTCCCACCCGGGCGATGGAAAACACCGTCTATGTGATGGCCGTCAATCGCGTGGGCGTTGAAAGCGGGTTCCGGTTCATCGGACTGAGCTCGATTGCCGACCCCGACGGAACCATCCTGACCCGCGCCGGAGTCGAGGCCGAAGAGACGTTTTGCGCCGATATCGATCCGATCCGCTCGCGGACCAAGCGCCTGGTTCGCGTCCCCGGAGGGCACGAGATCAACCGGATCGCCGATCGCCGGCCGGCCTTCTACGAGTCGCTGGTGGAAACGCGGAACATTGTCGGTTAATGCCGGTGGGCGCATGCTATCCTTGACGCGGTGTGACAGTCTGGTGCCCTGGAGGACGGAGGGGCAAGGCCGGTTTACAAACGATTCGCGAATCCGGCGGCCGGGAGGGTAAAGCGATGGCGATTCCATTTCATTGTGGGTGCGGACAGAAGCTGTCGGCCAGTGAGGATCTGGCGGGACGGTTGGTCCGTTGCCCGAAGTGCGAAGAGGTCGTAGAGGTGCCGGTTCTCGAGCTTGCGCCAACTCTGGAGATCGAGAACGTTGACGACCAGGAAGATGCTCTTCGAAACCGGCCGGCGTCTGCTTTGGCGTCGGGGCCAGCGCCGCAGCCCAGTGTCCCCCAGTTGGCGGAGTCTGCCGTCCCCGAGGCTCCCGGCCGGGCGATGTTTCCGCCATCCATGCCGGAATTGACAAGCTGGTCGTCCCCGCCGATCGACCAAGAAGGTGCAGTCGCCGACTCACATGCCGTGCAAACTTCATCGCTGCGAGAATACTTCTACCTGGCGCTCAGTCTGGCTTTGATTCCCCTGGTCATGTCGGTCATGACACCGGACAAGACGACTGTCGAGGATCGGCTCAAGGTGGCTCTCCACACCGCGGGACCGGAGACTCTCAACCAGATCCGTTCGCTGGAACAGCGCGCCAATGCGAGCCTCGACGACGTGCTGGCAGTGCTGCCCGGGGACAAGCTCGACGCCCGGGCGCATTTGCCGCGTGTCACGCGCTGGCACTGGGGCTACGCCGCGATCACGGCGGCCGTTTTCTGGGCCTTCACACTCCTCCTCTTTCCCGCCGAGAAGCGCACGGCCCATCACTTGCTTGTGGTTGGACTGTTCACAGGGACCGTCGGGATCGTGCTGCTCCTCGGCTTCCAGATCGCAGCTTCGATGACTCAGGGAATCTGGCTGCGGGGCAGCGGTGTCGTTGTGTTGCTCTTCTACCTGGTGAAATTCGTCGGCTGGTCGTACGCCTCGGCGAATGATCCGGGCTCAAACCTGCTCCTGAGTTTCATCGGGTTCACGTGTGGCGTCGGGCTTTGCGAGGAGCTTTGCAAAGCACTGCCGATTTTGATGTACTACCGTCGAGATGCCAAGATGGGCTGGCGCGGCGCTGCACTCTGGGGGCTAGCCTCGGGCGCCGGTTTCGGCGTGGCCGAGGGTATCATGTATTCATCGCGTTATTATAATGGTATCTCACCGGCCGATGCGTACATCGTCCGGTTCATCTCCTGCGTGGCCCTGCACGCGATCTGGACGGCCTCGGTCTCGATCACGCTCTGGCGACGGCAACTGACCATCCGGGGAAACCCCGAGTGGGCGGCCTATGGCCTGGCGATCCTCCAGATTCTGGCCGTACCGATGATCCTCCATGGTCTGTACGACACCTTACTCAAGAAAGACATGGATATCTGGGCTCTGGCCGCAGGCGCCGCGACTTTTGCCTGGTTTGCCCTCCAGGTCGAGATGGCCCGGGGCACCGACGCAGCGGTAAAGCCCGTCGCGCGAACCGCCTGGAGCTGAGATGGCAGGCCGAGGGTTCCATCGTCCGGGCTGTGATCACTCCGTGCCTGGAGAGCAAGACCTGGCTGAACGAAACGCATGCGGCCAGTGCAAAACGACCCCGCCGTTCAGTTCGTCTGGAGGGCGGGGCCGGTAGCTCTTTGGCTAAGTGCTGGAAGTTACACGCGAGATCTGCGGGTCGTGGCAACAGATCAGGGCCAGGAGGACTCACCGGCACTCGGAGAGAAGAGATCAACGGAGGTCGATTGGCGAGGAGGTGGGATCTGACGTCGAGTCGCCTGGGTCTTCACCACCGATCCGTCGCTTGGGGCGCGGGCCAGAGCCGGGGGAGCTTGCGGCGCGCTCGCGGGTTTCTGGCTCGCCACGCTGACCGATCGGTCGCTTGGGGCGCGGGCCGGAGCTGGGGGAGCTTGCCGCGCGTTCGCGGGTTTCTGGCTTGCCACACTAGCCATCGAGCCGTGTCTTGGGGCGCGGGCCGAAGCTGGGGGGGCTGGCGGAGCCTTGGCAGGTTTCTGGCCTGCCACGGCAGCCACCGATCCGTCGCTTGGGGCGCGTGCCGGAGCCGGGGGGGCTGGCGGCGCGTCAGCGGGTTTCTGGATTGCCACGGCAGCCACCGATCCGTCGCTTGGGGCGTGGGCTAGAGCCGGGGGGGCTGACGGTGCGTCAGCGGGTTTCTGGATTGTTACGGCAGCCACCGATCGGTCACTTGGGGCGTGGGCTAGAGCCGGGGGAGCTTGCGGCGCGTCAGCAGGTTTCTGGCTTGCCACAGCGTTTGTCGATCCTTCCGGGGCGGCCCGGTCAAGCTGCTGCAAGGCCCGGCGTGCAAGAGACATGCTGGGGCGCAGGGCGAGGGCCTGAAGGTATTGCTGGCGGGCCATGTCGACTTGGCCGGTGGCTGCCAGCAAGAATCCGAGGTTCGCGTGCCCGATGGCATCTCCGCTGTATTGACTCAGAAGCGGCAGAGCCTCCTGGGTCTTGCCGGCGGCAGCGAGAGTCAGTCCCAGATTCGTTAAGATTCGGGAATTCTCGGGCGCAAGCTTGGCTGCGGTTTTCAAGGTCCGGGCGGCGTCGGCCCAGCGTCCCTGGAGGTAATAACTGTAACCTGCGTCGTTCCAGATCTTGGCATCTTTAGGACTGAGCTTGATGGCCTTTTTGTAGTGAAGCTCGGCCTGCGCGAAGCGGCCCAGACGGTCCAGCGATCCGGCGATCCGGCGGTGAACAAGGGCTTCATCGGCTGACCTGGACCTGCCGACGCTCTTCTTCTGGCAGGCCTCAAGCGCCTGCTCATACTCCATGAGAGCGGCCTCGTGGTTTCCTTGGCTCTCGAACACACGACCCAGGTCGATATGGACATGGATTCGCTGGTCGGTGGTCACGTCGTGGCGGAACGGGTTTGGTTCGTAGGCCTTGGTCAGGTCCACCGAGGCCGTCGTGGTCCCGGAGTTCTCGGGGGCGACGGGCGGGCTCGCCATTGGCTCCTTCTTTGATTTGGTCGGGGCTGCAAGGCAGCCTGCCGCCAGGACGACCGTCGCGGCGGCGGCGACGAGGCTTACAAGTGAGAGCCACCGGCACGGTCGGTCAAGCTCATGCCTGACCGCAAGGCCAGATTTAGGATATTTTTGTATCGTCATGTTACTGAGATCCCCCGGCTGAATAGGAGTAAGCCGCCGGCTGGGGTGTCACCGGGTAAGCCGCAAAAGCCGCGGGGCCGCGGTTGATCATCACGTTGTAACTGTTGACTGATTCGCTGCTGATGGCCCCCGGATAGGGCGAGGGACCAATCACGACGCGGTCGGCGGTAAGGGGCTGACCGGCCCCATCGAGGGTCGCCAGCACGGCCTGCCGGCGTGCCTCGGCCAGTCCCGGCTCATCCGGCGTCCATTCCACGGTGACCGGCCCGATCCAACCAGGAATCCGTGAGAACATCAGGTTGAAACGCGAAGCCCCCGTGGGAGAAAACCTGTCGGTGCCGGGCAGGAAGTCGGTGCGGTAAAGCGTGAACCGGTGAGGGTCCGCCTTGGACACCTGCATGGTCATCTGTTCCCGCACGTAAAAGCCCAAGGGCGGCTCGATGAATCGATCGGGATAGCCGATGAACTTGTCCTGGAGCTGGTGTGCCGAGTGGTGTATCCAGCGATGCAAGAACCCGGTTCGCTCGCACGGTTCATCCGCTCCAGGGGCACCGTCGGGGGGCTGGGCCCAGACGCTGCCGGCAACCAGTCCCATGGCCGTGGCCATGGTCGCTAACCAGGAAAACCGTCTCCGTTGGTCACGCATCACCATCTCCCTCGAGCAGGCTTCCCGCGTGTGCACCCTGCGGCCACGGCGGGTCGACTTGGTTCCTAGAGGCAGGCGCCCGCGGCACTCGAAACCGCAGGCGAGCCTCCCTCACGCGGGCAAACTTACTATTAATCCGCATAGCCGTGCGGGCCGACGACCCATTGCTGTTCGCTCTGAAAGTGCTTCATCAGCTTGAGCGGGTCCTGGTCGCCGACTGTGGCGCGGAATTCCCGTCCCAGTTTTCCTTCCATGCGGCCCAGCAGGTAAAACTCTGGATCGTTGGGCTGATAGATGCGGTCGCCGGGCGCCTCGGTGACCTCGTGCTTGTCCAGGGGCGCAACCAACTCCGGCGTTACCAGGATGATCGTCTCTTCCTCGACGGTCTTGATCGCATTGGAGCTGAACCAGGGCCCCACCAGCGGAAGATCGCCCAGACCGGGGATCCGAACCGTGGTGGCGGCTGTCGTGAGCTGGATCAGGCCGGCGATGGCGAGAGTCTGCCCCTCACGCAGCTCGACAACGGTCCGGGCGCTCCGCTCGTCGATCGCCGGAACTGTACCTAGGCTGGCAGTTGTTGTTCCCTGGGTAAAATCCAAATTGCTGATCACCGGCTCGACATCGAGGCGGATCACGTCATTAGCAAGAATCTGAGGGATGAAGTTGAGGATGGTTCCGAACCGGCGGAATTGGATCGTGACCACGGCCGTCCCCCCGGGAATCGACGAGCTCTGGGGGACGGGGAAGGGGAAATAGCCGCCGCTGAGGAACCGCGCGGGCTGACCGTCCAGCGCCACCAGGTTCGGCTCGGCGAGAACTTTGGCCAAGGCATTACTGCGCAGGGCATTGATGAACAGGGAGAAATGCCCCGCGTCGAAGACGCCAAAGAGCGTGCCGCCGCTGGCTGAGTTTCCAGTGGCGTTGAACGTTGAGGCCACCGGCGACAGAAAGCCGGTCGGGTCTGAAGCACCTGTCGAGTGGCTGGCGGTGCCAGTGCCCGACACCGAGCCAATCCCGCCGATCGAAGAGCCGATAATCGATTTGCCTTTCGTATCAAGCCAACTGATCCCGAGCTGCCGGATGGCCGTGCGGTTGAGCACGGCGATCTTGACGTGGAGCAAGACCTGACGCGGACCGGGTATGATCACCCGGTTGACGATGGTGAGTGGACTACCCCCCATCGCGGCACCGCCCATGCCGCCGCCCCCCATACCTCCTCCACCGCCCATGCCGCCACCGCCCATGCCACCGCCCATACCGCCGCCACCGCCCATACCTCCTCCACCGCCCATGCCGCCGCTCACACCGCCTGCGCCCCCCGACATGGCACGGAAACCGACGCTGGTTCGGAGGAAGGCCTGCACCACCTGAAGGACATCGGACATCATCTTGGCGTCAGGCACCTGGCCGTCAAGGATGACCTGGCCGCCGACCTGGCGGGCCTTGATCTGTGCTCCCGGGAAGGCCTGGTTGACACGCGTTTCCAGCTCTCGGGTATCGACGGTGACCCGGACCAGGAACGACACGGGCTGCTTGTTGGATTCGTCCCAGAGCATGAGGTTGGTGTTGCCGAAACTCTTGCCGAAGATATTCAAGAGCCCCGCGCCTTTCGCGTCGGCCAGCAACTCCACATCAGCAATGGCGGGATTGGCCATAATGACCCGGGTCAGATTGCGCTTCGTCTGGATGAGCCTTGATTCGCCTGCGACCACGGCGATCTCGGCCTCGGGGTCCTTGATGACCTCGATCATGTTGGAAACGTCCTTGGCCACATCCTCACTGGGACGGCGAGGCGTTGGTCCGGGCGGGCGGCCGGGAATCAGACCGGTCGAGTCCCTGCGGAACTGGATGACCTTCGGATGCACCGGGGCCGGAGCCGGTGGCTGGCCTTGCTCCGGCAGGGGCTCGACGGGTAGCACCCGAGGAATCGCCGAAGCGGGAATAGGCGGAGGAGGAACCGCTTGCCCCGACCGGTCCGGCGGACTAACAACCTTGGGCTGCATTTCATCGTCGTCGGCAATGGGAAAAAGCGGCACTTCAGGGGCTTCGGAGGGAAGCCTCGGGGCCGATCCCCCAGGCGCATTTTCGGGAGACTGAGACAACATTGGCCGGGGAGGCGGGATCGTGATGATCTGCGTCTCCGAAGGCGGGGTTTGGGCAAGTGCGCCTGCCGTGAGGGACAGTCCTGCCACGGCCAGGATCAGCAATGATGGCCGGGACCATAACTTCGGTCCTGGTCGGCCTTTCTGGTTCCGGAGGTAGGTCATCACTGACGGGTCCCTCGGCTACATCGGCGGCGTGTGCCGTCTAGAAGATCATGACTGAATCAAGCACCCGTGACACCACATGTGCAATCAGCACGGTTAATCTCGACTTGCCATTCGTCTTGATTAATCGGGTCGCACGGGTTCTGTGGCATAATTCGGCATTTTGGCGGTGGATTTTTAGTCCGAGCGATCGTGGTCATTCGAATCTGGGTCCTTGCCGAGCAACAACTGGCGTAACCACAATGGAATAGGCTGTCGCCTAAGAACGTTGAGCAGGAATCATAGATCGTGTTCAGATCGTGTTGCTGAAGCGAGCATGAGCAACGTCAGGCAGGGTTTTGGCCTCGAAAAGTTGGATCGTGACTTAGGCGGCGGGCTCCTGCCGGGAACGCTCACGGTCGTGGCAGGCGCCACGGGCATTGGTAAGACCCAGCTTGGTTTGCGCTGGGCTGACGCCGGACTCCATGCCGAAGGTTGTCGAGGTGTGATCTGTGATCTGACCAGTCGGGGCGATTCACAGAACCACCAGGTCTACGCACGAGAGCAATTTCAGTGGGATCTGCACGCTTACGACTGGAATGCCGCGCCAGCCTTCGAGCACGCCTGGGACCCGGCCTGGCCCCTGGGGGCGTATTTTCACCCCATCGAGCGAGCCGGCCGGAGGGTAAACCGCTCGGATGTGGACCCGGAGGCCTGGCACGAGTGGAAAGCCGAGCTGGCGCGGGTTCTCCGGGGCGCAGCCGGCTTCTTCTACCAGCATTTCGCCCGTGGGGTTCGCCGCGTGGTCTTCGACGGCCTGGAACCGACCGAGCGATTCAGTGAGTCGATCCAGTTCGAGTTCTTCGAGTACGTCTATCACCACGTGCTGCGGAAGGATAGCGATTGGGCAGCCCGGGAGTACTTCCGCGAGCGGTTCCGTTCGCTTGCCCCCCAGGTGCACCAGAACCCCTACGACCATCGCCAGATCGGCTGTATCTGCTTGTACACGACCCCCCACGTGATGTTGGAGGACCTGCTGGAGGAGCCGATCGGCCAGGGCGATATCTTTTCGAATGCGAACACGATCATTTTGATGGGTCGTACCCGGCACGAGGGCCGAATGGGCCGCGCGCTGGCCGTCACCAAGCATCGCGGCAGCGCCCACGGAGAGGAGATCCGTCCTTACCGGATCTCCGAGCAGGGTCTGGTTTTCGATTGAGTCGCGGGGCCGTCCCAGACACTATGCTCCGGCGTGAGAGGGGCGAGCGGTCGCGACGGCGCCTGCGACCGGTTAAAATCCAGCTCCATGGGCAGTCGGGTTCTTGGGCGCCAGTCCAGCACCATGGGCAGCCAGGTTCTTGCTGAGACCGCAAGGGGAGACGAGTGATGGCCGAGCTGGAGTTTGCGACCCACCCCCGGATCGATCAAGGAAGCGACGCCGGGCTTGTGCCTCGGCTTCGCTGGGACGACTCGGTGGAAGCAATTCCCGTGGGGCGAGGGTGGGATGCCGAGCCCTGCATCCTCGACTGGGATGGATCCGGCCGGGATCTTCTACTCGTCTCCAGCGGGGGTGGTCCCGCCCGCAGATCGGCCTGGCTGTACCGCCCCCTGCCCCCCGCGGCCGAAGGCGTCACCCCCTGCTTCGACGCCGGGCGCCGGGTCCCGGGGCTCGACGGACTCCGTTGCATCTGCCCGATTCCCAATGATCGTCCCAGCCGCTTCGATCTCGTGGGTCTGGACGACTCGGGTCTGGTCCATCTTCCCAACGAAGGCTCAAACATCGAGCCAGATTTTGGCCGCAGGAAGAGCCTCGGACTGGTCACAAATCTAGGCATCGCGCATGGCCAGATCGTCCAGATGACGGCCATCGACTGGGACCAGGATGGACTCTACGACCTGCTGGTGGGTGCCAATGACCTCTGCGGCTACTGGCCTGATACCGAGTTCTTGCCGCCGGACCAGCAGATCGGCTTAAACCAACAGGGTGCTCACCCCTGCTACGACCACGATGGCCTCTGGCGCGGCCGCCCGCCGGTAGGACGCATCTTCTGGCTACGCAACGTAGGGCGCCCCGGCGAGCCGCGGTTTGAACGTCCCAGCGAGATCACTGGCGACTCCGGTCCCTTGGACCTCGCCCTTGACCCCGCGCCTCTGGGGGTCTCATGGGGTGGCCGCGGCAGTCTCGAGCTCTTAGTCAGCGACCGTCGCGGCCTGCTGCGGGTCTATCGTAACTTCGGCGGCCAGCTTCCCCCCGTGCTCATGGAGCCGCGCACCCTCAAGTGCGGCGGCGCTCCGCTCGTGCTCAGCGACGATCGGACCGCGATTGCGGTTGGAGACCTCGACGGCGACCGGCGGTCTGAGCTTGTCTACGGCACCTCCAGCGGCCATCTTTTTCACGTCTGTTCTGGTCCATCACGGAACGAGGTGAAGAACCCATCGCCGATCGTTCACGAGACCGACGAGATCTGTCTGGGTGGCCATGCGTCGGTCATCGCCTGCGACCTTGACAATGATGGAGATCTGGATCTGGTTTATGGTGATCCCGCCGGCCGACTCTATTTCGTGGAAGATCTGGGCGGTGGCGATGACCATCGATACGCCCCTCCTACGCCGCTTGAGGCTGGAGGGGTGACTTTCCGCATCGAACCGGGTCCTGATGGCATGCTTCTGGGCCCGGCCGGAGGGAACCTGGGCTTTTGCCGGCCGGCTGTCGCCGACTGGCTGGCCCACGGCCGCCCCGATCTGATCGTCACCGGCGCGGGGGGCGACGTCCTGCTGCTGCCTAATGACGGCAGCTTCCGGGAACCAAGGTACGGGCATCCGGTGGTCATCAGGTGCGAGGAGGAGCCGCTTTTCCTGCCGCCTCGCGTCGCGCCGGCCATCGCTGCCTGGACCAATCCCCCTGCCCTGGACCTGATCGCCCTGGACCTTCAGGGTTTCCTGTGTGCGTATCCGGTCACGGGCCGCCAGACAGTCGGCCGGCCGGTTCTCCTTGTCGATCACCTGGGCAGGCGGATCCGCTTGGACGGCGGCTTCGGACTCTCGGGCCGATGCGCGATCTGGGCCGGCCCCTGGACGGCCGCGGGAAAAACCGATCTGTTGATCGGACTGGCGCGGGGCAACCGGCATGTGATCGCGGCGACAACGGGGATTGGTCTGGAAGACGCCCAGACGCTGCCCACCGTACTGCTCCTTAAGCAGCTTCCCGGTGGGGTGGTCTCGCCCCGTCCGCTCCGCCATCGCGACGGCCGGCCAGTCGCTATTGGCCAGGAAGGATGCTGCCCCCAGGGCGTGCCGCGATCCGGCCAGGACTTGCCAGATTTGCTTATCGGCAGCGATGATGGAACCTTGAACTGGATTGCGCGCCAGGATCTGGACTGGTAGAGCGACAAACAGGACGCAGGTGAAGCCTCTGTGTGCCGGGAACAAGCCGCTTGGGAACAGGATCGGACGCATCGAGCACCACTTCTGACCAGCTCGGGAAGGATGCTTCATGAACAGCCCGCGACCTGATGCCAGCGACCGAAAGGACCTGGAAACCGCGTCGGCGGAATGGCTGCTTCAAGACGATTCCTCCCGACCAGCGGCTCCAGCCCCTGTTCGTCCACCCGGCGCCGGAGAAGAGTTCGAGCTCGCCGACGTGCCGTCGGCCCCGTCGCCTCCGCCCGACTCGAGTGACGACTTTGAGCTAGTCGAGCTTCCTCCCGACCCACCTGACGTTCCGGTTCGACCGCCGGCGGCCAAGGCCACTGCCGCTCCCACCCCCGAGAAACCCGCCGGGCCCCAGGTGGACTCTCGCCCGCGCCCCCCAGCCGGCCGGGTCGCTCGCCCCCGCCCAGCCGTCGAAGAGATCTGGTCGCGTGCCGCCGAATGGAGGCAAACCCTGCTCGTGCTTGCCGCCTGGGCCTTCGCCATGTTCGGCTTGCTCTTCTTCGCCGCAACGGCGGAACTCTTCGAGATGACGGTCCTGGTCCTGCTCTTGGGCTTCGTGGGCGGAATCGTTCTCAGCTATCCGATCTTGATTACCCTGGAACGGCCCGTGCGGATCACCCCCGAGCAAGCCGCCCGTGATTACTTCGGCGCCCTCTCACATCGTTTTCCGCACTATCGGCGGATGTGGCTGCTTCTGAGTACCCGCGGCCGCACCTCGAAGCACTTCGCTTCCTTCGAGGAATTCAGGGCTTACTGGGCGGGATTGCTCAATCGGCTTCGCGAGAGCTATGCCGGACGATTCACTGCGTTGGTCTTCAGGGTCACGGAGTTCCAGGGTGAGAAGAGCGCAGGTAGGTCCGAGATTGATGTTCGATTCAAGCTCAAGGTGCTGGTCTCCGAGCGTGAAGACGAAAAACCAGTCTTGGCTGTCGTGCTGCAGCGCAGCTTCGTCCGCGGGCCCGACGAAATGTGGTATCTCGACGATGGCACACTGCCTGAGCATGCCATACCGCAAGGGGCGAAACAGGGGGCTCATTCGGAGAACTAACGCGGCCGGGTGGCTGTGGTGGAGCGAAGCGGCACCGCAGGAAGGCCGCGTGGGCCCATTTTCACGCGCGCTGGGGCATTCTGGCCCAGCCACCCACCGCTGCGGGATCGAAGACCCTCCGGAGCGGAAACTGAAGCGTCGCGGCGGTGGTCGCGACCTAGTCCGAATCGCCAGCTTTCCACCATCGCAGGCGAAACGCCTGGTAGGCGATGCTGACAAACACCAGGGAAAGCGGCGGAGAGATCATCAGAAAAATGGCCCAGACTGGCAGGGCGAGATTACGACCCAGCGGCACCCAAACAGTCTCCGCCACATCCAGCGTCTGCCCGGTCCAGGTGTCGGTACGGCTCTTGAGCATGGGCACGCTGAGGGCGGCCGAAAAAGGGCTAGTGACGGTGATCGCGGCCAGCCGCTGGGGCGAAAGTGACTTCTCTTGGCTCATTCCCTCCAGATACCAGCCTAGCCCCATGGGCATGACGAAGAGCAAGAGAAGCGTGAGATAGGTCATGATCATGGCCGTCGAGGTGCGGCGGACCAGCGACGAGCACAAGAGTCCCACCGACGAGGTCGCCAGGCAGGTGGTCGCGATGATCAGCAGGAAGATCAAGAGCGTCCACATTCGGTACCGCAGCTCGGGAAGCAGGGCATAAGCCAAAACGAGCTGCTCGGTCAAGAGAAACGTGAGGACAGTCGAGACTCGCAAGGCCGCGACCAGCTTCGCCAGGATGATGCGCCCGGGCGAGAGCAGCGTGGTCAGAAGCAAGGCGAGGGTTTGCCGTTCACGCTCCTGCGTGATGCTCGCCGACGAGAAGACAGGCCCCACCAGTAAGTTAAATGTGAGCACATAGGTCACATAATAGGGAGCCTTATCCGACCGCAGAAACAGAAGACCGGCCATGAGGGGAATCGACAGCAGCATGCTCACCTGGATCACGACCCGCAGCATCAGCGTTCCCTGGCTGAAGATCTCGCTGCGCAGCTCCTTGTCGAGGACAGGGTTGGTCCCGTCGGGCATAAGATCCACCCGCTTGGCGGGAGCAAACAGCTTGTCGGGGAAGAGGTCGCGGTCGATGACCACACCGATCGCGGACTTCATCTCCTCCTCCTCATCGATGACGTCTTTGCCCTCGCTGCCGACGTCGGGAGGATGGAGCAGGCGACGGCTGATCAGGATCTCCAGCACCGTCCAGGCGGCCAGACACCAGGGGGGCAAGATCGCGATCGAGACGAAATCACGGGTGACGACGTCGTCGGTCCGGGTCAAAAGGACACACAGGACGGCCAGCGGAAGCGTCATAAGATAGCTGACCACCAGGGCCGAGCTGGTGCGGCGGAAGTAGCTCGAACAGGCTATACTCAAGAGGCCGAAGGTTCCCGCGGCCAGAATCAGCACCAGGTAACCGCGAGTGATCTCCGAGAGCAAGAGGCCGCCCAGCAAGTAGCAAAGGATCATGAGCGGCAGACTGGAGAGAATCAGGATCACCAGATATGACAGCGAGCTGAGCAGCTTGCCGATCAAGATCGTTTCCGGCCGCAGCGGGCTGGCCAAAAGCATCTCGTAGGTCTTTCGCTCCTTCTCTCCGGTGATGCTCCCCGCGGCGAAGGTGGGAGCCATCAGCGCGACCAAGAAGAACTGACCCAGAAAAAAGATATCAAAGAGCCGCCGCGCCACCCCCGGGCCGACCTGGCGCGTGTTCTCCTCACCGGCCGGCCAGTAAAAATACACCAAGGCGCCCAGCGTGGAGACGTAGAGCAGTTGCAGCAAAAAGGCGCGCGGCGACCGCAGCGTGACGAGCAACTCTCGGGTCAGTACGGGATTGTCGCGAAGGAACATGAGAACGTCTGATTCCTGCTCGAGTTTTCCCGGCGCCTGCGGCCCGGCCCGCGCTTCTCTAGCTGACGATGCCCTTGGTGATCATCATGAACACCTCTTCGAGGCTCAGCGGCTCTTCCGCGAACGACTGCACCGCGATGCCCGAGGAGACCAGCCGCACAAGCAGGCGGGACATGTCTTCGTCGAGCCCCTCGAACTCGGCGCTGACGGTATGATCATAGGATTCCACCTGGCGGATCGCAGGATCCTCGCGGAGGATCGCCGCGGCTCTGTCGATGGCATCATCGGGCAGCCGCACCTTAAGCACCCGGTGCGACCGAATCTGCTGCTGAATTTCCTGGATGCTGCCGGCGGCCAGTAGCTTGCCCCGCTCGATGATGCCAATCGACGTACAGAAATCCGCCAACTCGGAGAGAATATGGCTGGAGATCAAGATGGTCTTGCCCATCCGTCGCAGTTCACCTAAGAGAGCCTTCATCTCGAGGCGGGCGCGGGGGTCGAGTCCCGAGGCGGGCTCGTCAAGGATCAGGACAGGAGGATCGTGCACCAGGGTCTTGGCCAGGCAGAGCCGCTGCTTCATGCCCTTGGAAAGTCCGCTTACGTAATCATCCCGCTTGTGGGTCAAGTCCAGAAGCTCAAGCACCTCGCCGATGATCTTCTTGCGAGCGGTCCGGGGGATCTCATAGGCCACGGCGAAAAAGTCGAGGAACTCCCAGACTTTCATGCCGTCGTAGACGCCGAAGTCGTCGGGCATGAAGCCGATGACGCGGCGGACGGCCATCGGGTCGGCCGTCACCGAGTGCCCGGCGACGCGGCCCTCGCCGGATGTCGGCCGCAGCAGCGTGGCGAGGAAGCGGATGGTCGTACTCTTGCCCGCGCCGTTGGGGCCGATGAATCCGAAGACCTCTCCTTTGCCAATGGAAAAAGAGAGCCCGTCGACGGCCACGAAATCGCCATACCGCTTAGTGAAGTTGATCACCTCGATCATGCACTACCCTCTTTGCGACTCCAGCGGTGGACATCCAAATCCAAGCGAGACGGCCACCGCAACCAGGGCCTGTCGTCCGGCTGATTCGCCTGCAACCTAACAGAGCCGGCGGACCGAAATTACCGGCCCGTGACTTCCTTCGCCGGGCGCTGCGAAACCTGCTCGGCACGGGGGGCCAAAGAATTGTACCGCGGACCATCCGGCGAGGGGGGATCGCCGTACCGCAAGTGGACGAGCACCGCCGTCATCCCGCGATGTCGGTCCAGCGCCGGCTCGAAATTCTCACCTCCCACGGGCTGGGGCACCCAGGCAACCAGTCGCAGCTCGCCGTCATTTTCCGGCCGGTCTTCCCAGGTGCTGCGCAGCTCCGAGAGCAAAGGCAGCGGATCCGGACCGTCGAGCCCGTCGATGTGTTCCGGCAGCGACCCCGAAACGGGCACGTTCAAAGCGACCGACTCCCCCGGACCAATCGTGCCCAGGAACGTTTCCCGACGCTGCCCCGGCCCGGAGAAATCAACCAGCACCGCGTCATGCAGCTCCAGCTCACTGTTGTTGGCAAGTGTCCTGCCGGATGCGGCATCACGGATGGCGATCGGCCCGGCAAGCACTTGAATCTGCTCGCCGCGAAACATGGCCAGGCTGCGTGGCTGAACCGAGAAATCGTGCAGCGCGGGAACCGGGTACGATTGCCAGACCGCCGTGGTTACATCCTCGCCGCCGATCGATCGCTCGTTATTCAGGGGCAAGGCGAGAGCGGTCGGTTCGGTCGGATAGGAGATCGTGTACTTGGCGCGGCCAGTGGTGTAGAGGGAGGCAAACCGGCTTAGGTGAGCGCGGAAGTAACCGCCGTGCACCTCGAGCAGGTCGATCTCGTCGCACGCGGAATCATAGCCCATGTCGTAGGCCACCATGCGCTCGACGCCAACGGCGAACCCCAGGGCCAAGAGCGGCACGGCGATCCAGGCCCATTCGCGACGCTTAAACACGAGGCGACAGACGAGCCAGTTGAGCGGAACGACCGCCAGAAGGTAGGCCACAATCACCTTGAGCACGAACCGGGAGCTGGGAACCGTGATGCCCGAGGCCTGCTCGAGCAGGTCGCGGCAGAGCCGCGGCAGCCTGGTCGTATCGCGCCATTCGGCCACTCCCAGACGCCGCAGGGCGGCCTCTTCAGCTTCGGAGGAGCTCGAGCCCTGGCTACCAAAGGACGGCGGTTGCGGCGGCGGGCCCGGCGCTGCCCCGGGGACCTGAACCTGCGGCTGTCCTGACGCCGTGTTGGAAGACCGATCGCCAGCCGAAGGCGGTCGCGCGAACCCAGCGCGTCGCCAACGGACCGCATCGGCCTCGGCGCCGGCATCCCTGCTGGTGATCCGATACCAGCTCAAGTCCGGACCCTCCAGAACCGGCCTCGTCGGCTGCGGTGATTCCAGATGGAGGACGCCAAAGGACTCCTCAGGCCGGCGGAGGACCACACGGCGAATCAAGGTATCCAGTCCTGGCCAGGCCAAGAGCGTCGGATCGGTGGGGTTGATCGTGAGCATCGTGACCCGGCCGCGGCCCACCCGCGCTTCGACGGCCAGCAGGTTCGGCGATCCCTCGCCCAGCGGAATACTTGAGGAGCCCGGCAGAGGCCGCAACCCCGTCACGAAGATTGGCTTCCCCTCAGGCGGCTGGATGGGCGCTGGCGGCAAGTACTTCCGTCCCGTCGGCCAGGCCTCTTCCGGGAACCGTGGAACCGCCCGCTCGAAATCCATCACCAGGGCCGGCTGCACGGGGGGTGGATAAGCCTCGGCCAGCGGCTTGAGCTCAGCCTCTCCCAAGAGCTTGTTTTCGCCGGTCGGCTCGGCGGGCAAGTAGGGTCCCAGAAAGCTCTCGCGGAAGATCGAGAACGTCGGCCCCGCGCCGCCGATTACGACAAGCTGTCCGCCCCAGTGGAGCCAGTCGAGAAGCGCCTGCTGGTGCGAGACCGGCAATGCCTCGGGAGGCAGACCGTCCCAGACGATGTGGCTGATCGCCGCCCAAGAAAGCGGATGCGGTGAGAGAAACGGCTTGTCGGCCTCTTCCGGCATCACCAATCGATAATAGCGATGCAAATCCAAGGCGAGCGGGTCTTCCCTGTCGGCCGCGGCCGGAATCAACGAGGGCAGCCGGTTCCACGCCACGTACTGGCTGGCCGATTCCTTGCTCAAGATCACCATCAGCATCTGATGGGGCGGCAAGAGTCGTAGCGGCACCGGCCAGATCTCATCATGACGGATCCCTCCGGGTTGCAAGAGCTCGATGTTGAGCTCTTTCTCACGCGGCAGACGCGGCAGCATGATTTGCAGGGGAAAGCGCGAGCGCTGCTCTTTGACCAGCCGTGCCTCGCGGGTGTAGACCACCTCCTGCGGCATGCCCGGAAGCTGCACCGGAAAAAACTGAAGAGCGCCGTCGTAGTCTTCGTAATTCGCCCGCAGCTCGAGCGTAACCGTGTTCCACTGGAAAGGCTTGATCATCGGCAGGACGTCGAAGGGCGCCACCTGCGATCGGAAAAACTCGAACCGCGCCCGGTTTCTTTCCTTATGGAGCTTCTTCTTGGCGGCTTCCGGATCACTCAAGATTTGAAGCCGCTCTTCCTCCGTCTGGGCAAGCTGAGCCAAGAGCGGCCGGCATGGCGCCGCCGCCAAGGTCAAGACAACCGCGAAGAGCAGCGGGGACCAGCCGAGGCGAGTTTTCACGAGAGATTTGCACTTTCAGCGGGCCAGATCTCGATGGGAGCGAACGATGCTTCTCCGCCGGAAACGCGGCAGCAGACTATGTGGCGCCGTTTGCTTTCGCGTTGCGTACGGTCCGCAAGCGATGGCCGTCTCGATTAACCCTTCTGCCCCTGGGAGTGGGGGGAACCCCGCTTGCGGGGTCGGGCCGGAACGGCCGGATGAGGGTATTCCGCAGACAGAGACACGATCCCTCATCCGCCCCTTCGGGGCACCTTCTCCCCGAGGGAGAAGGAAACCTGGCTCCGCCGTATCTCGACTCAATAGTCTGTCCCTCTATTCTAACAGCCCCCAAGCCGGGCCGGTAGATTGGCCACGCGGCAGGGCCGCTACATTCTGACGATGGACACCCCTCATCTGCCGCTGCGCGGCACCTTCTCCCGGCGGGAGAAGGTGGCCGAAGGCCGGATGAGGGGGCAGCCGCCTGCGCCCCCTGCTGACGTGGTCGGGCGGTCATGGTAAACTAGTTTAACGATGTGATCATCTGGTCTGCCAAGGTGTACCCGTGCGGGGGCTCTTCGTCGCGGAGGTCGACTCGGGATGTCTTCGGTCGCAAGGCTGTTCGATCCGTCCGCGGCGATCACGATCCGCGGCGCCCGGATGCACAACCTGCGGGATATTGATCTGGACCTGCCGCGGAACCGGCTCGTGGTCTTCACCGGGGTCAGCGGTTCGGGGAAGAGTTCCCTGGCTTTCGACACGATCTTCGCCGAGGGGCAGCGGCGCTACATCGAGTGTCTTTCCAGCTATGCACGAACGTTTCTGGACCAGCTCGAGCGGCCCGACGTCGACTTGATCGAGGGCCTGCCGCCGACGGTGGCCATCGATCAGCGGGCTGGCCAGGCCAGTCCCCGCAGCACCGTCGGCACGCTGACCGAGATTCACGACTATCTGAGGCTGCTCTACGCTCGGCTGGGAGCGCCCTTTTGCCCGCGTTGCGAGCTTCCCATCTGCCGCCAGACGCCCGAACAGATGGTCGCGCACGTGCTGGCCTTTCCGCCGGGACGGAAGGTCATGATTCTCGCCCCGCTGGTGCAGGGACGGAAAGGAAAGCATCTGGAGGTGTTCCAGGCGATCCGCCGCGCAGGCATGATCCGCGCCCGCGTGGACGGGGCCATTCTCGAGGTGACTGACAAGCCCCCGGAGCTGGCCCGTACCAAGGTTCATCACATCGAGGCTGTCGTCGACCGGCTGCTGATACGAGAAGGCATCCGTCCCCGCCTCGCCGAGAGCATCGACCTTGCGCTCAAGCTTTCCGACGGGGTCGTTGTCCTCGCGACCGAGACCGCCGGCGGCTGGTCCGACGAGCTTCTGAGCGTGCACCTCTCATGTCCCCGGTGCGGGACCGGCCTGCAAACCCTCGAGCCCCGCGGCTTCAGCTTCAACAGCCCCCAGGGCGCCTGCCCGGAGTGCCAGGGCTTAGGCCGTCTGAACACCGAGGAAGATACCGACGAACCGACGATTTGTCCTGCCTGCCGGGGGACGCGGCTGCGGAGCGAGGCACGGGCCGTCCGGATCGCGGGTCAGTCGATCGACCAGCTCTCGGCTCTGGCCTGCGGCGACCTGCGACGGACGCTGGAAGCCATGGTACTTGACGCGGCAGAGGAGCCGATTGCCCGGCCGCTCTTGCGTGAGATCACCGGCCGCCTCGGCTCCCTCGAGGAACTGGGATTAGGCTACCTGAGCTTAGCCCGCGGCGCCCTTACACTCTCCGGCGGTGAGCTCCAGCGCACCCGGCTGGCCACGCAGCTTGGGGCAGGCCTCCTGGGCGTCTGCTACGTGCTCGATGAGCCAACGGCCGGCCTTCATCCCCGCGACACCGAACGGCTGATCAAAAGCCTTCGGCGCCTCCAGGGGCAGGGCAATACCGTCATCGTCGTCGAGCACGACGAGGCCGTGATCCGCGCGGCCGACTGGGTCGTGGATCTCGGGCCCGGAGCCGGTCCCGACGGCGGCCAGATCGTCGCAACCGGCCGGCCCGATGAGCTCGCCGCTTCGTCTAACTCGGTCACCGGCCGCTATCTGCAGCGGCAAAAGCAGACGCGACGCAAGCGCGAGGGCCGTATCGGTGAGGACGCGAGCTGGATCGAAATCAAGGACGCCCGCAAGCGCAACCTCAAAGGCGGTTGTGCCCGCATCCCCTTAGGCACACTGACCTGCGTGACGGGCGTCAGCGGCTCGGGCAAGAGTACCCTCGTCCACGACGTCCTGGCCCGGGAATTTCGCCGTCGCCAAGAGCGCGGAGCACAACTTCACCGCAGCGCACAACTTCACCAAGGTGAGGCGACCATTCTCGGGCTTGAGGCCATCGACACGCTCATCGAGGTCGATCAGAGCCCGATCGGACGGACCCCGCGTTCCACGCCGGCGACCTTCACGGGTACCTTCGACCAGATCCGCCGCGTCTTCGCCGCGACCCGCCAGGCCAAGATGCGCGGGTATTCGGCCGCACGATTCAGCTTCAATGCCCGGGGTGGTCGCTGCGAGGCCTGCGAAGGCCAGGGCCGCCGTCGCATCCCCATGCAGTTCCTGCCGGATCTGTTCGTGGTTTGCGATGAGTGCCAGGGCCAGCGGTTCAACCGCCAAACGCTCGAAGTTCGTTTCAAAGGCAAATCGATCGGCGAGGTGCTGGAGCTGCGCGTGGACGAGGCCCGCCCCACCTTTGACGCTCAGCCCCGCGTCCTTCCCGGCCTAAACGCCCTCCACGAGATGGGACTGGGTTACCTGACGCTGGGCCAGTCGAGCACGACGCTCTCCGGCGGCGAGGCCCAGCGGATCAAGCTGGCCGCCGAGTTGGGCCGGGCCCGACCCCACGAGTCGGGGGGAACCCCGCGTGCGGGGTCGTCCCCCCGAGGGGCGGGGGCGGGCCCGACCCCACAAGTGGGGTTCCCCCCGAGGGGTGGGGGCCGGACTTTGTACATCCTCGATGAGCCCACCTCGGGTCTTCACTTCGCCGATATCGACCGCTTGCTGACCATCCTGGAGCGCCTGGTTGACCTGGGAAATACGGTGCTTGTGATCGAGCATAATCTTGATGTCATCGCTGCGGCCGACTGGGTCATCGACCTGGGCCCTGAAGGGGGCGACGCCGGTGGCCAGATCGTTGCCATGGGACCGCCCGAAACAATGGCGGCCGAACCGGAAAGCTGGACGGGAAGGCATCTGCAAATGCACACTGGCTTCTCGGTCCCTAAGCCAACCCTGAGTACAGGATGACTCATCCATGATGCTGGACGTAGCGACGCCGCAACAGGCTTCCCGCCCGTCGCGAAGCTGCTGGCGGCTCTGGCGGCTCGCTGGCGAGGGCCTTTCGCCCAGGCTCAAGTGCCTGCTAATCCTCGCGGGACTGCTGGCCCTCGCGGCCATTGTGCGTGTCGCCTACCTGGGAACAAGCTCTCAAGGGACCGCACCGCGCAAGAAGGCACCGAACCTGCTCGTCATCATGGCCGACGACCTGTCCGCTTTCTGCCTGGGTTCCAGCGGCGACCCGTGGAAGGCCACGCCGAACATCGACGCACTCGCTCGCCAGGGAGTTCTCCTCGAGCGAGCCTTCTGCAACGCGCCCCTCTGCACGCCCAGCCGCCAGTCGCTGATTACCGGCCTCTTGCCCCATGCGACCGGAGTGACTCGCCTGGAAACCCCCCTGCCTGAGACAGCGCTGACTTTGGGCCACTGGATGGGCATCCTCGGCTATCGTACGGCGGCCATCGGCAAGATGCACTTCAACGGCCCTTCCCGCCACGGGTTCGAGCTTCGCATCGACGTCAAGAAATGGCTCGAAGAGATCCGCCGGCACCCTCCGGAAGGAGGCGACAGGCGCTCGCCGTGGCGGCCCTTCATCGACCCTCCGGCCGTCTGGCTCAACGCCCGGTGCGAGGACCACGGCCTGCCTGCCGCTTCGATGGAGTCCACCTTCTTCGTCGACCGTGCGATCGAAGTCTTGAACCAGGAGAGCAATCGACCCTTCGCGATGGTCGTCGGATTCTACGACCCCCACGCCCCGTTTCGGTTCCCTCGCGAGTGGCGGAGGCGGTACCGTCCGGACCAGTTCCCCGTTCCGCCGCTCTCAGAGCGCGACCGCGAGGAGCAGCCGGCCCTCTTCCGCGACCTGACTGGCGACGACATCCGGGGAATTCAGGCCGCTTACTACACGTCGCTCTCGTTCATGGACCACCAGATCGGCCGCCTGCTGCGGGCCCTCGATGAAAGCGGTAAGAGCCGCGACACGCTGGTCGTCTTCCTGAGCGATAACGGCTACATGCTGGGTCAGCACGGCCGCCTTGAGAAAAACTGCTTCTTCGAGCCATCAGTCCGCGTCCCTTTGATTCTGCGATGGCCCGGTCAACTGCCGGAAGGCAAGCGAGTGCCCGAGCTGGTCGAGCTGGTTGATGTCGTGCCCACGCTTTGCCACCTGCTGGATGTCCCCAAGCCAACCGTCCTGCACGGCATCGACTTGGTTCCCATGATCGAGGGTAAACCCGGTCCAAGGCACGATGCGGTCTTCAGCGAATATAACGAGAACGAGGAAGCGATGGTCCGGTCCAGCCATTACAAGCTGATCGTCGGGACCGGCCGCCGCCATCGTAAAGATCACTTGAGCCCGCAAAAGCCCCCCTCTGGTCCCTACCTCCGGCTCTTCGACCTCGAGCGTGATCCCGACGAGACGACCGACCTGAGCCAGGACCCGCGTCTTGAGTCGGTCCGCATCGAGCTGCTCCAGAAGCTGCACCAGCGTCTCATTTCGACGTGGACCGGTCCGGAACCGATCCCCGGCAATCTCTCCGAAATCGAAACCATCTACTGGTGCTTAGCCCCTCGGGACGTGACGCGGTAACGGCGTTCCAGGCCAAGGGCAATACTATTGGACTTGCTTATACTTCTCCGGCGACATTTTCGCTGGAGTGGGACATTTTGGGACATTGCCGGGTCCTTGATCAAGCCTGGGTGGCAAATCCGTCGGTTCGGCGCACCGATTCAGCCTTTCGAGCGGCTGTCCCGGTCGCGCGGAGCCAGCGCAGTGACGTTAATCTGATTTTACGACAAATCGAACAGTTCGATCCGACCCGCCGGCGTCGACTTCGCCGCGTGGGGGTCAGACAATAAGGGCGTGTAACTCCGGAACGAAATAACGAGTAACTCGGCCTGACCCCGCGGGACACGGTTGGTCCGACAACTTTCTTCTGGAAGTTGTTACCGGCAATGGAAGTTAGTAGCCGCTGGCCCTGCGACTCTCCCTAGAATAGAATACGTTATAAATTGCCTATCTCGCGCAAGGGAGGGAAACAAGGAAAAGAAAGGCAATGCATTCCGGAACCACAATAGGTTAGGAAGGTTAGGCGTGTTGTCCCGGTAGCCATACGGCTGTCAAATGCCCGTCCATTTCCCGTCCTCCCCGGTAAAATGAGAGCGAAGCGAAGGTCAAAGCGGGAGGGGGCATCGGAGTTCACATCCATAAGGGGTTCTTTTCCAGGCCTCGATTTCAAGTACGACAAACGGCGGCCTCCAAATGGGTCGAATCCCGCTGAAAAGCCAGGGGGAAGCCGGCCGATTGGCGCTTCCCCCACCCACAGATTCTGCGGAGGAGGCAGTCTTACTTAGACCGCCATAGTGACTCACGCGAGGAGCACGGCTCAGATGAAGATCAAATTGACCTTGAAATTCACCGTTCTCATGCTCGTTCCTCTGGCGGGTCTGGCTTTCACAGGCTACGTGGCCTACGACGCCCTCAAACAACTTGCCGACTTTCACGTGCGGCAGCAAGCGAAGCTGCTCATGGAGGCGATGGCAGCGACGAGGGATTACACGAAGGAACATATCAAGCCCAAACTGGATTACGAGTCAAAGGACGGGGAATTCAACAAAGAAACAGTGCCTGCCTTTGCGGCTCATGAAACTCTGAAGTACATCACGGGCAGGGATACCCCCCGTACCGACTCCCCCTACGACACGAGCCTGAGTCAGTACGACTACAAGGAGGCTTCCGACAATCCGACCAACAGCTTGCATAAGGCGAACGAAGATGAGGTAGAAATCATCAGGGGTTTGAGCACCAAGTCCTTCGACGAGGACACGATCAACAGGAAAGACAAATCTTACTGGTATTTCGCCAGACCGATTGTCGCGAAGAAAAGCGAAGGGTGCATGGACTGTCACAGCGAGAAAGAAAAAGCGCCGGCCAGCATGCTTCGCGCCTACGGTCAGAAAATCGGGGGATTCAACTGGCAAGAGGGGGTCGTGGCCGCTCAGATCGTCTACGTTCCGAGAGCTGTGCCCGAGCAGATTGCTTACGACGCGGTCCGGAAGATCGCGCTGATCATATTCCTGGCGGGTGCGACCACGATCCTGGCACTCTGGTGGGCGCTGGTCGTCCTCGTCACCCGGCCGGTCGCTAGACTCTCCCAGATGGCCGACGAGATCAGCAAGGGCCGCCTTAGCTCGCGTCAGATACCGGTCAGTGGCGATGACGAGATCGCCCAGCTCACGGCTGCATTCAACCGCATGAACCAGAGCTTGTACAAGGCCGTGAAGAAGCTCCAGGGCAGCTGAGTCCAGGAGAGGGCGATCAGGACGTCAGCATCCGTAAAAACGCCTCGCGATCCTTCTTCGAGGAAATCTCGACTGCGAGAAGCTGGTAGAGTTGGGACAGGCTCCGTGCCTTGGCGACTTTCTCGGCGGTTATCACATCTGCGATCGGTCCGATGATCGCCCGCAGCGCCCTTTTCGCTTTCCTGACTTCGGACGGATCCAGCATGGCCGAGTCAGGAACAGACAAGAGCGGGGATGGCTGGACCGGTCTTGCGGCCGGCATGGGGAAAGATGCGGGAGCCGTCTTCTTGATCCCGGGATGCCCGGCGGCAAACTCGGCAATGGCTCGTCGAATTCCCTGGGCCACGTCGGTCCAGGCCTGATCGCGGTTTGTCCACAAGGTCACCGGCTTCGCGTCCAGCGGCAGGCCCTGAATCCTTGCGAACGGGGCAGAGCGCCAGTCCACCGGCCGGACAATCACGGGGATGACGAGCACCTCGCCTCTGAAGTGCCGCTCGAGCGCGAGACTCATCTCCTTGCCGTAGCAATAGTCAGACGCGAGGAATGACGAGCTCACCAAGAGCAAGATCAGTCGTGACCTTTCCAATCGGCTATCGATCTCGTCGGACCATTCGGCTCCCGGAGTGATCCGCCGGTCATGCCAGGTCGCGACGATCCCCTGCCGCTTCATCAGGGCAAGGTGCTCCTCCAACTCGTTCCTCAACTCCTCGTCCTTGTGAGAGTATGAGAAGAACACCTCGATCGGGGCATCTGGCGGAATTGCTGCTGCCATGGCTTTTGATGCGCTTGCGGATCAGAGAGTTGTTATGTGCTTTCCGACAGTTCTTGTGGTGGGTCAACTAACCCCTCTCTTGTCCTGGCCGTTGCTCGGGCAATGCGGCCCGGAGGGGGAGCACTGCCCCGGGAGATGATTCTTACGCCGGATCGAGCAACCAACTTGCGAACCAAACCTGGTCCTCGCTCTCCTCGATGCTTGCTTACTTTGGGGACCATCTCGTCTAACGCCTAAGTTGACAAGAATACTGCACCCACGCGTTTTGTTCAACGATCTATTTCCGGTGGGAAACCCGGTGTCAGCGGCCGATCAAGGTTACGGTGCCAGACGCTTGAGGACCCTCCAGCGATCCAGCAGACCGAGCTGGCAAGGCGGCACGGTTCCGATTGACAGTCTTGCCGGCCGCCGGGGATGATCCAGGTGTGCACGGAACGTCAATCGCTGCCCCAGAAGCAGTGTGGCAAGGAAGGGCTGCCCCATCACGATGACGGGATCTCGGGCTGATGCGACTCTGGCACGTCTTGTTCTTCGCCTTTCGGCCATCACGCTGGTACTCGTCATCGCGACTTCGATCATGTGGCTTTTGCTGTTGATCGGAGCCTGGATGGTCCAGGCCGTCTGACGGTGACTGTTTTTCCAGTATTTTCCGCGTAAGGAGTGACGGCATTGATGTCCAACGCGCAGTACCTCCCCGAGAAGTTTCCCAACCGCTGGCTGCCCGAGAAGATCGAGCTCAAGACGTGGGAGCAGATCGAGCCCTGGTACCGAAAGCTGCTGGAGCTTCCCATCACGTCGGCGCGGGAGCTCGAAGACTGGCTGGTCGCCGCCGGCGAGCTGGGCGCGGCCGTGGGCCAGGAAGGCGTCGAGCGGTACGTCGCCATGACCTGCCAGACCGACGACCCGGAGCGGGAAGCTGCCTATCTGAGCTACATTCGTGACATCGAGCCCAAGCTCAAACCGCTGCAGAACGAGGTCCGTAACCGCTATCTCGATTCTCCGTATCGTAGTGAGCTGCCCAGCGAACGCTATGCGGTGTTCAATCGGGCGCTCCAGAACCGCCGCGAGCTTTATCGCGAAGCCAACATCCCCCGTGAAACCCGCCTAGCCGAGCTGGAACAGAAATACCAGAAGACCGTCGGCGCCATGACGGTGAATTACCAGGGACAGGAGCGAACGCTGGCGCAGATGGCGCCCTTCCTGGAGGAAACCGATCGCAGCGTGCGCCAAACGACCTGGGAGCTGTCCGCCGCGCGCCGGCTCCAGGATCGAGACGCCCTGGACGATTTGTTCGACCAGATGCTGGCCCTGCGGATCGAGATCGCCCACGAGGCGGGATTTGACAATTATGTCGATTTTGCCTTTCGCCAGCGCGAGCGGTTTGACTACGGCGTCAAGGAAGCGCTCGAATTTCACTCGGTCGTCGAGCGGCTGGTCGTGCCGCTTTCACGGCGAATCCAGCAAGAACACCGCGAAGCGCTGGGCGTGCCGGCCTTGCGCCCCTGGGACACGGCCGTCGATCCTCTGGGCCGCCCTCCTTTGAAACCGTTCGACGACGTCGCCCGGTTGTCCGAGGGAACCGAGACGATCTTCCGCGCGGTCGATCCGGAGCTCGGCGCCCAGTTCGGGTACCTGCGCACATCGGGATTACTCGATCTGGCCAATCGCAAGGGCAAGGCTCCCGGGGGCTACCAGACGACGTTCGAAGTCGATCGTCTGCCCTTTATCTTCATGAACGCCGTGGGACTCGATGGCGACGTGCGGACGCTCCTTCATGAGGGCGGCCACGCCTTTCACACGCTGGCGTGCCGTGGCGAGCCGCTGGCGGCCTATCGTGAAAGCCCGCTGGAGTTCTGCGAGGTCGCGTCCATGACCATGGAGCTCTTCGGCGCTGGTGGCCTCGATTTCTTTTACGACAAGGCTGACGCCCAACGGTCCAACCGCAAGCTGCTGGAGGGCATCGTGCTGATCTTGCCCTGGATCGCCACGGTCGATGCGTTTCAGCACTGGATCTACACCCACCCCGGCCACACCCGGGACGACCGCCGGGCCGCCTGGCGGGGCTTGATCGAACGGTTCGGCGGCAACGTCGATTGGTCAGGTTACGAGGAAGCGCGCGACCACTCCTGGCACCGGCAGCTTCACATTTTCCTTTACCCGTTCTATTACATTGAGTACGGTATCGCCCAGTTGGGTGCTCTGCAGATCTGGCGACGTGGCTTGACGGATCGTGCGGCAGCCGTGGCCGACTATCGCCGCGCCCTGGCCCTGGGAGGCGCTCGTCCCTTGCCCGAGCTCTTCGCCGCTGCCGGCACCCGCTTTGGCTTTGACGAGGAGCTTATCGCTCCCCTGATGACGTCCATCGGAGAGCAGCTCCAGCGGCTGGCTCCCTGAGCGCCCCATAGGAAGAGGCCCAGGACCTCCGTCAGCCGCCTCCGGTGTTCGGATGGGCAGTCAGTCGTCTTTTTTCAGGCTCTGCGCGACCAATCGAAGGGCCAGAAGCGTACTCCGTGCAGGAGGGCCTGCGCGCCTTTATAGTCCCAGTGGCAAGCTCGATAATCAAAAACCAAAGATCGACCGGCAACGCATTGCCACCCTTGACTTCCCGCTCCCAGCCTGAATTCCGGGAAAATCCCTCAGGATCCCGATCATGAGCACGCTCGAGACCGAGCCTCCCCCGCGTGTTGCTCCGGCGGCTTCACGTCCCGCGGCGCCCGAACCCCGCTCGCCTCGCCGTAAGCGGTCCTGGCTTGGTAGGGTCCTGGCCCTCCTCGTTCTCGGCGTAGGTGCCGGAGCAGCTTACTATTACGTCTCCGACGGAGGCAAGAAACCGATTGCTCCTCGGATCACGCTCAGTGCCGTTCTTGACCTTTTTCACAGCAAGTCCAAAGCCGCGCAGCCAGCTTCCAAGAGCGAGGTCAAGTCTGGCAATCACTGGGATGGGCGAGTCAAGATCGACGACGACCAGGCCAAGGCGGTGGGTTTGGGCGCAGTCAAAGTGGAGGCCCAGGTCGAGCCGATCAAGCTCGAGCTCACCGGGAGAACGGCGTACGACCCCAATTCCTTGAACAAAGTCCGACCCAGGTTCGATACGCTGGTGAGTAAGGTCTATGCCGAGCTGGGGCAGCTCGTTCACAAGGGCGACCCACTCGTCGAGATGGATAGCGTGGACCTGGCTGCGGCCAAGAACGACCTTCAGGCCAAGTACGTTCAGTGGCGGCGCGATCTCCGCGTGCTCAAGCTTCACGAGAAGCTCGCCAGCGAGGGAGCCGTTTCCTTGCAGACGAAGATCGACGACCAGAACGCCGAGAGCAAGAGCCGGCTGGACTTCAATACGACGCGCGACAAACTTCAGATTCTCGGCGTTCCGATTGCCGATATCGAGCCCCTGATCAAGGACCTGGGGGACTTGCCGGCCAACGAGGCGGTCTTCGGCACGATCACCGACAAGGCCAGAATGACCCTTCGTTCGCGTGTCGACGGCATCGTCATCCAGCGTGAGGTGGTTCCGGGCAACTATTACGATGACATGGACATCCTCATGGTCATCGCGCCTCTGGATCATCTCTGGGTGTTCGCCAACGTTTATGAGGTCGATCAGGCAAGGGTGGCCGTGGGGCAGAGGATGGACATCGTCTTTCCCTTCCTTCAACAGACGCTCCGCGGCACCATCGAGTATGTATCGTCGGAGGTCTCGCGCGAGACCCGCGCGGTGCAGGTCCGGGCCTCGATCCGGAACCCGGGCGGGAAACTCAAGTCGGACATGCTGGTCAAGGTTTTTCTCGAGATTCCGCCGGTAAAGGGTATGACCGTGATTCCGCGTCTGGCCATGGTCGTGCTCAATGGCTCGGAATACGTCTTCGTCAAGACTGGTTCGGCGGGGTCCGCGGGAACGTCCCAGTACGCGCGGCGGAAGGTGACTATCGCTCAGGAGAAGAGTGATCAGGTGGTGATCGCCAGCGGACTGGAGGCGGGTGAAACGGTGGCCACCAGCGGGAGCCTGGTCCTGGCGCAGCTCTACGAAGACCTTCAAATGGTGGAAACCGGCATGCCGTTGCAATGAGAGCCGGAAGCGCCCTCGATCCCGCTTGGCTTCTCCCGCGGCGCCGGCGACACCGCGGCCGCTTTCCGCTGGCGGCTTGCTCGTGGCTTTTGGTCGTCCCCTTTGACCGGATTCCTCCGGCGGAGTACGATCCGCTTAGAGACGCAATTGGCGTGTGACGCGGGCCGCCTTCTGACCGTTCGCCGTCGGCCTTCTTATCACGAATGGGGTAAGCAAGATGCCTCTTTTTGAGGTTGAAACCACATCACATATCATGATCGCATGCGCAGACGACGCGGAATCCGCGCGGGCCTTTGCGATCACCAACTACCCTGCCGAGGAGGTCATCCGAGTAGCGCACCGGCCGCGGGACGCCTGGGTGATCTCGAAAAAACTGCTGGGCATCCAGGGCGATTCCGACCCGTGTCATGTGGCCCGCGACTGTCTGGCCAAGGCTGCCGGCGACAAGCTGCACGCCGTGCGGCTGTACATGCAGGCGACCGGAACCGACCTGGACGGGGCGCGCAGGGCTGTCGAATCGAACATGTCCCGCGGCTGGTGAAGCCTTGCCCTTTGAAGCGGTGCTGCCGCGCCGCGTTTGCTTTTTGCGTGTCACCGGCCGGCCTTTCCCTCCGGCCCCCCCGGCCAGGCGTGCCGGCCGCCACGCCTGATCGGGTGCAGCCGGGACCTACTGCCCGGACCAGAGCTTCTCGCCCCAGGGACGATCCGCGCACGAGAAAGTGCCATCATCTCGCAGTGACTTCTCCGCTGGTGTACGATAAACCGGGGCTCGAAGAGGCCGACAGACTGATGGAGGCCATCAGCCACCGGAACCGATGGCCTCTCCCCACTGGCAAAGGAGGTCTTCCATGCTCCGGGTCGTCTCTCTGATCCTGGGCGGAGGGCGGGGTACTCGTCTGTTTCCGCTGACCAAGTCACGCAGCAAGCCGGCGGTTCCGATCGCCGGAAAATATCGACTTATCGATATTCCCGTATCCAATTGCATTCACTCGGGCTTGCACCACATTTTCGTGCTGACCCAGTTCAACTCCGTCAGCTTGCACCGACACATTGCCAATACTTACAAATTCGATCCGTTCGCGGGTGGGTTCGTGGAAATCCTGGCCGCGCAGCAGACCATGCAGCACGAGTCATGGTACCAGGGAACTGCCGACGCCGTTCGTCGGAACATTCCTTATTTCACTGACAAGACATACGATTTGACGCTGATTCTTTCAGGAGACCAGCTCTATCGTATGGATTTCGAGGACATGATCCGCACGCACGTTGAGAACAAGGCCGTGGTCACCATCGCGGCGCTGCCGGTGGCCGAGGCCGAGGCGCGGTCGTGCGGGATCATGCGGATCCAGGCCGACGGCAAGGTGATCGATTTCGAGGAGAAACCCAAGACGCAAGAGAAGCTCAATCGAGTGCGCACCGATCCGTCCTGGCTGGAGAAGCTGGGACTGAAGGCCTCCGGCCGTCCCTTCCTGGCCAGCATGGGCATCTACCTGTTCAACGCCAAGGCCTTGGTCGAAATGCTCGAATCGAGCTCCGCGACCGACTTCGGACACGAGCTCTTGCCCCAGACAATCACCAATCACCGGGTCCAGGCCCATCTCTTTGATGGCTATTGGGAAGACATCGGAACGGTGGGAGCCTTCCATCAGGCCAACATCGACCTGACAGTTGATAAACCGGCGTTTGATTTCACCTTCGGCGAACACCCGATCTTCACGCGGCCTCGCTACTTGCCTTGCTCTCGCTTAATCAGCGCCACGGTCAAGAACAGCCTGATCTGCGATGGCTGCATCATCGGGCGGGGCGCGGTGATTGAGAACTCCGTCATCGGCGTGCGGTCGATCATCGGCGAGAACACGGTGATCCGCGACTCTTACATCATGGGTGTCGATTACTACGAACAGGCCGCCCAGATTGAGGAGAGCAAGAGGTTGGGGCGCCCGCTGGCCGGCGTAGGTGCTAATTCGGTCATCGAACGGGCCATCACCGATAAGAATGCGCGGATCGGTCGCAACGTCAAGATCGTCAACGAGACCGGCATCGTCGACTCGGATGAGACCCCGACGCACGTGATTCGCGACGGCGTAACGGTCGTTCCCAGGTCGGCGATTGTGCGCGACGGCACGGTGATATGAAAATTCTTCTGGTCCGGAGCCAGGGAAGAAGCCGCCAGGAGACACGCCTTCCATGAGCGATCGGGCCATTCGCGTCAAGGAATTGCGTAAGCAATACCCGGGCCGCGATGGTCCGGTCCTTGCGGTCGACGGCATCGACCTGGAGATCGACGTCGGCGAGTGCTTCGGCCTCTTGGGTCCCAACGGGGCAGGCAAGACAACCACGGTGGAGATCCTGGAGGGACTGGGCCAGCCGACATCCGGCGAGGTTGAGGTTCTGGGGCGAAGCTGGGCGTCCGACCCCGTCGCCATCCGGGAACGAATCGGCGTGACGCTTCAGGAGACCCGGTTTCCCGACAAGGAGACCGTGCGGGAGCTGCTGACCGTCTTTCGCAGCTTCTACCGAAGCGGCCTGACGGCCGACCAAGCCATCGCGCGGGTTTCACTCGAGTCCAAGGGCAATGCTCTCATCGAGCAGCTTTCCGGCGGCCAGCAGCAGCGCCTAGCCGTCGCCATCGCCCTAGTCGGCGATCCCGAGTTGCTCTTCCTTGACGAGCCCACCACTGGCCTGGACCCTCAGTCGCGGCGTCAGCTCTGGGACGTGATCAAGGATCTGCGCGACCGCAGCCGGACCGTCCTCCTCACCACTCACTACATGGACGAGGCCGAGCGGCTCTGCGACCGCGTCGCCATCATCGATTACGGTAAGATCATCGCCCTGGGCTCTCCCCGTGAGCTGATCGCCCGCCTCGGGGGCGACCACATCGTCGAGTTCGCGCTGGAGAGTAATGGCGAGGCACCGGACGCAGGGACCTTCGCCGGGCTCGATTCCGTACTCGCGGCCCGGGTCGACGGCGAGGGATACGCGCTGACCGTCGCCGAGCCCCATCGAGCCATACCCGCCCTGCTCGATGAGCTCGACGCCCTGGGGCGACCGCTGGTCCGCTTGACGACCCGTCACATCAGCCTCGAGGATGTATTCGTCACTCTCACCGGCCGGCACTTGCGAGACGACAGCGGCGAGGAAGGAGGCGGCTTCCAGCTCGGCGGCCGGAAGCGGAGGAACCGGTCTGGTCGCTCGCGGTAGTCGCCCTGCCGGCCGGACCCCTTGATTCAACCTCGACTGCAAGTAAGACGAGTGCATCTGATGCTTGATCATTCTCCGTTCTATCAGCTCTATCGTGCCCGACTGCGCGAGTTCTGGCGGCAGCCTGCGCGGATTTTCTGGGTTTATGCGTTTCCCACGCTGCTGGCGATTGTGCTGGGGTATGCCTTCCGCAGTCGCCCCCCCGTTCCGATTCAGATCGATCTTGTGGAGGGCCCTCACGCCACCCCCTTAGCCGAGGCGATGCAGAAGCATAACGAAAGGCTGGCGGCGGCCCAGGAGTCACCCGGCGATGCCCGCTGGGCCATCCGACCGCCGGTCCAGGTCGAGCTTTTGACCGAGCCGGTGGCCGACCGGCGGTTGGCCACGGGCAAGAGCGTCCTGGAGGTGGTGCCCGGCGGCGCTTCCGACTGGACGTACCGCTACGACCCGACACGCCCCGAGGCGACCGTGGCCCGGGAGGCCGTCGATGACATCCTTCAAGAGGCCGCCGGACGCAAGAACCCCTGCCAGCCGCGCGATGCTCCAATCACTGAGCCCGGCTCACGGTACATCGATTTCTTGATCCCGGGGCTGATCGGCGTCAACGCCATGGGCGGGGGTCTCTGGGGTATCGGGTTCTTTCTCGTCAACCTGCGGATCGGCAAGTTGCTGAAGTGCTTCGTGGCCACGCCTATGCCCAGGCGCGACTTTCTGGGCGCCATCTTGGCCTCGCGCTTGACCTTTCTGATCCCCGACGTCACGGTGCTCCTGTTGCTGGGAGTCCTGGTCTTCCACATGCCGATCCGTGGCAACCTGCTCTTGTTCGTGCTCATCGACGTCATTGGAGCGTTGGCGTTCGCCGGCATCGGACTGCTCGTGGCCAGCAGGGCCAGTACCACCGAGACGGTCAGCGGACTCATGAACCTCGTCATGCTGCCGATGTACCTGCTCTCCGGCGTCTTCTTCGCATCGGACCGATTCGGCCATTCCGCCCAATACTTGATTCAGGCCCTCCCTCTGACCCAGCTCGTCAGCGCCTTGCGGCTCGTCTTGCTCGAAGGGGCCGGCCTGTTCCATCCCGACATCATGAGGGCGATCGCCATCCTCTCGGCCTGGGCGATCGGCACCTTCTACCTGGCCTTGCGCATTTTCCGCTGGACGTGAGGCCGGCTCGACGGCCGGCCGCCGGAACAGAGGCCGCTGCAAGACCGCCAAGAGATCGCTCCAGCAGCCTGCGCGAAAGAGCTGGCCCGGCAGTGGCGGCACGTCGACCTCGCTCAAAAGGTGCCCCAGGAAGGTGGCCTTGGCCAGCACCTCGACGTCCTGGAACGACGACCCGGACTGCACCGCGATGGCCGCGAGCTTCTCGGTCCGGTGAAGCTGGCAGGGCGAGTGCACATCGAGTACGGGAACCGCGAAAATCAAGCGTCGCGGCAAGCTGCTGGCCCACCGCAGGAGACGCGAAATGATTCCGACGGGCCGCTTGCCCAGGACATGGTCGCAGGTGTCGATCGCCTCGATCAAGGGGAGAAGGTGCTCCGGCCCGTAGCGCCCGGTGGCCGTCGTGATGAGTACAAGCGGAAGAGTCACCTGATCCAAGGCTGCCGCCATCGCTTGGTCCAGGCGCGGCCTGCGGGGATCGACGATGACTGTCCGAAGCTCAAGCGCTCGGTCCTCTCGAGCGAACCAGTCGACCAGCGGCGCAACGACATCGGTTGCCGATCCATCCGGAGAGTCGGTGATGACGACGATCCGGGCTCCAGCCTTTGGAAGCGGCTGGCGGCGTAGGTGGGCAGTCAGCGGATGGTCGTCGTCCAGAAGCGTTTCTTCCACGCTCATTCAGTCTCCTCGCAGGGGCGGCGTTGCGGAAAGCTTGAGCAAGAGGTCAAAGAGGCGGATCGACGCGCTCATTCAGTCTCCTCGCAGGGGCAGCGTCGCGGAGGGGGCCTGCGGCTCTTCGGCAAGCCAGCTTCGGACGGCCTCTTCGTAGGCTCGATGGAGGCGCAGGGCGATCGGCCCGGGCTGGCCCGTGCCGATGGGCGAGCCATCGATCTGAATGACCGGCACGACCTCGACCGTCGTGCCGACGAGGATCAGCTCGTCGACCGCCTTCAGCTCTTCCAGCGTCACCTGCACTCCAGCGAAGGGAATGCCGAGGCTTGCGGTGAGCCGGAGCACGAGCTGGCGGGTCATTCCGGGTAGAATTTCGTGCCCTTCGGGGGTGCCCTCAAGCCGTCCGCCGCGCGCCCACAGTACCGAGGTATGACTTGCCTCGGTCACGAAGCCGCGGGCGTCCACCAGCACCGCCTCGAACGCCCCGGCGCGACGCGCGGCCTCGATCGCCAGGACGTTGGCCAGCAGATTCGTCGACTTGATGTCGCACCGCTTCCACCTGAGGTCGGGCTGGCTGACGCAAGGAACCCCCGTCTGGCGCAGACGCGACGTGGGCGCGACATCATAGGGTTGCACGACGATCACTTCGGTCGGCGCGACAGGAGGACTGGGAAAGGGGTGCGAGCGAGGTGCCACGCCGCGGGTGATCTGGACGTACACCGTGCCCTCGAGGATGCCACTCTTGCGGATCGTCTGGCGAAGACGATCCATCAGCCGGTTCAGGTCGACAGCGACGAAATCAAGCTCGCTTAGGCTGCGTCGCAGTCGTGCCAGGTGCTCGTCCTCGAGCCAGCACCGACCCTGGTACATCCGAAGAACCTCGTAGACCGAATCGCCGAAGAGAAATCCTCGATCCCAGACCGGGACCATCGCTTGCTCGACGGGCATGATGGTCCCATTGACACACGCGAGAACCTGCATGGAGCTATGTCCCCTGGGCGGATCGTACTTCCGATTGACCCCCAATCTCGGGTGTTAGGATAGAGTCGCAGTCGCGAGGGAAGCAACGGGTCCGAGCAACGAATCGGAAATCGCAAAGTCATATGGCAAGTGAAGACGAGGTTGTGGCCGGAGCGACAAAGGCCTTCGGGCGCATGGCTGGGAGGTAACTGGACTCGCAGCCACACGGTCGGCGATCAGACCTGCGCAATGAGCAAAGGACCCTGCTCCCCCGCCACGCGGGAGAACAGGATCCCAGGTTCTGACGAGGCCGCCAGCCAGCAATCAGCTTCCCGAGCTCGTGCTGATGGAACTGCTGATCGGGTTGATGTCCGGAATCGTCTGGATTCCCGAATTCGTCGCGTCGTAGCCTTGGTCGGTGAAAATGACCGTGTACTGTCCATAGCCGGCCGAGGCACCGGTGCGGGTCAGGGTGAGCGTCCAGGAGTTCTGGATCTGGTTGGTCGAGCCCGCCGACACCGTTCCCACCGAAAAGTAGGCCGGCGCGGGATACTGAATGTCGAGCAGGCTAATGTCCGTGCAGTACTGGCCGTACTGGGCCAGATAACGCTCCTGGGACGACCGGACGGCAGAGAGAAAGGCAAAGGCTTCGGAGGCTTTCGATCGTTCCACGGACTTGAGGAACCGAGGCACACCGAAGGCGGCCAGGACGCCGATGATGACGATCACGACCGCGAGTTCAACGAGGGTGAAGCCCTTGCGGGCTTTCGAGCTGATTACGGACCGGGACATTGCTTTTGAGCTCCAAACGCCGCATTTTCGATTCCGGTGAATTGGCGCGAGACGGGTTTCCCTCGCTCTTGGCAGGCTCGTCCCCGATGCGTGATCGATCGCGATCGACCGTCATGAAGCACCCGGCATCCAGGCCTCTGGAGAGCTTCTTGGTGCCAGCAACCGAGAGACGGTTACGTGCTGCCCTGTCACCCTGGCAGCAATGCACACGGCCGTGGTGCATCCCTGTCCTGGCTAGAGTCGCGTCTCAAGAGTTGTGAAACCCTGTTATTCCTCCGGCTCTGGGATGGAGGTGTCGCGGCCCCGGCGTACAACTCGCCGGAGACAATAGAATCCTAGGACAGGTTTGTCGAGGAGAGTGGGAAACCAAAGGGCCTTACGGAATTCCTTGCGGGTGGAGCGGGAAGCAAGTCAAGGGCAAAAGCGGAGGGCAGGGAACGACCCTTCGGAGGCGCTTCGCGGGCAAGCGGCCTCGGGCACGAAGGTCGACGTGATCTTCGATTGATCCGGTTGCTCGAGCGTGGTTTTTCAATTGAGTTGCGGGCAGGGCTGTGCTTTCTTTCCTTCTCCCGGGGGGAGCGGGGGGTACCCGGGGAACCCGCTTGCGGGTCGCGGGGTCGGGCCGAAGGCCGGATGAGGGGACGCTGCAGCCCCAAGCGAGCGTCCCGGACCCTCATCCGCCCCGGCGGGGCACCTTCCCAGGGGGAGAAAGCATGACCGCAGCGGCCTCCTATGGTAGCTGCATGCAGCGCAAGCGAAACGCGCTCGTTCACTTGTCGCCCAGAGCGACTCCGGGCTGCTTCTGCGACAGCAGTTTCTCGAGCTGGCGTTCCGCCTCCGAGGCCGTCCGGAGATTACGACTGACGACCTTTCCCTGACCATCGACCAAGAACATCGTGGGCAGAGAAATGATGCCGAACTCTGTGGCCAGACGGCTGTCGATGCCCCCGGGCTCGAAGATCTGCGGCCATCCTAGCTGCTGTTCCTTGAGAAAGGCCTCGAGATCGGTCCGCTCGTTGTCCAGGCTGACACCGATGATTTCCAGTCCTCGAGCGCGGAACTTGTCCTGGAGCTTACCCAGATCGGGAAGCTCCCGTCGCACCGACTGGCCGCCCCAGGATGCCCAGAAGACCACCAGCACCGGCTTGCCCCGGTACTGGGTCGTATCCACCGTTTCACCCTGCAGACTTGTCCCTTTCAAGAAGAGTGTCTTGCCACCGAGGTCCAGGCGCCGCAGCGCCCCTGCGGCCTTCTTGCCGGCAGGTGTGGTAGGGAAGCTGTCGACGAGCTTGGTGTAATCTTTCCGCGCCAGATCTTCCTCGGCGTTGAACTCGTTGGAGCTTCCCAGTTGCAGCCACACTTCCGGGGCTTCTTCCGAAGTTCCGAACTTGGCGAGGAACGCTTCGAGCTCGGTCATCCACTTCTTCTGGTTGGCCAAGAAGTTCGAGCCGGGCTCCTCGTTCCGCATCACGAAATCAGCGCCGATGAGACGATATGCGGCGTAGGACGAAAGCCGGTTACCCTCGTCGATCATCGCCTCGAGCACCCCCCGGGCCTTGGGGTAGGCGCCGGTCTGATAGGCGGCGATCAAGCTATCGATGATCTGCTTCTTGTAGCTGACCTGGTCCTCGGGGTCCTTGGCAGCCTTGACGATGGCACTGAGCAAAGGGACCCGGCCGACATGAAACCGGGCCACGTCTTTCTTTTCTCCGGACTGGAGGTTCGCATTGGCGGTGTCGAAGTCGGCCAGGGCCTTGAGGGCTTTTTCCATTGCCTCATCGCGCTGGGGCCCCGGCGCCGCCGCGTCGAAAATCGCCGCGCGAATGCCGCTGGCCGAGGCCACGACCGGCTTCTCGGGATCGACAGCGCGGGGCAGCTCCACGAACTTCCAGACCTCGCCCAGCTTGATCATCTCGGGCACTTGCAGGAACGAGAGCTTGGCCGAGTTTGCCTGACCTGCCGATGCACCGGCGAAGATCACGGCGTTTTCGTAGAGGATGATGTCCTTCTCCAGACCGCCGGAGGCGTCCCCCGGGATCACGTGGGGATACGTGCCGTCGAAGCGGTTCCAGACCGTCTTGGTCGTCCACCCCACAAGCGTTTTCCGCAGGGCTTCCAGCGCACCATCGCGCTTGCCCGCGGCACTTGTCACCTTGTCGACGACATCCTTCGGAACTCCTGCGTCGGCGAGCTCTTCGGTCGTGGCCATCAGGGCGTCCAAGAGCGTGCTGTCAGCGGTCGCCAGCGCCTGGACCATCACCTTGCTGGCTTCCTCAGCCGAGAGCCGCTTCCAGCCAGCGATCTTGCCCCCCTTGATCACGGCGATCCGCGTGCCGCCACCGTTGAGCCAGCGGCATTCGTCCAGGGTCCGATCGCCGTCGAGGTCATTCTCGCGGTAAATCTCGAAGCCGTCCTGGAAGTAGCTCCACTGGTTGAGATACTTTCCTCCGCTCGTGATGACGAACCGCCGCAGTAGCTTGCCCTGGCCATCCCGCAGCGCGTAGCCGATGGTTCGTTTCTGACCGTCGGTCACGAGCTCAACCTTGCACGCATCAACAGCGGCCTGATCGGCGGGCGTGTCATAGTCGACACCCGGCTGGGTGGGACGGAACTTGAGCAGGTCTTTCGGGCTGTAATCGCCCGCCATACTCCAGGGCGCGGCCGCAGCCACCAGTCCAGCGACGGCCAAGGTCATTCGCAGACTCCGCATCAGTCTCTCCTTTTTCACCGGCGCGGACTGCCCGGAAAGTCGCGTCCAGAACGCTAGGGTTGTATCAACTCGCATCTTCACCCAGCCCAAGAACTCAGCCAGTGGGGCCCGCTTTGCGCATGCACGGATACAACCGCTACAACCCTCGCACTGCTCATCGCCAACGGCGCACGGCCGGCACAACTCCATCGCCTGTGAGCAGGCCCTTGCGAGTTCAAACCGCACGCTCAACCGATGCTCGACGGACCCGGCCAGGCATCCATCCGCCAAAAGTTGACCCTTTCTTGCTCGCAAAGTCCAGAGCGACTTGCTGAACGGAAGGCATCGAGACGCAAGTGGGCTGATTACTGCCAATTGCTTGATTTCACGCATGTCTTGGTTGGCGAAGTCAGGCTGTCACGTGATGCTTCGCGGGAACACTCATAAGCCTCCGAATGGGGTGGGCAAGACGCTGGCTTTCACCCTCGGGGCGATTCATGTTGCTGCTGCTAAAAAACTTACGTTCTTTCTCCGAGAGTTCGTCGGTTGCCGGCGTAGAACAGTCTCCGGTGATCCGCCTTGACACACCGAGAAATCTCCGTAGGCTACGGCGCTTGAGTAAATGGACTTCCGCGAAGGACTCAGTGCACTCCGGTCGAACCGGCGGTCGGACTCGGTCGTGGTCTTACCCCGGGATCGTGCCCACCCACCTCAGCCTGGATGAGGGCGCCATGGATCGACGCATCCTCGTGGTGGATGACAGTGAGCTTATCCGACAGCAGCTTTTTCAATTGCTCGCTCGGCCGGGCCGGGAAATCTGTGTCGCTCGCGATGGCACAACCGCGATTGAAGACCTGGTCGATCGTCCGTTCTCGCTGTTGCTCACAGACTTGCGGCTGCCGGATGGCGATGGTCTGGAACTGATCCGGCAAATTCGCGGCCGCGAGTTGCCCGTCACGATGATCGTCATGACGGCCCATGCGACAGTCGAGGTCGCCGTCGAGGCCATGAAGCTTGGGGCTTATGATTTCATCCAGAAGCCGGTCGACACGGAGCGGTTGGAACTGGTGGTCAGCCAGGCGCTCGAGGCGCGCCGACTGATCGACGAGGTCGCCGATCTGCGCAACCGATTGCGACGGCGCAATGCGTATCACAACATTCTGGGCCGCAGCAAACGAATGATGGAAGTCTTTGCTCGGGTCGAGCGCGTCGCCTCCTCGAACTGCACCGTCCTGGTAACCGGAGAGACGGGAACCGGCAAGGAACTCGTGGCCCAGGCCATCCACTACAGCGACGTGACGCGACACGGCCCCTTGATCGAGGTCAACTGCGCTGCGCTGCCGGAGCACCTGCTGGAAAGCGAGCTCTTCGGTCATGAGCGGGGCGCATTCACAGGCGCAGACCGGCAGAAGAAAGGGCGATTCGAGCTGGCGGCCGGGGGCACGCTCTTTCTCGACGAGATCGGCGAGCTTCCCGTGGGCATGCAGGCGAAGCTCTTGCGGGTGCTCCAGGACCAGCGATTCGAGCGAGTTGGTGGAACCGAGCCGATCAAGACCGATTGTCGCGTGATCGCCGCCACGAACCTGAATTTGGCCGAGGCTGTGGCGGCAAACCGTTTCCGGGATGATCTTTACTACCGACTGAACGTCGTTTCCATCGACCTTCCTCCGCTTCGCGAGCGGCTTGAGGACGTGCCGCTTCTGGTCAATCACTTCCTCGAAAAGCTCGTCGAGCGAGGTTTGCCCTCCAAGGCCGTGGCCCGAGAAACCCTGTCGCGCTTGCTGCGGTACGACTGGCCCGGCAACGTCCGCGAGCTCGATAACCTGATCGAGCAGATGGTCGTCACGACCCCTGGGCCGGTGATCGCTCCGGAGAACCTTCCCCCCCATATCCTTCCTCTGCGCGAAGAGCCCTTTAGCCTCGACTTCGACCACAACCGGCCGCTTCAAGAGCTCACCGATGAGTTCATCCAGAGGATCGAGCGCGCCTACCTCATCCGGGTCCTGGAGAAATATCGGGGACGGATCGACCGCTGCGCCGACCATTGCGGTTTGTCGCGCCGCAGCATCAGCGAGAAGCTCCGCAGATACCGGATCGACAAGACCGATTTCAAGCCGGCCATCCGCGGCCGAACCGGCTACGTGATGGCCGGAGAGTGAGCAGACCCGAGGCCATCTTGCTACACTAAGAGGCCGGAAGCCATGGGGGCAGAGCGGCCGCCTCTTGCGGCCGGGGCTCACTGTCAGTGCGCCGGCCTCGCGTGCGTGCGGCATCACGTCGGCACGCGAGGCGGATTCGGGAGAGAAGGCCTTGGCTACGATGCCACGTCCCTTTGCCAGCAAGTTCGGTCGCCTCGTGTGCTTATTGCTGATTTTCGCGGGTTCCGTCGCGGCGGCGGCCGAGCCTGACGATCTGGACACCCAACTGATGCTGGCCACGGTAAAAGTGTCGGACTCCGACGCCTCGGGGTCGGCATTCGTGCTGGCCCGGCCCAAACCGGGCGACCCCAAGTCGACGCAGTTCCTGATGGTCACGGCCGAGCATACCTTGAGCCGGACGAAGGGCAACGAGGTCACGGTCGTCTTCCGCAAGAAAGCCGCCGATGGCAGCTTCCAGAAGGCTCCGCTGAAGATCCAGATCCGGCACGACGCGCAACCGCTCTGGAAAAAGCACCCGGCGGCTGACGTCTCCGTCTTGCCCATCACACCCGCTCCCGACTTGGTGCTGCCGGCGGTCTCCGTCGATCTGCTCGCCTCGGATGAGAGCCTGGAAAAATACGAGATTCACCCCGGCGATCTCGTTCGATGCATCGGCTTTCCCCATCCCAATCAGTTCGAGCCCAGCGAGGCCGGCTTCGGCGTCGTGCGATCGGGCTGCATCGCCGGCTACCCGCTGCGGCCCACCCGCAGCACCAAGACCTGCCTGCTGGATCTAAATACCTTCGAGGGCGATAGCGGAGCGCCGGTCTATCTTGTCGATAATTACCGCCTGATCGCGGGCAAGACCGAGCCGACCCGGGTCCGGCTCATTCTCGGGCTCATCGTCGGCCAGCATTTCCTCGATGAGGAGTTCAAGATGACGTACCAGACCGGAAAATTCCGTCACCGGATGGGCTTCGGCATCGCCGTGCACGCCACGGCCATCAAGGAGACGATCGATCTCGTGGACCAGAAGCCGGCGGGGGGTTGAACCGATGCTGCGGAGGGCCCGCGCCATAGTCCACGTGGCCTGGGTGTCGCCCAATCGCGAAACTGAACCAGGCCATCATGGCCCGAAGGACAGTCAGCCCGCCGCCCAGGACGATCAAGCAACCAACACCGAAGATGACGATGGGCAAGATCGGAGTCAAAAGTCCAAAGAGCAGGCCCAGGATCCAGACGGCCACCCAGGCCTTGATGAACAGTCCCACAAGGTCCGTCAACCGCAGCCTTGCCACGGCGGCGCGCAGCCGCTCTGCGGCGGCCAATAGCTCGGCGAAAATCGGCGGAAACTCGGTCGGATGGCGGTGCCAGGTCGACCGGCCGTCCGAGCGCTCATGAAGGACGGCGAGAGTCCGCCGCGCCTGCGCGATCCGTTCGAGGGCGCCGATCGGGTCAGAAGCAATCATGCCATCCGCATCACCGAGCATTCTCTCAGCCTCGCTCATCTCAGAGTGGTGCGGGTCTGAGGGGATGAGAACTCCGGTCCCCTTGCTGATTGCGCCCAGCGCCGCCGCCAGCTCAGCACGGGCGGCAGCCAGGTTCGCACGTGCATCTTCATGGCCCTGGTTCAAATGATCCAACTGTTCCTTGCACGCGCTGGATTGGCGGACCAGCTCATCGACCTCTCCCCCCTCCAGAAGCTTCCGCGCCTCTTCCGTCGGTTTGATCGCCAAACCCGTGCCCGCCCGGATGCGCTGCTGCGCCTGGTCCCAGATCTCCATGAGCTTCAGCCAGCGCTCCCAGAGACCATCCAGGTCGCGACTGACCTGGTTGTAAAGCGCCAGGGTCGCGCCAGTCATCGAAACCTTGAAGTCCGGATCGGTCGCTAGTAGCGTCTTGTGCCGCTGCCGCAATCCGTCGAGCTGGTCCATGAGCGCAACGGCCCGCTCGCGGAAACCCTTAAACTGTGTCTCAACCCTGTCTTGCAGCTTCTGCTTGCGCCAGTAAAGCAGTGCGAAGGCCACCAGGCCAAGCAAGCCGAATGAGAGCATCGCGACCAGCAGCGTCTTGCCCTCCAGCACCGGAAGCTGCGACCAGAGCCGTGCAGACTGATCGTGGTTGAGCAACCCGAAGTCCGAAAGATCGATAAATTCTCGCATGGCAATCGCCCAATTTCCGAATCAAGGGCCTAAGGGTCCCGTACGCGCCAGAAAAGGAAGCCGATAGGCTTTCGTGGCACTCAACTGATATCAAGTATTGTGTTTGCGTCTGACGCACCCGTCAATGCAAACTGGCCTGAGCCACGCCACCGTGAGCCAAGAAAGCGAAAACCATGCCGCGCTGTGGCAATGTTGATCGCGTCTGGCTCGCGGCAACCGCAGCCACATTGACGCACAGGCATTCATCAATCCTTGGCATGATGAGCAAAGAGAACAAGGAACCTTGCGCGCAAGTGAGGCCTTGATGAAACCCGCGACTTATTACAAAATTCAGTCATGCAGTTGACTGCGGTCGACTGCGACGAAGATCAGACCGCGTTGAACCTGAGCTTTCCGGTCGGTCGGTATTCACGTTACTCCACGATCGGCTTCGACGAGCGAAGAATGGGAGCGGCCATGAGACGACTCATAATGATCGCTGCGATGGTGGTCCTCTGCTGGGCGTGGCCGGGGGTCGCTTTCGCGCAGCTTGGCGTCCCGAGTCTGGGCCCGGGCCCGGAGCCTGGCTTGCGCACGGCCAACCAGCGACCGCAGCTTCGCCGGGGTGCGAGATATTACGCCGTTGCTCCGGTGCCCCCGCCACCGCTGGGCGCGACGGCCCGCGGCCGATCAAGCCACCCTGGGACTGGCGCGTTCAGCTCCACCGGCATCGTCGATGATAGCGGGCGGGCCGATCTTTCAGGGCATCCTGTTTCGCACTATCCGCTCGTCCGCGGCGATATCAACAGCACCAATGGGGCTCGCATCTCTCGCGGAGGAGCCAGCGGAAATGCTCATCCCCACAGCCCCAAGAAACCGCCGGAGGACCCCCTCGAGGCTACTCTACCCCCCCACTAAGGGCTAAAGACCTCTCGGACGATAGCGCCACGATACCATTGCGTAACTTAGGGGGTTTGATGCTCCAGGCTGGCTAACCTCCTAAGAGAAGATCTTGGAAGGCTGTCCATGAACGCCAAAATATTTGCCGGCTGCATTCTCGGTCTGTTACTGGCAGTGCCGCAGGCGGCGCTGGGCCAGTATGGACGATATCGGGGCGGCGTGGTGTGGGGCCCGGACGGACCTCTCTATGATACTCGATCGCTCGAGTGGCGGATGTCCGGGGGCAACATCTTCGTCTACCAAGAGCTCATGCACCAAAAGCTTCTGCTCCAGCAGCAAAAGCAGACGATCAAACAGCAACAGCTCGTGGCTCGGCAAATGAGACAGGGCTTGCTGAACGATGGCGCGAATCATCTGCCCGCCATTGCCGCCCAACCGGTTCGGCGGCGCCGAAAGTCGCGGTATGGCTCCGACTCGAAAACGACCGCTGCCGCCGGGAAGAGCCAGCCGCGCGGATCTGACGCTCCGTCAAAGCCAAGCACCAGCCCTTCCAGCAGCACGGAAACCCCGGCTATTACTCCCTCGCCGGACTGATCGATCAGCCTGGGACCAAGGTGGCCCCGCTGCCCGTCAGGCCGGCTCGGGCTTGGCCTCTGGCTCGGCACGCATCGGCTGGAACGTGAACTGGTGTCCGTCCCAGCCAATCTCGACGGTCTCGCCCGGGCTTATCTTCTGCTCCAAGAGCGCGGTGGCCAGCGGGTTGGCCAGCCGCTGCTGGATGAGGCGCTTCAGCGGCCTGGCGCCATAAGCCGGATCGAAGCCCTCGTCGGCCAGACGGTCTCTCGCTGCCGCGCTGATCTCGAGGGTCAGTTGAGCTTCGGCGAGCTGCCGCTGGAGCCGCTTGAGCTGGATGCCGACGATCTCCTTGATCTCTTCCTTCCCGAGCGGGTGGAAGATGATCGTCTCGTCGATCCGGTTGAGAAACTCGGGCAGAAACGCGCCCCGCAGCATATTTTGCACCTCGCGCCTCATGGCGGCTTCGTTGCCGGTCCCAGAAAGATCGGCAATGATCTGGCTGCCCAGGTTCGAGGTCATGATGATCACCGCGTTGCGAAAATCGACGGTGCGTCCCTGGCCATCGGTCAGGCGTCCGTCGTCCAGCACCTGCAAGAGCACGTTGAAGACGTCACGGTGCGCCTTCTCGATCTCATCCAGGAGCACGACCGAGTAGGGCCGGCGGCGGATGGCCTCGGTGAGCCGTCCTCCTTCCTCGTAGCCGACGTATCCGGGAGGAGCGCCGATGAGCCGGGCGACGTTATGCCGCTCGCCGTACTCGCTCATGTCGATGCGGACCATGGCCGTTTCGCTGTCGAAGAGGAACTCGGCCAGGGCCCTGGCCAGCTCGGTCTTGCCCACGCCCGTCGGACCCAGGAAGAGGAACGAGCCGATCGGCCGGTTCGGATCCTGCAGACCCGCACGGCTGCGGCGGACCGCGTCGGCGACCGCGCGCACGGCGTCGTTCTGATCGACCATCCGGAGGTGAATCTGTTCTTCCAGCCGCAGCAGCTTGTCGCGCTCGGTCGTGAGCATGCGCGCGACGGGAATGCCGGTCCACTGGCTGACGACCTCGGCGATCTCCTCGGAATCAACCTCTTTTTTCAAAAGCCTGTGTGATTCCTTGGGCTCCTTTTCTCCCTGGGCCTCGGCGCGGGCGATCCTCTTCTCCATGTCCGTGCGCTCGGAATCGAGCTTGGCCAGCTCTTGGTATTGCCGCTCGTCGGGACGCTCACCACGCTGCTGCATGGCGTGCAGGTTGTCCATGCCCCGCTTCAGCTCCATCTGGACATGGGCCAGGCGCTCGCGCAGCTTCTGAACGTCGTCCAAACCGGACTTCTCCATCTCCCATTGTCTACGCAGATCCTGAAGCTGCTTCTCCACCTGTGCAATGCTTTCCTCGACCTCGGCCAGTCGCTCCAGGGCGTGCTCTTCCTCTTCTTTTTGAAGCATGCGCTGGGCAAGCTGAAGCTGCAGGAGTTTGCGCTGAAGCACGTCGATCTCGGTCGGCACCGACTGAAGCTCCATCGAGAGCCGGCTGGCTGCCTCGTCGACCAGGTCAATAGCCTTATCGGGAAGGAACCGGTCGGTGATGTAGCGGGCCGAGAGCTTAGCCGCGGAGACCAGTGCCGAATCCTTGATCTTGACCTTGTGGTGAACCTCGTAGCGTTCCTTGATGCCGCGGAGGATGGCGATCGTGTCCTCGATCGACGGCTCGCCCACGAACACCGGCTGGAACCTGCGCTCAAGCGCGGGGTCTTTCTCGATGTGCTCGCGGAACTCGTCCAAGGTGGTCGCGCCGATGCACCGCAGCTCGCCGCGAGCGAGCGCCGGCTTGAGCAGGTTGGCCGCGTCCATCGACCCTTCGGCCTTGCCCGCCCCCACGACGAGGTGCAGCTCGTCGATGAAGAGGAGGATCCGCCCCTCGGACTGGGACACTTCTTTGAGTACGGCCTTGAGGCGGTCTTCGAATTCGCCGCGAAACTTGGTGCCCGCGACCAACGCACCCATGTCCAGGCCGATCAACTTGCGATTCTGAAGTGATTCGGGGACATCGCCGGAGACGATCCGCTGGGCCAGGCCCTCGGCGATGGCCGTCTTGCCAACTCCCGGCTCACCGATCAAGACCGGGTTGTTCTTGGTCCGGCGCGAGAGCACCTGGACGACGCGGCGGATCTCCGCATCGCGGCCGATGACCGGGTCGATCTTCCCCTTGCGGGCCAGTTCGACTAAGTCACGCCCGTACTTTTCGAGAGCCTGGTACTTGTCCTCTGGATTGGGGTCGGTGACGGTCTGTCCGCCGCGAACCTTCTGGAGGGCCTTCAAGACCTCCTTCTCCGTGACTCCCAGGGCTTCGAGCAGTTGTTGGGCCTTGCTCTTGCCCTTGACCAGACCCAGCAGAAGGTGCTCGACCGAGACGTACTGGTCTTTCATCCGGTCGGCCTCGGTCGCAGCCAGGTCCAGCACGGCTGACAGGTCGGGCCCTATCGACTGCTCCCCGCCGGTAACGCGAGGAAGAGCGTTTAACCCCTCCTCGGCCGCTTTCAGGACCTGCGCGGGGTTGACTCCAAGCTGGAGGAGAAGTGCGCGGATGACCTGCTGCTCGGGGTCCAGTAGCGCGGCCAGCAGGTGCATCGGCTCGATCCGCTGGTGGCTGCGGTCACGCGCCAGTGCCTGAGCCGCCTGCACGGCCTCCTGGCTCTTGAGGGTCAGCCGGTCGAAACGAAACGCCATGATTCCACCTTCCCCGGGATTCGAGCGGGAAGCGCAATCCAGGCTGAAGCGCACACCTGAGGCGCGCTTGGGCAGCCGGGTTGAGCGGCACCGTACTCAAGACGTACATAGGGAAAACTCGTTCGGCGCGGGTCTCCGACCCACGCCGATGCCGAGATTAGCCGCAAGACCGATCGGTCGAACATCCGGCGGGCTCAAAGAGCCACGCCGAACAGAAATAGAATGGCCGGCGGGGTCAGAGACCCTCGCCGGATGAAGAGTTCTCTCCGCGATCCGAAAGGCTCCGACCGCTTCTCACTTTTTCTCTTCGAATTCGACGTCGATGACGTCTTCGGGTTTCTGGCCGTCGGAACCGCCATTGTCCGATGGGCCGGGCCCAGCGCCGCGCGGGTGTCCCGCCGCGCCGCCCGGGCCAGGGCCACCGCCGGGGGCGGATCCGGCAGCCGAGTAGAGATGCTCGGACATCGCCTGACTGGCGCGATCCAGCTCTTCGATGGCCCGGTTGATCGCCGCCGCGTCGTCTTCCTTCTTGGTCTCGTTGACCTTGTCAATGGCCGCGCGGAGAGCCGAGCGGTCGGTGTCGCTGAGCTTGTCCTTGTGCTCCTGGAGCAGCTTCTCGAGCTGGTAAACGCGCTGCTCGGCGGAGTTGCGCGCCTCGGCCAGTTCGCGCTTCTTCTTGTCATCGCTGGCGTGCGACTCGGCGTCGCGGTTCATCCGCTCGATCTCATCCTTGCTCAGACCGCCGGACGACTCGATCCGGATGGTCTGCTCCTTGCCGGTTCCCTGGTCTTTGGCCGTGACGTTAAGGATGCCGTTGGCGTCGATATTGAACGTGACCTCGATCTTGGGCACGCCCATCCGCGCCGGCGGAATTCCCTCGAGATTGAAATCGCCCAACGAGCGATTGTCGCCGGCCATCGGCCGTTCGCCCTGGTAGACCTTGATGGTCACCGCTGTCTGGTTGTCCTCGGCCGTCGTGAAGACTTCCTTCCGTTCCGTCGGAATGGTCGTATTGCGGGGCACGAGCACGGTCATCACGCCCCCCTTGGTCTCCAGTCCCAGCGACAGCGGCGTGACATCCAGAAGGAGGACGTCCTTGATGTCGCCGGTGAGCACCGCGCCCTGGATGGCCGCGCCGATGGCGACGACTTCGTCGGGATTGACCCCCTTGTGGGGCTCTTTTCCGAAGATATCCTTGACGATCTGCTGGACGCGAGGCATGCGGGTCGAGCCGCCGACGAGGACCACCTCATCGATCTCGTTGGGCTTGAGCTTGGCGTCCTCAAGCGCCTTGAGGACCGGCCCGCGGCAGCGTTCGAAGAGGCTGTCGGTCAGTTTCTCGAACTGAGCCCGGCTGATGGTCAAAGTCAGGTGCTTGGGGCCGGAAGCGTCGGCCGTGATAAACGGCAAATTGATATCGGCCTGGGCCTGGAACGAGAGGTCTTTCTTGGCCTTTTCGGCGGCTTCCTTGAGACGCTGCAGCGCCATCTGGTCCTTACGCAGATCGATCCCCTGCTCCTTGCGGAACTCCTCGGCGATATGGTTGATGAGGGCCTCGTCCCAGTCGTCGCCGCCTAAGTGAGTATCACCGTTGGTCGAGAGGACCTCGAAAACGCCCTCGCCGACATCCAGGATCGAGATGTCGAAGGTTCCCCCTCCCAGGTCAAAGACGGCGATCTTCTCGTTCTTCTGCTTCTCCAGCCCATAGGCCAGGGCCGCGGCCGTCGGCTCGTTGATGATGCGCTCAACCTCAAGACCGGCAATCTGGCCGGCGTCTTTGGTGGCCTGCCGCTGGCTGTCGTTGAAATAAGCCGGAACCGTGATCACCGCCTTACGGACCTTGTGCCCGAGGTAGCTTTCGGCCGCCTCCTTGAGCTTGCGGAGAATCATCGCCGAGATCTCAGGCGGCGTGTATTCCTTGTTGCCCACCCGCACCTTGACGAAATCACTCGATCCGCCGATGACTTCGTAGGGAACCATCTTCTCCTCGGTCCGGACTTCCTCATGCCGGCGGCCCATGAACCGCTTGATGGAGTAGACCGTGCCCCGAGGGTTGGTGATCGCCTGCCG
>JBKQMU010000322.1:0-8217 GCA_052146555.1 Isosphaeraceae bacterium
GCACGTCGGACTGAACAAACAGCGTGGCCTTTTCCGGGTCCAGACCCAGGGAAAGCAGGTCGAGCAGAACGTCGAGAACGTTCTGCCGCATCTTCGCGGCGTCGCGCACGCTGGTAAGAGCATGGTAATCGGCAACGAAGTAAAAAGCTTCATTTCCCTCTTGAAGCGCGATGTACTGAGCAATGGCACCGAAGTAATTGCCGATGTGAAGCGCGCCCGACGGCTGAATTCCTGACAAGATCCGCATGGTTCGTGATGACTCACTGGCGACGGCTGGAAAGTGACCCCAGGCGCCGTGACAGAAAAGCGCGTAGGCTGCCTGGGCCCGCCGGCTGGTGAGGCAGGCACATGGCCCATCCCCCCAGCCGGCTCAAACCAATGTACCAGGGAGGCTCAATCACGTCCAAGCACCGAAAGTCCACCGGAGTCCCTGAAATCCCCGGGAGGAGAATGAGGCGAGACAGGCAAGTCCTGCTGCCTGCCCTCTCGGTTTCCGGTCCTTTCGGGTTCCGTCCGTGTCAGAACTGGTCAGCGGAAAGAACCTCGCCGCCGGCCCGGGTCGCAAGCGACTGGAAGATGGTGAAACCAATCAGCTCCTTAATGAAACGGACGCTGCCGTCGGCGAAAAGGAAATTGGCGCCGCCGGGATGCATGGACCAGTACTGGTCGCCATGAGCGAGGCCCGAGGGGGCGTTAGGACCATGTCCCTCGCCGGTGTGCGAGAGCACAAGCGCCCCGCCACCTTCGGGATCGAAACCCGCTCCAGCCTGAAGCGCCACCAGGGGAACGGCCGCGTTGGTGACGGCTCCTGTCCAGGTGGCGCGTGATAGATTCTGGCTCCGCTCGCCAGCCGCGAAGGTCTGGCTCGTGCCGTCGGTGATCTGGGAGATCTTGACCGAGTGATTGCGGTAAAAGAATCCATTGCCGTTGTCGCGGCCGGGAGGGCCGTCATCCGGATCGACTTTGTAGGGATAAAGGCTTGACGGATCGCCGCTGCCCACCGAGCCGACGTAATTCGATGAGGCGACTGTACAGATCGGCGCACCGGCTGTCGTGCCGGTCGTCGTGGAATCGACGACAGTGAATGTGTCCTGCCGCCAGGCGTCGGACGGGCAGAGGAAACTGGCGATCAGGCTGAGCCGGCTCGTCTGGTTGGCGGGGAACTCGATCCCGAGGACGAAGTTGATGCTGTCATAGACGGGTTTCTGTTCCATCTGGTTGAGCGCGAAGGAAGCCCAACCCCAGCCGGGACCGTCGTTGTCGAACGTCACCGGATCCATCAGTGAAAGGTAGCCCGGAGGAAAAGCGTCGAGGGCGACGTGGTAGTTGTGCAGCGCAATGCCGATCTGCTTCAGATTATTCATGCATTGCGCTCGCCGGGCGGCCTCACGCGCGGACTGGACCGCCGGCAGCAAAAGCGCGATCAGAATGGCAATGATCGCAATGACAACGAGCAGCTCAATGAGTGTAAAAGCGCGATGTCGACTCATATGAAAGTCTCCAGCTATGATCATCTTGTGCGCAGACGAACCTCACCGCGGCGGACTGGGCAGCCGCGGCTCACGTTCGATGAATGGAAGACCGGTGACGGACGGAGCCTGGGCCCGCGCTTCGAAAGCGAGCGGACCAAGTCACCTGATTGAGAGAGTCAAGTCGATCAGGCAGGCAGGCTCGGTCGGGGGGGTCTCTGAATCCGCGAGGGGCGCCGCCGAGGGCGCCCACAAGACGTGAGCATAGGCAGGAGACCACTCATCACCGTGGCGTTGCGCGAAACGTGCGGGGCAAGTGCACTATCCTTGTCATGAACGCGAGGACCAGACGAAGGCGGAATGCCTGAACCGCCGCAAGGGCCCTGATCGAGGCACGGTGCGGAGCTTGCCGTCGAATGGACTGGAATCTCAATCGGTGAGGTTTCCCGATGTTCGCCTCTGGCACGCGTGGCACGCCCGCAGCAGCAGGACTCCTGTCGGCATTGCGCACCGCACTTGCAAATTTCTGCATGAGCCCGAGCATCAAACGGCGTTGACGATACGGAGCCAGCGGACACCGCGTGAGCCTGGAGCACGAGCGCAAGCGCCAGCACGAGCCAACATGCGATTCGCCCAGGATGACGCAGTGAAAAGCTCATGCGAAGTCGCGTGCCTCAAGAACGCGGAAACGCGATTGGAGGGATTCGCGAAGATAACATTGTACCCAGGGACGATGAAGAAACCAGTCGAATGAAAACAGAATACAACGCATAAACGAGAGAGAAAGGACATGCAAAATCTGCGGCGAGAGAGGGCAGAAGGACAGGCACAATTCCCACTAGGGCATCGACCTATGCTCAGCAGGAGGAGCTTGCAGTGTCTGTCCTTTCCTTCCTTTCCCTCGCCGGGACCTCAATATCGTCTTGACATTATATGCGCCTTCAATTATATACAGGTTATGGACATTTTCGTGGCGGTGGCGGAGCCGACGCGGCGGACGATCCTGGAGGTGCTGGCGGAGGGGGAGCGGCCCGCGGGGCGAGCTCGTGGCAATGTTCCCTGCGCTCACGCAGCCGGCGGTCTCGCGACACTTGCGGGTGTTGCTTGAGGTCGGCCTGGTCGAAGTGCGGCCAGAGGCGCAGCGGCGTATCTATGCGCTCCGTCCGGAGCGGCTCGCCGAGCTTGATGCGTGGCTTGACCGCTACCGCCGGTTCTGGGCCACGCGCCTCGATGCTCTCGATCAGCATCTGGCTGACCCAAACGCCAAGTTTTCAAACGAAAGGAATGACTCATGATCTCACCGCTGGGGAAGGTCGTGATCGACGGCGACCGCGCGGCCCTTGTGTTCGAACGCCGGATCCCGCACCCGATCTCCGCCGTCTGGGCCGCGATTACCGAGCCCGACCAGCGCGCGGCCTGGCTCGGCCCGACCTCGATCGAACCGCGTGAGGGGGGCTTGATCGACATGACGGCCGACGGGCCCCCTGCTCCACGCGAGATGCGCCAGGTTACGGGGCGAATCCTGGTCTGGGACCCTCCCCGCGTCTTCGAGCACGAGTGGAAACAATCGCTCATCGGCGAGACGGTCGTGCGTTACGAGTTGGAGCCCGACGGCGACGCGACGATCCTGCGTTTCACGAATTCCCGGTTTACGGAGCCTAATGCTCGGGGGTACATCTCCGGAACGCACGCCTACCTCGACCGCCTCGGAGCACATCTCGACGGGACAGAACTGCCCAGCTGGAAGGAGCGTTACGGCGCGGTGCATCCTTTGTATTCAAATTCGAGGATAGGAAGGAAGAGAGCAGCCGAAAGCAATCTTTGGCGCTTTGGGCAAGCAAGTTGCATGGGCCCGTTTCGCGAACGGATTTACATGTCGCCGCTACCCTGGGTCGTTGGCCTGTCGGGTTGACGGTGCTACGATAACTTAATGACGCGAAGCCAGGGCACCCTGCGGCCGCAAAGCGCCCGCCGCCTTGAGAGGAGGCATCCGGTGACGATTGAGACTTTTGAGGACCACGGCCTGCGGTTCGATTATCCGGCCGCCTGGGAAGTGGAAGTGACCGACCACGGCCCGGTCCTGACAGTGGCCTTGCAGGACCCCAGCGGCCTGGGTTTCGCGCTGATCACGACCGACGATTCTCGTCCCGATCCGGCCGACGTGGCCGACGCCGCGCTCGAGGCGATGCGCGAGGAATATCCTGAGCTGGACGCTTCGCCGGCCATGGAAACCATCAACGACCATTGCGCGACCGGTCACGACGTCGAATTCTTCGCCCTGGACATGACCAACGCGGCGAGCATTCGCTGCTTCCGCACTCCCCGCCGCACCGTACTCGCCTTTGGCCAGTGGTCCGACGTGGGTGAGGCCGAATTGCCCGAACTGATCCGCGGCGTCTTCCGGTCCATCGAGGATACCGACGGGGCGTGAGCCTCATGCCCGGACGTTTCGCTGCAACGTGAATTCCAGGCAGATCCGTCCTTGAACGGCGGCGAGCAGCCGCGATGTCCCCAAGCCAGGGGGCTTCCGCGGACGACATTCAGGAGGAAGAACCTCCGAGCCACGCCGGCCACAAGGATGGGATCATGAGGCTGACGAAGATACTCCTTGCAGTCAGCCTGACTGTTCTACTGTCGACGCCGGGATTGCCGATTGCGCAGGCCGAGGGAACCTCCGCGGCCCGCGAACAAGTCTTCGCGCTCTACGAGGCTGGCCGGTTCCGGGATGCAATCGTTCTGCTCGACCGCGTGCTCGAGAGGCATCCTCGGGACGTCGAGGCCCTGATCAAGCGGGGCAACTGCTACCTTCAGCTTGACCAGCCGAGTCGGGCCCTGCCAGACTTCGATAAGGTGATCCACTACAGCCCGCTTCTTCCCGGTGGTTACACCGACCGGGGCGTCGCCCTGCTTTTGCTCGGCCGCAACCAAGAGGCGCTCGACAGCTTCACGCATGCCGTACGCGTCTGGAAGTCGGCCTCGGTCATGGATGGCCTGCTGCCGATTCCAAACCTGTCCCGCGGCCTCTCAGGCACAAAATCGCAGCAAATTACCCAGGGGTACGCCACGGCGTATTGCGGGCTAGGCCAGTCTTATCATCGCTTGAAACAGGACGAGCAGGCCATCATCGAGTACGACCAGGCGATCCAGATCAATCCCCACGATCCTAACTCGTACATCGGCCGGGGTGATTGTCACCTTGCGCTGGGCGACCAGGATGAGGCGCTTGCCGATTATGACGAAGCAATCCGTCGCGGACCCTCTCCCCCGCGCGCCTACTCTACCCGGGGCAAGTTACGGGAAGCGATGGGAGACGACGACAAGGCCCTGGCCGATTACGATCGTGCCATCCAGCTCGACCCCGGGTTTACACACGCCTTGCGGCTGCGTGCGGCTCTCCTTTCGCGCCGCGGCCAGAACGAACGGGCGCTTGCGGACGTCGACGCAGCCACGGCTCTTCAACCCGAGGACGCCGGCAGTTTGAAAGATCGGGGCGGGGTCCTGGTGCGCATGGGCCAGTACCAGCGCGCCATCGATGCGCTGAACAAGGCCGTGACGCTCGATCCCGGCTGCGCGGCCGCTTTCCAGAATCGCGGCGCAGCCTATAACGGCCTGGGCCAGTACGAGCGAGCCATTGAAGATCTGAACAAGGCGATTCAGCTCGATTCGACAAACGTCGGGGCCCACACGAACGTCGGCCTGGCCTATTACATGATTGGTCAGTACGAACGAGCCATCGAGGACCTGAGCGAGGCGGTGCGGCTGGCCCCCAAAAACGCGATCGTTCATATGAATCGCGGAAATGTCTACGCGAAGCTCGGATTTCGGGACCAGGCCGTTTCCGACTATGAGATCGCAACGCGGATCGATCCTCAGCTCATGGCGTCTTACGGCGGAACGGAGAGACTGCTCGAGTCGATGGGCCGGAACAATCTGGCGATCCGCGACGAGAAGAAGCTGGCTCTGCGGCCGGACCCAACAGCGCTGGAACTTTCGATGCAGCGAGGCAACGCGTTGCGGCTGCAGGGCGACTGGCCCGGCGCCATCGCGGAGTTCAGCAGTGTGATCGAGCGCGATCCGGACCGGGCGGACGCCTACGTGGCCCGAGGCTGGGCTCGGCTCTGCGCCGGCGACGGGGGCGCTGAGGATGATGCCCGCGCTTACCTGAAGCTCAAAGGCCGGCGCGATCCGATCGCGACCTACATGGCCCTCCTGGGCTTTCTCGGCAGTCGCCAGGCCGGAAACGAGACCTCCGCCCAGACCTTCCTGGACGGTGCCCTGGAGAGCTCGGACCAGGCGGCATGGCCCGTGCCCGCGCTTCGATTTTTGCACCACAAAATCACCGCCCAGGGGCTCTTGAGCGCAGCGACGAACTCGAACCAGCAAACCGAGGCACACACATTCCTTGCACTCGAATTCTTGCATCGCGGCGATGTCAAGAACGCACGTGCGCAATTGAACTGGGTACGCGAGCAGGGTACAAGCGAATCGATTGCGGGTGACCTGGCCCGGGCCACGCTGCTGCGCCTCGACCATCCGCAAAGCCAGCTCACGCGAAAGATCGGCGAGATGCTCAGGCAGCAGCAGAGCGATATGCTCAAACAATAAGATATCAACATGTTCTCGTATGATCGTCCCCCGCGGCTACGACACCCTGCAAGAAACGCACGATCTGATCCAGAATTGGCTCGCCTCCAAGGGCGATCACGTCAGCATGCCCTGCGCCTGGGACTTCGAACACCGCTGGAGGCCGGGCGAAGGCCCTGGCCAGGCGACGGACCGATTCGGTAGAGACCAGCCGATCATCGCCGCCGTGCGCGATGAGCACGGGACAACGCACGCGCGGGGCCAACTCGCTCGGTGCGGGACGCGACAGCGGGACACCCGCAAGCCGGCCCGCGCGACGCGTCACCAGCCGGGCCAGCAGCTTGGGAAAGGGGAAATGACGCTTGCGGAACCAAACCGCCATGGCTTCATTCAGATCGACCATGGGTGATTCGAGAACCAGGGCCCTGATGCGCGGGTCTTCCGCTGCCGCCCTGAGGGCGATGGCCGCGCCCATCGACCGACCCCAGAGCACCGGGAAGAGCGGGCCCGAGAGCCCGGGCTGGTTCTCGAGGCTATCGATCCAGGCTCGCACATCGGCAGCCTCGCGTCCGCCGAAGCTCGCGAACATGCCGTCGCTCCGGCCATATCCCCGCAGGTCCAGGGCGGCCACGTTCCAGTTGTTCCGCACGAGGGCAAGGGTTCGCTGTGGCTGGAGGGAGCTTGACGGTTCCGCGAAGCCGTGCAAGAGCAGAACGGTCCCTCCGCCGTCACGGTCCGCCGCCGGATGCCAGCGGCCCGCGAGCTTCGTGCCGTCGCTGCCCACAGCCTGAATCGGCCGAATTTCAGGCCCACCCTCCTCGCCAGAAGCGTGATGCTCGTCGCTCTTGGCATCAGCGGTTCGTCCCCTTCCGGGCACGATCAGAGCCCAGGCGCCAAACTCGACGATCGCCAGCAGAATGCAGGCAAGGAGCCCCGTCAGAAAACTCAACAAGCCGATCACCAGCCGCGTCCCGGTCTTCTGAAGCAACAGGACCGGAACGAGCGATATGCCCGGCAGAAGGCTCAAGGACGCCCTCGATGACGAGCCGTTTTCGCCCGCCTCCTGAGTGTGCCCGGAAGATTCATCGTGCCCATACTTATCAATATATTCTTGTTTCACGATGCCTTCGCCCGTCCACTGAAACCGAACGGCCCCGCGCTGCCAGGTCCGCAGCACCGGGATCCCGGATCGCTCGATCGGTGCAAGAGCCTCTGACGTGCCCGGCGGCGGCGGCCGCTGGCTGACGACGACAGCCCGGGGTCTGGCCCAGGAATAGAGCCAGGAAGGGTTGGCCGATTTTCCTCCGTGGTGGGGGACGCACAGTTCACCAACGATTTAAAGTGGCCATCTGAACAGGAGCGCTCGCCGCAACTGGTCGATTTCCCTGGGAATCGGGCCAACGGAGAAAAGGATCACGTTGATGGCCAGGCTGAGCCGGCACCTGCTCAGAGCACCCCGAATTCTTTCCAGTTGAGCTTTTGCCTGCTGCTCGTCCTTTTCGGCAGGGACTTCGACCTCAACTCGAAAGCTCAAACCTGCTGTGGAGGCGAACGGGGAAACGACCTTCGTGTAAAAGTTCCTCCACTTCTGATACTGGATCGTTCCGCTCCAGCGTATGACCTTGGCCGCGTCGGGCATGCAATAGAAGTCTTCTGGTGCGGCTGAGTTCAAGAAATGGAGGACGGGGATCGCGAGCTTGAGCAAGTGACACCTCGCTGCGCTGGCTAACTCTCGTCAGTCCTTCATTTCGTCGGTCCAGACCCGGAATGATTTCAGCGTGCACGGGCCGAATGTCGTGCTGATCGCCACGTCGGCGGCGTCTCGGCCTTGCGCGATCAAGACGCGACCGATCCGCGGGATGTTATTGCGGGCGTCGAAGGTGTGCCATTGACCGCCGAGGTATGCCTCGAACCAGGCGCTGAAGTCCATGGGCGCTTCGGCGGGTGGAACGCCGATATCGCCGAGATACCCGGTGCAAGAGCGCGCGGGGATATTCATGCAGCGACAGAATGCGATCGCCAGGTGGGCGAAATCTCGACAGACGCCCTGGCGCTCGCGATACGCCTCCATTGCGGTTCTTGTTCGCCGCGCGTGCTCGTAGCCAAACTGGATGTGCTGGTGGACGAAATCACAGATGGCCTGGACGCGACCCCAGCCGGTGGG
>JBKQMU010000323.1:0-10127 GCA_052146555.1 Isosphaeraceae bacterium
CCAGAGAGCCGGGAGAATCACGTAAGCCGAGAGAAGCCATACCACGACCACGGCGACCAGGACATTCAGTGCCCCCGTCACGAATCCTCGTCGTCTTGGGGCGCTTTCCGTCCCACGTTATCGTGACCCGGTTACGGGCTCATGCGGCCCTGGGATGGGCAGAGAAGTCACCGGTGGCGCTGTATCGTTCCGCTCACCCAGATCGTCTGGCATACCCTCCTCCCTCCGGGCTCCCGGTCGGAAGACTCGCCCTCGCGTCACCTCATAAACGTCGATGCGGGCATCACTCACGCTGTGAGCGGATGAGCTTGGGGCGATGAGGATCTCGTGTCTGCGGATACCACATGGAATTTGCCAAGAGCGTTGCCAGGTCCTGAAGCATGCTGGATGACATTTTGTCGCCGACTCCATTAACGAGACCGGCGGGTTGTAGACGGTTTACCGCCTGGCCCATCTCTATAATACAGAAGCTGTTTCGCTGGATCAACGGACCTGATCCCCAAGAGCGGTTGGTCCTGCTGGCTCTCGGAGAGGGAAAAAAGGACATCACTGACATCGACCATTACAAGGTCCACCTCGCCGGCTACAACCAGATTGACCTGATCACCGGCAAGGGGCCGTCGCGGCGTCATGAGATATACTACTTTGCGGAAGGCACGCTCGGTGCGGTGCGCATCGACGACTACAAGTACCGCTTCATCGATCAGCCGAGCGGCTGGTTTGGCGGCACGGTCAAGGTCGACGTCCTCATTCTCGTGAACTTGCGCCTGGATCCGTTCGAGCGCACGGGGATGGCCGGATCCATCCAGAATTTTGACTGGTTCAAGTACGAGTTCTGGCGGTTCGTCTACGTCCAGCAGGAGGTGGCGAAGCTCGCTCAGACCGCCATCGATTTCCCCCCGATGCAGAAGGGCGCGACATTCAACCTGGAGGCCGTGAAGGAACAGGTGCAGAAGGCGATCCAGAGCCGGACGGGACAGTGACCGATTCCTGGCGGCGAGTGCCCGGCGGCGGGCGCTCGTCGGCTCGCCCATGTCGAAGGGGACGACCGCGACGATGCGAACGAACTCGAGGGTGTTGAAAGCGACCGGGGGGAAGTTCGGCTACCTGCTCGTCGCCTTGGTTGCCCTGCTTGTCACGGCCCCGGCGATCACCGAGAGCATGGTCTTGAGGGTGGCAATCGCTCTACTCGCGACCAGCGTTTTCGTCACCGGTCTCTATGCGGCCCGGCCTCGCCGCCGGTCGGTCCTCGTGGGACTGATCCTGGCAGGGATCGACTTCGGGATCGGCCGGCTGGCAGCCTTCGACGGCGCACGATGGCTGGTCCTGCTCCAGGCGGTCTTCTGGCTGGCCACCATGACGTATGTGACCGTGACCATCCTCGAAGTCGTCCTGGCCAGTCAGCCCGTGACGATGGAGACGCTCCAGGCGGCGTTCTGCGTGTTCCTGCTCCTGGGGCTGGCATGGCATGTGCTTATGTGTTCATCGGACTGGTGGCGCCCGGCTCGTTCCTGCTCCATGGCGGGGTTGATCCCTCGCTGGTGCAGGATGACACGAGGCGGGCGGGTTTTCTCCGGTTCATGATCCTGAGCTACTCGACGATGACCTCGAGAGGCTATGCGGACCTCATGCCGGCCAGCGATTTCGCCAACATCTGCGGCTGCCTGGAGGCCATGATGGCGCAGGTGTACCTGGCCGTGGTCATCGCGCGCCTGGTTGGACTGCAATCCACCCAAGGACCAAGCCGAACCGAGATCTCCCTATGAACAGGGCGCCGAGAAGAGACGGGAACTCCTCTTGGCGTCGGACATCATGCGACTGGTGCTGACTTCGTCATCTCCACGATGCTCCTGGTGCCGAGACTGCGGTTCGCGGGCGCGGTGCTGCTGGCGTAGAGGCCCCTCCACGTCACACTCCTCCCAATCTGCCTGAGTTCGAACGACTGGTGACTCGGCCGCACCAGGGAGACACTCGCGTCGTGACCCGAATCATCGGATGTGGAGCGCTTGCGGGCTTCGACCCGGGGGCATAGAGTGAGCATTCGGCAAGCTCATGACGACTTTCCGATAACGGAGTCTCTGCATGAACTTGAACTGGTTGCTGGTGTTCATCCCGATTGGTGTCGGCCTGGACTGGTTCGGGGCCAACCCGATCGTGGTGTTTCTGGCATCAGCGTTGGCGATCGTGCCGCTGGCGGGATCGATGGGCGACGCCACCGAAGTCCTCGCCAAGTTTCTCGGTCCGACTGTCGGAAGCCTGCTTAACGCCACGCTGGGGAACGCCCCGGAGATCATCATCTCTGGCTTCGCTTTGCACGCGGGCCTGGTCAGCATGGTGAAGTCTTCGCTGACAGGATCGATCATCGGCAACCTGCTGTTTGGCCTTGGAGTCGCGTTTTTCGCCGGCGGGATCAAACATCGCCGGATTCAGCGGTTTGATCCTCAGGCGGCCAGGATGAACACTGCGCTGCTCACGCTGGCGTCTTTTGGCCTGATCATCCCGGCGGCGACCCGGTTCAGTGCCTCGGCTTCCCGGACGATCAGTCTGGAGGTCGCGGTCCTCCTTTTCCTGGTTTATCTGGCCAGCCTGGTCGCAATCTTCGTGACTCACAAGCCGGTGATCGGCAAGGAGGGGATCAAGGCGAATCTCAAAGAGAAGGAACAGCGGCTCGATGAGTCGCAAGACGAGTCAGAGACTGGCTGGAGCCGGAACAAGGCACTGGGCATCCTGGCCGCGGTCACCATCGCCCTGGCGATCATGGGTGAGATCCTCACCGGAGCCCTCCAGCCCGCCTCCGAGAGCCTGCACCTGACTCCGCGGTTTGCCGGGGTCTTCTTGCTGGCTCTGGTCGGAAACGCCTCCGAGCTCATCAACGCAATGCGATTCGCTCGCAAGGACCAGATGGACCTGTGCATTGGAATCACGGTGGGCGCCAGCACCCAGGTGGGTTTGCTCGTTGCTCCCGTGCTGGTGTTCCTGGGAGTGATCATGGGCCAGAATATGGACCTGATCTTTTCCCCACTGGAGCTGATCGCGATCGTCATGGCGATCTATCTGACGCGAAACCTGACCTACGACGGCGAGTCGAGCTGGCTGGAAGGATTGATGCTCATCGCCGTCTACGTGATGTTCGGCATTGGTTTTTTCCACCACCCCAAGACCGATCCGCCCAGTCCACTGGCCCCTGCTCCGACCGCTGTGGCCAGGCCGTGATCAACGTCGAAGAAGAGGACGGGTGGGGAAGTTCGTACTTGTCGACTCGTCCTTGATGTGTCCCAGTCCACTCCCACGGAGGCTCCGCTCAGCTATCGGTGGTCGTTGCAGCACCAGGTCGTGAAAGATTTCGACGTCTTCTGGCAAGGATTTTGCAGCGCCTCAGCGTTGCCACGACTGCGCCGCTTCGACCTGCTGGAAATAGTGAAAACTCAGACAAGAAATCCCATTGCCGTCGTGACGGTTGCCGGCGGCACCTGGACGGTCAACGACCGTCTGGCCATCTATGGCAGCTACAACTTCGGCCTGACCCAATTCTCCCCCACGACGCTGGCCTTCCTCGGTTTCGCCGTGGCATTCTAAGACCTGGCCAAAACCGGCCAGGAGCGTCGGCCTGCTTGGCAGCCTGCTGCCGCCGATTCTTCCCTCGCGACGAGCCACCCGGCACGTCAATGACGGGATCAAGGAGCCGGGAGCGGGAGCACGGTCCGGCCCCCCACGGAGACATCGGTTTGAGCGTCTTCCGCAAGGCCCGGCATTCTGGCGACCCCGTAGACGCTGAGCGACGACATGAGGAGGATCACGCTCAGGGCGAGGGGCGTCAGCGGAGCCAGAACCACTGTCACGACGACGATCGTGGCGGTCACCCCGATCAGCTTGCCCTTCGAGGCCAGGCTCAGTGCGCCATGGCCCTCCCACTCCTGGAGGATTGGCCCGAAGAACGCAGTCCGTCTGAGCCGTTCGTTCAGCCGGGGCGACGAGCGGGCCAGATAGTAGCTCGTCGCCAGCAGGAACGGAACGGTCGGGACACCGGGCACGACCAGACCAACCAGGGTCAGGGTGAAGGCACCGCCGGCCATCGCCTTGTACCTCAGTCGCTTCCACGCGGTTGCCGCAATCACCGGGGCGTCAGCCGCCGCAGGCACCACGCCCGATCTCACAACGGCTTCCGTCGGATCGGCGGCCCGCCGCCCCTCCAGGATCCGCTCCACGCGGTCCACCGTGTGAGTGGCCGACGGGCCAGCGCCCGGACAGCAATCGATCGTGATCCGGTGCGACCATAGCGACACGTGGCAGCGCTCGACCCCTTCGAGGTCCGCCAGGCTGTCGGCCAGGCGGGAGGCAACGGCGCGGTTGCGCGCATGCCCCCGATGGACAAGCCGTACACTCCCCTGTTCGTCCACGAGCGTTTCCCAGAGTGAAAGGTCTCCGAACGACCGATAGGCGGTGAGGGTCGACCAGCGCGGGCTTCGCCTCCACCATCGGGACTTGGCGGCGCGTGCCGAGGTGGTGCGGATCGCCTCGGCAAGGATTCCCCCCATGAACGCCGGGGTGCTCGAGGCGAGATCGAATTCGACGCGACAGGTCGAAGACGCGAGGTCGATCTGCGCCTTCCTGACTCCGGGGTGCTCGCAGAGCGCCTTGAGGAGTCGCTGAGCGTATTCGCGCCGTGCCGGTTGAAACAGTCGGGCGTCGACGGCCCGGCCCAGACCAGCCTGTTCGTCGAGTTCGATCTGTCGGCACCCGTTATCCCATTCGTGCGACTCCTCGCCGGTGGCCTGGGGCGGGGGGGGCATTTCGTTTGGATCAGGCTTCATGCGTGTTTTCCTTGGTAGATGTCTGTCGGAAGCGAGTGTGAATCGAGCTCACCGTCTTCTTCTGATCATGTCGGTGAGCAAACCAAGAAATCTCTAGCATACCTCTTCACGCGGCCTCGATCGCCGGCACGCGCCTGGGCCACCAGCGGCTCGACGTCAGGCAGGCCACCAGGACCACCCCCCGAAAACACCAGTCGGCCCAGAGCGAAAAATGAAGGGGAAGACTGGCGACCCATGTGAGATGTCTCACTGAGTCCAGGTCGTGCCAGATCATCCCGGCGGCTGTCAGGGCGAGGATGCCGGTCCCGGCATACATCACCCAGCGGAAGCGGTTCATCAGCACAAGGATAACCTGGCTGAACGCCAGAATCATCCCGATGGAAAGAACCAAGCCCACAGCGAGGAGCACGGGATCGGACCCGCTGACCCCGGCGATGGCGATGACATTGTCGAGACTCATGACGAGGTCGGCCACCGCGATGCGGACAACGGCCGTGCGCAGGCTCGTCGGGACCGGAGCTGCGTCCTCCTTCGTCTCGTCCTCTTCCCGGATGAGCTTGCAGGCGATCCCGACCAGCAGGATGGCACCCACGAACCTTAGCCCCGGGATCATCAAGACGTAGGCGACAGCCAGCGTGAGGACAAGCTGCAGTGCGACTGCCAGGGACACTCCCCAAATCATGGCAGTCCGGCGCTGTGGTTCCGGAAGATGCCTCGCGGCTATGGCGATGACCAGCGCGTTATCGCCGGAGAGTACGGTATTAATCAGGATGATCTGGGCGAGCGACGCGAGAGCGATCATCAGTGGGGGCAACGGAGAACTCCTTTGAGAGGGGCTCTAGGTTTGAGAGAGTCCTGGCGGCCGGAAGTGCGGTCCCGGAGGGCCGGCGAGGGCTCAGGCCGGCGCAAGGGCCGGCGAAGGGGAGTCCGTAGACGGTATGAGGGCCGGGTGGTACAACTCATCGACCTTGTGCCGCGCGGCCTGGGCGCCTTCGACGAGACCGCGGATCGCCGCGTTGTTCGCCGGGACCGCCCGGGCCAGCAGAACCGAGGGGAAGACGACCCCGTACGAGATGGTGTAGCAGGTGGTGTAAGCGAACCGGCTGAGGAAGAGCCCGGAGGCCGTCCACGTCCGGGCCGCCGCCTGGCGCGCGTCCTCCGCCCCACGCTGGGCGGCTTGCGCGACGCGTTCCAAGGTTCCGGCCGTCGACTCGATCGGGTCGTGGCTCGAGGTCGGTTGAGAATCGGACATGCGAGTTGGCCCCTGTGTAGGAAGGTCATGGATACGGCGACACGAGCTTACACTCAACCCAGCCTATCTGGACGGGGCGTTTTATCTTCCAGGAAATGACCGAAACCTCTTGCTGATTCTTACGATCCAAGGCGGGTCGGAGGGCTTGACTTACCCGACAGCTCGCCTCAGTGTGGCATCAAGCCTCAACCCGATCTCCCCGTTCCGGCTCCAGACCAAGAATTTGCGCACGGTAGGAGGCGGGGGTGGTTTCCATGAAGCGGCCGAACACGGTCGTGAAATGGCTCTGCGACGAGAAGCCGACGGCGAGGGCCACGTCGACGATGGAGAGCTGGGGGTTGCGGAGCAGCTCGCAAGCCTTGGCCACGCGCTTCTCGGTCAGGAAGCGGTGGGGGGTCTTTCCGGTCGCTTTATTGAAAGCGCGGAGGAAGTAGTTGGGGCTGAGGCCTGCTACGCTGGCGAGATCGCCCAATGAGATCTCGGAGACGAGCGAGGCATCCAGGAAGTCGATCACGCGCCGGAGGCGAGCGTCGGGCAACCGTTCCACCATCGCCTCGCCCTGGCGGGGCAGCGACGAGTAGTTCCAGAGGAGCTGGATCGCGATCTGGGTCCAGAGGGTCTCGGCGTACAGGCCAATCCCGTTCCGGGGCGCACGAAGCAGGCTCGCGAACGCCTGCCCCAGCGCGACGATCTCGGGCACGTTCTGGTGGTGGACCGGGGTGATCTCGATGGTCGGGCCGTAAGGCTCCCATTCCCGGTCGGCGAGGGCGCGAAGTTGATCTGAGCCGAAGACCAGGTTCAACGTTTGCAGAGAGCGATCCATGCAGAAGGAGTTCTCCTCCCCCGCCGGTACGATCGTGAAGCCCCCTGGGGCCCCGACGAACCGCGACAAGCGCCCGCCTCGCTTCCACTCGATCCTGGCGCTCCCCCTCAGACCGAATGCGATGGCCGCGTCGGGCCACTGATGCCGGTGGAAGTCGGGCAGCCGCCCCTCGAGGATCACGGCATGGCCAATGGCCCCGAAAGCCGTCGTGGTCGTGGCCACGACTCTCATACTCTCAGGCCAGCCCCGTGGAGTGGGGCATTCGGTTGTAACGGTCGCTCGGTTTGGCTCGGACATCGTTGTCAGGCCCATTTCGGGTTGAGCGGCATGGAATGGAGAACCGCCGAGCACAGCCAGTCAGTTCCACTGTACCATGCGCCATTTGCGGCCGGGGCTGTCGACGAATTCGAAAAAAGGGACATGGGGTGCCGTCGATGCCAGGAGCGTCGTGGCTCCGGGCAAGCTCGTCGAAGGGGCTTCTCTCGCATCGCGGAGTCGTGGAAATACGCGATACTTGAGCTGAGTATTTCGATAACAACCTAGGTGGTACCCATGGAGATTTCCCTGATCTCTGCGAGCATCGCCGACGTCTGCCCTGAACATCCGCGAGCCCGATGCGTCCCTCGTACCAGGGCCGAGCACCAGGTAGGCCACCCATGGTGGTGCGTAAGCGCTGATTCCGCCCGCACTCTCGGTTTCAGGATTCGGGCGAGCTCTCGGTCTCTTCCGAAATCGCTTGGGTCTTGATTGGATTCTGGCGTTTCCAGGTGAAGGGCAGCGCCCAGTTGAGATGCTTCGCCGCCACTGTTCCCGCCCTCCTGCCCAGCGTTCTCCCCAGATTGCCGGCGATCAGGCTGCCGATGGCGCCAAGCGTGGCTGCCAGGCCGGTCTCGCCTGCTGTCTCGCTGGCGACGTTCGCAAGCCACTCCGTGGTATGAGGGTGGTTGGATTCGGTCGTGGCTTCAGGCGGTGGCTTGGCCTCCTGAACGTTCTCTGCCCGATGCTCGACCCTGGCATAGAGATCGGCAGCACGTTCTTCTCCCAGCGCACCGGCGATGGCCTCGCCGACGAACGAGCCGACATTGCCGCCCAGTGGGCCAGCCAGGACCGAGCCGACCAGAGCGCCTCCCGACGCACCGATGCCACCACCGACGGCGTCTCCGGCTTTCCCGGCGGTGCTCCTGGCAACCGCCCGCGCCCGCTCCTCGAAAGAGGCGTTCGGATCAGCGTCCTCGGGGTGGACGAGTTCGTGCGTCACGTCGTAACCCAGTTTCGCCCCGATGGATGTTCCCGCCAAGGCGCCTAGTCCCACCCCGATGGCCGCACCTCCAGGGCCGGCTACCGCGCCGATCACCCCGCCGATCGCACCTCCGATGACTTCGCCAGCGGTCATGCCGCCGACCGCTCCGCCTATCGCAATCGGATCGACACTCCCGGACAAACTCGCCGCCGTCTTTTGAGTCGCTTCGGGCGGGCCACTCTTCGCAAGTGCTTCCGGGACCGCCTCTTTGTCGGATTCGGTCGGATCCACTGGTCCTCCTCTCCGGTACTTCATGCCGACGCCGCAACCACCCGGCGCTGCTCGCCGTGCGGGCCGGCCCCTCGATGGAGCGTCTCGGAGGTCGAATGTGCCGAGGCTCGTTCGATCGCACGGCTCTGGGTCAACTCCAGCCTGTGCCGGCGCTCGGCCTCGATTAGTGCGACCTTGCGGAGCGGGAGCACGCCGTTGCCCAGGGCGGCCAGCGCGGCGACGTTTTGGGTGACCACCGACGCCATGATCCCGAACCCCATCGTGAACACCCCCGCGATGCAGGCAATCTTCGGGACCAGGATCATGGTCCAGCTTCGCTTGACGTTACGATCGAGGTCGCGGGCGATATCCCTCAGCTCGCAGAGCTTCGCCAGCCCCTCCTCGAGGAACACGATGTGGGCCGTGTCGGTTGCGATCGACGACGCGCCCCGAAGTGAGATCGAGTCGTTGGCCTTCTTGAGTGCGATCGAGTCGTTGATGCCATCGCCGACGAAGCAGACCTTGCAGCCCTCCTGCTGGAGCTTTGCCACGTAGTCCGCCTTGTCGGCGGGGAGCACCTGGGCAAAGTAGCGATCCATCCCCAGCGACTCGGCGAGCTTCCTGGTCGGCGCTTCGTGGTCGCCCGAGATGATCGCGATGTGCTTGATTCTCCGCTTCCGCAGCCCCACGATGATCTCCTTCACCTCGGGCCGCACGGCTGCCTGGAGCTCGATCGCCCCGCCAAGCCGGTCGTCGACCCCCACCATGACCATTGTATACCCCTCGCAGTGCGCCCCGTCCAGCGCCACGCGCACCTCGGCAGGCAGCTCGATGCCCTCCATCTCCATGAACCGCATGCTGCCGACACAGACCGTATGGCCGTCGACGTGCACGGAGATCCCGTAACCAACCTTGTACTGCGTTTCGTCGGTCGGCGGCAGGGCCAGGTTCAGCTCCTGCGCCTTGTGCAAGATCGCCAGGGCGATCGGGTGGTGAAACTTCCGCTCGGCCGCCGCGGCGTATCCCAGGATCTGGTCCGGCACGAACCCCTCGGTCGCGATCACCCGACCGACCTCGGGACGCTCGCGGGTCAGGGTCCCGGTCTTATCGAAGAGAACCGGATCGACCTCGTTCATCAGCTCCAACGCCCGTCCATCCTTGACCAGAATGCCCTTGTTGGCGCACAGGGCAGCGAGCTGAGCATGGCCAGGGGCGCTGCCATCTGTGACGGCCGGCGAGAAAACGTAGCGAGGGACGGTGGCCGGTGGTCGGTCAGAAAACGTAGCACCCATGGTCTTGCTCACAGCCGTGGAGCCTCGATGGAACTTTCGCTAACCCCATCGAGGTCCCCCAGTCGTGAGGTCGATGGGTGTACACCGACATGGAGATCCGGGCCGAGATCCGTCGCCGCGTCCTCGTATCCGGGGCCTGGCATCGTCCGCAGTGGCGCGTCCTTGCGCAACCGACGGCGTATCGCTGGGTTTGAACGAAGAAAACTTGGGAGTATGATGCGATCGTTCTGAGATCGTCGTTGGTTGTCGCGCTGGGAAGAATCGTTGTGCCAATAGAGCCAAATCGGGACCGGGTCATGAGCGTCGATGCACAGAAATCCAATGAGATAGTGGCCTACCATGAGTCCGGTCACTTCGTGATGGCCGTCCTCAAGAAGTTAGCAACACATAGTATCTCGATCTTGCCTGACAAGGCTGGTTCCGAGGGGCGCGTCACCTT
>JBKQMU010000324.1:0-8539 GCA_052146555.1 Isosphaeraceae bacterium
TGCGATGGGCTTGTCGTTTTCGTGTGAGCGCTACTCCGAATTCCATCGTCCTGTTTCGTGGCTTGTTTCACAGGGCGCGGGCCACTGTCAATCCTATGTCAATCCTCGTATCACGCTTGTTTAAGGACTAGATAGCCCTCTTCGCCCTGACCCTCTCCCCCTCGGTTTTCGACAACTTCTCGAGTGCAGCCACGATCGCACACAGGTGCGTGGGTGATGCGTCGCCTCTCCGCCGTCGTGGCAGCGTAGCAGGCCCCCGGTTAAGGTTCCGATCGGACGTGCGGGGCGGATCAACCTTCAGGGTATAGGTCCGGCTGCGCTCGTTGAGTGCCCGGAACTTGCCGCTGGCCACGGTCACCTTGCCGGCGTGCTTGGTGCGAACCTTCCAGTGCGTGGGCTTGGGAATGCCGCCAAAACCACCCCAGTAGACCACGAACCACTGGTAAAGGCCCGCAGGGCCGGGCCCTCTTTCCATCGCTGGGCCGGGCTGGCCGGAGGGAACCAGCCAGTAGATATTCTCCGGTCCATAGCCCTTGGTGTTATCGACGTCGAGCTCCCCGCCCTGGTTGCCTCGGGGCTCTTCCCAGTCGATTTCCTTGCCGCCGGGTTCAATGACGTGCAGGTCGAGATCCGCATCGGAGTCCCAGATCAAAGTGAACTGAGGATCACCGACCTTGACCGTGACGCCGCGGATCAGTTCTCCGCCTTCACCAAATTTGGCCAGGCCGAAGCCGTCGCCCTCGCCGGCCCCCGGGTTATTGACAGCGCCGCCGCCCCCGCTGGGTCGGCGCCCAGGCGCCAGAGCCCCAGCCGGCTCTAGCTTCAGTGGCGTAAACTCCATCAGGGCTTCGCCTTGGGATGGAAACGCGGGTTCCAGCGGCGCGGGCATGGGCAGCGGCGTGTTGAGTCCGCCTGCGAGCATGAGGCCTTCCGGATCACCCTGGGGCGAGCCAGCGAGGCGGCTATCGAAGTGGATGGGCCGCCGCAAGGGCGGGGCGAAGTACCAGAGGGCAAGGATCAGGAGGAGGACCGCGTGAATTCCGGCCGAGCCGGCCCAGCTGCTGACCGAGACCGGCGTCCAGAGTGTTTCCCACAACGAGGCCGACGCGCGCTCTGTGCCTTCGCCCAGATCCATCGGGGCAAGGCTGGGAGGCTGGGAAGCGGTCCGCAAGGGAGGACCCGCGAAGGGGATGTTTTGCCGGCCTGAGCGGCTTGCCGCATGCGGTTCTCTGGCGCTGGCCGACATGCTCGCCCCCTGGCAATCAGCTCCCTCCGGGCTACTGGACCGAGTCGCTTCGCCGTCCTGCTTCTCCAGGGGTGGAGGCCAGCTTACCACGCCCGCGCGCGGACTCGAAAGTTCAAACTCGGTTGCGGTCAAGCAGAGTGCTGGTTACAAGTGAATGCCGGGACGAGCGCCCCAGAGCATCCGGCCGCGTGCGACCTGAAACGGGGGAAAATCAGGGTTCATGGATTCACACGAGCTCATACAACTGCTCGAAGCGGTCGCAGCCGGTGAGCTCTCCACGGCGGACGCGGCACGGCGGATGCACACCGAGCCTTACGTCGACGCCGGCGGATTCGCCAAGGTCGACCTGCACCGCCGTCTCCGTTGTGGTTTCCCCGAGGTGGTCTTTGGCCAGGGCAAGACGGCCCCGCAGATCGAGACCATCCTGCGGACCCTGCTGGAGCACGGGCAGGGGGGGCTGGTGACGCGTCTGGATCCCGCCGCCGCGGCGCATTTGAAATTGGCGTTCCCCGCCGGCGACCACAACGAGCTGGGCCGCACGTTTCGCATTCCCGGGCCGGCTCCGGCGGCACTCTTAGGCCGGGTGGTGATCATCACAGCGGGAACCAGCGACCTACCCGTGGCCGAGGAAGCGCGGGTGACCGCCGAGGCCTGGAGCTGCGAGGTCGCGCTGGTCGCGGACGTGGGGGTCGCGGGTTTGCACCGGCTGCTGCATCAGCTTCACCGCCTTGATAATGCCGACGCTCTGGTCGTGGTTGCCGGCATGGAAGGCGCGCTGCCGAGCGTTGTCGGCGGCCTGGTCGACTGCCCGGTGATTGCCGTACCTACCAGCATTGGCTACGGCGCCCATTTTCACGGGCTGGCCGCCCTTCTGGGCATGCTCAACAGTTGTGCTTCGAACGTCGTTGTCGTGAACATCGATGCCGGCTTCTGTGGGGGACACGTGGCCGGTTTGATCGCCCGCAGGGCTGGGCTGGCGCGATTATCGGCCGGAGCGCCTCGGGCCGCGTCAAAGCAGCCCGGCCCCCTTCCTTCCGGCGCCGGGCCGGGAACCAGGACCAACGCCGAGAACGAGTGACGGCCCAGGCCGCCGGGCACTCACCAAAGCGAGCACTTTCATGGATCTCACGCAAATCGAGAAACTTCCCGACTTACCGCCCCGGCCGGCCGACAGTCACAAAGGCTCGTTCGGGACGGTCCTCGTCATCGCCGGCAGCCGGGGCATGGCCGGGGCGGCCGCGCTCTGCGGAGCATCGGCGCTGCGGTCGGGGGCGGGGCTGGTCCGCGTCGCCACTGCCGCGGAAGTTCAGCCGACTGTCGCCAGCTTCGAGCCCAGTTATATGACCTATCCGCTGGCTTCAAACGACGAGGGCATAATTCATCTCGACCGGTCTCTCCCGGCGCTCGAGCGACTGGCCGCCGCGGCCGACGTCGTGGCCGTGGGACCGGGCCTGGGTCAGTCAGTCGATATTCGTAAACTCCTGCAATGGCTGATCGTCTCGACCGACAAGCCCTTAGTGGTCGATGCCGACGCGCTGAATGTCCTGGCCGACTGCATGGAGTTTCTCGACGGACTGAAGCGGCCGGTCATCCTGACGCCCCATCCCGGCGAATTTGGCCGGCTCTCGGGCATGAGCATCGCCCAAGTCCAGGCCGACCGGCTCGCCGCGGCCGCGCATCTTGCCGGTCGTTACGAATCGCTGGTTGTGGTTTTGAAAGGCCACGGAACCGTCGTGTGCGACGGCCACCGCTATTACATCAACCAGACCGGCAACCCCGGCATGGCGACCGGCGGTTCGGGAGACGTGCTGACCGGTGTCATCGCGGCCCTCCTGGGCCAGCACCTGCCAGCCTTTGACGCCGCCCAGCTCGGTGTTTATATCCACGGTCTGGCCGGCGACATCGCCCGCGACCAGAGCGGCGTCAGGGGCATGATCGCCGGCGATATCGTCGATGCATTACCCGACGCATTCGATCATGCGGTTCTTGATCCCGATTTCGGACTCTAACGTCACGCGGGTACTGCTGACCGTGCGGCCTGCGCGAAAGAGAAACGAGAAATGCGCACCCTGTGACCTATGCCATGCATGGGCCGTCGAGTATACTTGATCTGTTGACGAGCGACCGGCGCCGCGGGAGTGCTCTCAGGGGGGGGACTTGGTCGCCGCGATCAACGATCTCAAGGGAACCCAGGAGGCCCTAGTGTCATCTCGCGAGAACCCTCAGTCGGCGTCCTGGACCTATCGCATGGAAGTTTCCCCGACCGGACAGGGGCCCGCCTCATCTGTGCAGAACCCCAACGATCCCGTGGTACTCTTGCATCTTCTGGTGAATCTTCAGAACCAGACGCTCGATTCGTTGCGGCAGATCCTCGAAGTCCAGCGGCAGCAGCTTGACCTCTCGCGAGAGATGGTTCAGGTCAACCGTGAGCAGCGAGCGCGCCAGGTCGCCGAGTTAGAGCGGTGGCAGAACGGCCACGACCACGTTCTCGATGCGTGCCGCGAGACGCTGGGCCGGCTCGAGCAGGTTCATGCCTCGCTCATGCGCGACATTGCCGTTTACGTTGAGGATAATTACGAAAATCTGCTCGAGGGCGATTTCTCGCTCTCTGATTTTGTCGATCGTTTTGGCCCGCGGCTGGCACACTTAAATACGATGCTGGCCGTCCTACGGCCGCTGGCTGCTGCCAACAAGAAAGCCGAGAGCTGATCCGCACGCGGTCAGGCGACTCTGCGATGCGTGGGCGATGCGTGGCCCGGCACCCGCTGGCGTGGCCCGGCCGGCACGCGCCCTGCTTTGGCAAAACGATCAAAGCATCACAAGAAAGCGATCGTGATCTCGTCTCATCATCCGTGGGACGTATTCAGTAGCGCCGATCGCCATATCCGCCGCCGCGGTTTCCGGGCCCCTCTGCGCCACCACCGCTGCCGGAGCCACCGCGCCAGCCGCCGCCCGTCCTCGGCTCACGGGGCCGGGCCTCATTGACCGTCAGCCGGCGACCGTCGACCTCGGTGTCGTGAAGACCGTCGATCGCGGCCTTCGCCTCGGCATCCGTACTCATTTCCACAAATCCAAATCCCTTGCTGCGACCGGTGTCCCGGTCCGAGATAACCTCTGCGCTCTGCACGCTGCCGAATTGCGAGAACAGCTGCTCGAGGTCCGAGCTGTTCGTGCGGTAGGTCAGGTTCCCGACGTACAGTTTGTTGCCCACCGTCAAACTCCTGAAACAGGGCGGCACAAGCCAAGACCGACGTACCGAGGCCGGAAACGGGGCCGTCGCAACGGCCCGGCGGGTGGAAAGGTGGAAGAGGCAGGTGAAGCATGCAGCAAACCACAACATGCACTCATTCGTTTTCCAACCAAGCCAAGTATACAGATCAATCGACGCTAAAGATAGGGAGATTCGTCAAAAAACCGGCATTCAAGAGAACTTCATCGAGCCCCGGCAGGGCCCTTTTGGGCGTTCTTGGCGAGGGTCAAAGAGACACGATGGCGGGCCGGCGGATTCCGTAGACTTCGACCTGGTGACCCAGCAGTTCCGTCCGTCCCTCCAGCCGCATGCGCAGTCGCCGGGCGACCCGGATTGACGGCTGATTTTCCGATTGAATCATGCTGATGACGTGTGTTTGACGCAGCTCGCCGAAGGTCACATCCAGGGCCGCGCGCGCCGACTCAGTCGCGTAACCTTGACCCCAGAAGGCGCGCCGGAGTGTCCAGGCGATCTCCAGGCCCGGCCATCCCTCCGGCCGCCAGCAGCCGACCCGCCCCACCATCGCCCCGCTGCCTTTCTCTTCCACGGCCCAGAGGCCAAAGCCCCGGAGCCGCCAGTGTCCCAGCACCGTCGCCATGTTCCGCCAGGCCTCCGACCGGCTCATCGTCACGCCACCCAGATATTTCATCACCTCAGCATCACCGCACATCTCGGCGTAAGCGTCGAGATCCGACTCTTCAAAGAGCCGCAAGCAGAGCCGGTCCGTCTCCATTTGCTCGATCATGCAAGCTTCAACCTCGGAACGGCCGCGTTGTCGGGAACTCCGCGCCGGATGTCTTACCGATTCAGGCTCTTGATGAAACTTCCCAGCTCAAAGTCGATCTGCAGGGTGCCGACGACATAGAAGTCGTTGTGCTCGGCGGCGTCAATCACGAAGGTCCGAAGGGGACCCCTGGCCGCCGCGGCCAGCTTCTGCATCATGCCGAAGGGAACGATCGTGTCGCGGCGACCATGTCCCAGCAAGATCGGGCAGGAGACTTGGGGCAGCTTGGCCAGGCTGTCGAACTTGTGATGAAAAAGCCAGCCGGGCAGAGGCAGGGGGAAGATCACAAGCGCCATCTCCTGCGCGCTGGTGAAGGTGCTAAACGCGGCCAGTCCGCCCACTTGCTGCCGCGCGGCCAGGTCGATCGCCACCGCACCCCCCAGCGACCAGCCGCAGGCGATGATCCGTCCGGCGGCAAAGCCGCGGTCGCGAAGCGCCTGTAGCGCGGTCTCGGCCGTCTCGCGGCAGCCCGATTCCGAGGCCTTGCCGCCACTCTGGCCATAACCGAGATAGTCGGGAATCAAGACGTTCGCGCCTAGGCGGCGAAACCGCTCGAATTCGTTCTCGGCATAGGCCAGGCACATGGCGTTGCCGTAAAAATAGAGCAGGGCGGGGCACGACCGGGGCTCGGGATGCGGCCGCCCGTCAGGCAAGAGGGCCGGCCCGTAAAGGGCCACCACGCGCTGGCCACTATTACTCGCAAGCTGCAAAAGCTCGCAGCCGGTCTGCGGCCGGACGCGTGACTCAGGCGATCCTTGCGTGGCCGCTCCGGGAAAGATCATTTGGTCTTGAAGCGCGTAGAGCACCGCGATACACCCCAGCAGCGTGAGAACCAGCAGCACCAGGCCGCGCACCGTCCAGTATCGGAGCCGCGAGGAACCAGGAAGAGAAACCCGATTGGAGCGTGTGGCCCGCGACTCTGGAGGAGTGACCATGATTCCAGGATAACCCGCGGCGTGTGCGGGGGCCAAGGTCTTGGCCAAATGGCCGGTGGGAACGCAACCAAGCTGACCGGTGGCGCCGTGGCGAGCCGTAGCTGATCCGAGGGCCGCCCCAGCGTGATCACCGAAAACGCACGAACTCCTCCGCGGTCATACCAATGTCTGCGGCAATTTTGTGGAGAAGCGACGGCGCGATATCCCTGCCTTTGTGAAAGGGCACGGTTGTCCCTCGGCCATCGACGTGACGATATTGTTTATGCGAACCGCGCTGCCGGACCTCAACGAACCCTAATCCTATCAAGATCGAAACGACCTCATGGGGCTTGAGAACGGGAACAGCCACGGCTCAGCTCACCTCGACCGATTCGACGCCCACGAACTCGGCCTCCAGCGAGGGCTCGCCATCTTCGAGGAGCATGGCGATCACCTCGCGCATGTTGCCGCGCAGCTCGTCGAGTGACTCACCCTGGGAATGAGCGCCCGGAAAGCCCGGCACATATCCGACGTAGAGCCCCGTCTCGACACAGCGCTCAATGACAACGGCGAAGGATTTCACAGGCTTCTCCCGAGGACTGGACTATGAATCCGTGCAACAACGCGACGGAGCACGTTCCCGATAGTTCCTGGATTGGCCGCGGGGGGATTCCAGCCCCACGATGCCTCAACAAACGCGCGAGCGGCTGCCTGGGGTAACTCAACGACTACGAAGTAATCTGACGGATAGGGATAATCCTCGCCCGACTCGTCGATTGCGCGGACAAAACCTCGCGACGCGGCAACCGGATCGGGAAGCGCACGATAGACCTTGCGCACTTCCAGCGACGAGGGATAGGACTCGTTGCTTACGCAGAGAAGAAATTGATCGGTCGGGTCACGGTGTGTCATGGTGAGTCCCTTCCGACGTGCTCGACAGGAGGCGCTTGATCCTCATTTCGACGCGGCCAACGCCGTGTGCCTCTTACCAATGGACTTCTGCGTGATGGGTCGTGCCGTCGTCGAGGCGTACGCGAGCGATTCCCTTGCGTTTTCGCCAGCGATCCCCACCGTGGGCTTGGCGCAGGCGCTTTAGCTCTCGGATTGACGGGCCGACTGCGATCGTCTCGGCCCCCATGATGCCACCGACGACCTCAAAGTTCATTTCACGGGATTGTAGCAAGCAGCGGCTATTGAGGCATTCCCGGGCGAACAAGCTCAGCGGACAAGGCCAGCGAGAACCGCACCTCAGAAAGGAAAACGCCGGGCCGGCACCGCGTCTGAAATCGCAGTGCACGGCAGGGTTGACCGCTGGGTAAGCTGCCGGCCGGGTCCGCCGGGCACCACCTCAGTGCGATTGCTGGCCATGCATGAGCGACCGAAGCGCCTGGTTGACCGCTTCATCCGTCGGGAACGCAGCTCGAACGTCGGGAGCCAAGAGCGCCAAATTCGTCCCGGCGCGGTAGCGTTCGAGGTACTTGCCTCGGACACCTCCTTTCAGCACCGAGGGGTCGTACTCGGGACGCGGGTCGTCGTCCGGGGCGCTGGGATTATCCCTCCTCATAGAATTTTCTCTCTTTGCGTGTGACCCGGCGGGCACTAATGATGTGAGTGAGCTGACCCCGATCGGTATGCGACACGACGAGCAAGAGTCCCGCCCACGAATGGCCGAATGTCAGGAAGCGATCTTCTTGATCGGAATGATCAGGATCAAGAAAAGTGATAGCGAGCGGATCACCGAAAACTGTAGCCGCCTCATGAAAAGAGACGCCGTGCTTGGTGATGTTACTCGCGGCCTCCTCGTCATCCCACTCGAATTCCATGCACTTGCCGTGGCTCGCCTTAACCGACCGAACCTCCACTCATCCCAGCCCAAACAGGATTGAGACGACCTCATGGGGCTTGAGAACGAAAGCAGCCACGGCTCATCTCACCTCTTCGAGAATTGTACCAAATGGCGGCTATTGAGGCATCGGTGGGCGAATCCGGTCAGTGGGTCGGACAGCCAATCACGGCAAGCTCAGAATCGAAAACGCCGGGCCGGCACCGCGTCTGAAATCGCAGTGCGATGGGCCCGGCGGGGTGGAAGTGGAAGGTGGGCAAGAGTCAGGGCAGAGGTCAAGTCCCCAGGCGACGACCTATTGGGTTCGCAGGCCTGGCCTGAACCTTCCGGCGGCCAGTGGCTCAGAGGCCATTGCCGAAGCCGGATGATTCGCCCCGGCGGTGATAGTCCGAGGCCATCTCCTCGGTCGAGCTGTCGCGGCGAGGGGGGACGTGTGGTCCGCGCAGCACCGACTGATTGCCGCGGGCATGCTGGGTGTGTCCCCGCAGCGGGCCGCGGCGGA
>JBKQMU010000325.1:0-20166 GCA_052146555.1 Isosphaeraceae bacterium
CCGGGCCCTCCGCTCGGTCATGGAAAGCCTGATGCTGGACATCATGTACGAGCTTCCCGAACGCCAGCCCGGCCAGACCTACGCGATCACCGAAGATGTGGTGAAAGGGAAAACCCCGCTCTTCGGCTCTGACACGAAGTGACGCCAAGTTCCAGCAGCATGTTTGTTCCACTTGGGAAACGGTTGACCGTCCCAACCGATTGAACCGATTGTAGTATTATATTGCTGTGAACTGGGGATTGCGGGATGGCGAAGAGGGATCGGTGTACGCAGGTCAAACGGTCAGATGCTCTGGTGATCTGGGACGATCCGAACGCTCCCAAAGGCAACGTAGGGAAGGTCCAGGCCCACGGGTTAAACCAGGACGAGGTCGAATCGGTGCTTCTGGATGATAATGCCCGGGTCCTGCCCAACCGCTCACATCCGGAGCACTGTCTCGTTGTAGGTTACACCTACACTGGCCGGTTTATTGTCGTGCCTTTCGAGATCGTGGACGAAAAAACTCCGGCCATCCGCCCGATCACAGCCTTCGAGCCTAGTGAGGATAAGGAAGCTTGATCATGGCCATGAAACAACGAAAGTCCCGGGATACCAAAGCCGACGTGAACTCAGAACCGATCAACCGGGATGACGCAATCGAGGCGTTGTACCACGACAATCCCAGTCTCCGAGCCTTGCAAGAGCGTGGCCTGATTGACCAGGAATCTTACGAGAAGGCCAAGCAACTGCGCGACGCTGGTCCGGCCAAGCACGCGTTTAGCGATCTTGTCGCTGCACTTCGGGCTGAGCGGAAGCGCCAGGACTTGAGCCTGGCGGATATCGCCGAGCGTACCGGAATGGACCGAGCGGCCGTTCACAAGCTCGAGATCGGGCTAAACAAGAATCCGACATTCGCCACGATGCAGCGGTACGCCGATGCGCTGGGCGTGCAGATTGCCTGGGAACTCTTGCCGAGAGAGCAGCGCTGAAAAGGCCTGACGTTTTTTCTTGAGATTATGGAGCCAGCCGCTCCCCTCGCGACACTGCCAGTCGTATTCAGGACCTTTCGACAGGGAGAGACTCCCCGGGGTTTTTCTCCGTCCTTGGGCCTGATCGCGATCCCACGCCCCCGATTAATCCAGCCGCCGTCCCTGGTCCTCGGCCCGTTGATGGTTGCCGCCGTCCGCCGCGCATCCGCACGACTTGCCTTGCCCTTCCCTTGGCGCATACACTTCCTCAAGTAGAGGTATGCAGATATCGAGGACGAATGCCATGGTCGCAAGCACAGTCGGATGGAACGAAGTTTGGACCGAGACAGCCGGTGGTACCGGTGATGATGTTTTGCAGGCGGCGGATCTCGCGGAAGCGGCCGAGCCTAATGATCTGTTACTTCTGGATGCCTATTCCCGGGCCGTCGTGGGTGCGGCGGAACGCGTGGGGCCCTCGGTCGTTCACATCGAGGCCCGGTACGCCAAGCCTGGGCGCGGGAGGGAAAGCCGGGGCAGCGGCTCGGGCTTCGTGTTTACTTCCAGCGGGTATATCCTGACCAACAGCCACGTGGTCCATGGCGCTGAGCGGCTGGAAGTGACGCTGGCCGACGGCAGCCAACACTCGGCTGACTTGATCGGGGACGACCCCGAAACCGACCTAGCCGTGGTTCGCGTGCAGGCAGGGGAGCTCATCCCAGCCACGCTGGGCGATTCGAAGAAGGTACGCGTGGGCCAGCTCGCTCTGGCGATTGGACATCCCTATGGCTTCCAGAGCTCGGTCACTGCCGGGGTGGTGAGCGCTCTGGGTCGATCGCTGCGGGCGGGGTCCGGCCGGCTTATCGATGACGTGCTTCAAACCGACGCCGCGCTCAACCCGGGCAATTCGGGAGGTCCGCTGGTCGATTCGCGCGGGCATGTCATCGGCGTGAACACAGCCATGATCTTGCCGGCCCAGGGCATTTGCTTCGCGATCGCGATCAACACGGCCAAATTTGTGGCCGGGCGACTCATCCGGGACGGACGGGTTCGCCGCGGACGCATCGGCATCGCCGTTCAGACGGTGCCGCCGCCGGCCCGCTCGGGCGATCAAAAAAGCGCAGGGCGCCGGGGCGGAGTGCTGGTCGTGGGGGTCGATCCCGGCGGACCCGCCGATCGGGCCGGACTCGAGGAAGGCGATGTCATCATCGGGATGGATGGTCAGCCGGTCGGCGGAATCGACGACTTGCACCGGCTGCTGACGGAAGAACGCGTGGGCGTCAAGGTTCCCGTGCGCGTCATCCGCCGTCCCGAGATCTTGACTTTCCAGATCGTGCCGGCCGAGTCGCCAGCACAAGCGCCCGAATAACTTGTCGACCGCGATCAGGATGTTGATCCCGGAAGCGCGGCTTTGACTCACTTCCTCTCACGCGATGCTTTCTTCACAAACCGCTCCTGCGACCGGCCGGCCCACGCGGGCTCATCGCCTTGATGGCTCTGGTCCTCAAGCCGCGAGGGCTCGCCGGCTTGCGCGGCAATCACGGGCTTGACGGCTTCGCCGTATTCTTGCACGAGCTTGCCGCCCAGCCAGGCCGTGTGCACCGCCAAGCGCCAGCAGCTCGTGCCGCACCGCCGTCTCATCGCCAGGCGGGCGTCACTTGAGCCTTTGCCTCAGCTTCCTGAGCTTGGGAACGATGTGAATGTCGCTGTACGGGCTGCCTGGATGATTGCGGAAGTAGTCTTGATGGTATGGCTCGGCGGGATAGAACTCGGAAAACGGGACCAATTCGGTCACGATGGACGAGCGGAAGGCATGGCGGCGAACCAGGTCCCTGATCGTTTTCTCAGCGGCTTCCTTCTGCGCATTGTTCTGATACAGAATGATCGAGCGATACTGGGTCCCGAAGTCGTCTTCTTGGTGATTCAAAGTGGTTGGGTCGTGTGCCGCGAAGAAGATGGAAAGCAAATCTTCATAGCTGACCTTCGCCGGGTCGTACGCGATCTGGACCACCTCGGCGTGACCGGTCAGGCCGGTACAGACCATCGCGTAGGTCGGATTGCGCGTCGTTCCTCCCGCGAAACCCGAGACAACCGACGTCACCCCCGGCACGCGCTCGAAGACAGCCTCCATGCACCAAAAGCAGCCGCCGCCAAGAGTCGCTGTCTCGATCGCCGGCTTTTTCGTAGCGGTTGACGCATCCTTGTCCTTGCCTTTCTCTTTGTCTTTGTCTGAGCCCACCTCCTTGGGCTTCCCTCCAGGATGGGATTGATCTTTGTCGCCGCTGGCCTGATCCTTGGCCGTGCCGCCATCTTGCTGCGATTCCGCAGCCGCGGCCTGCGCCGACCGGTTCTCCGTCTGCTTCGAAGCCTGACCGATGGCCACCAGGCCGGCAACAACTGCGCTTCCAAGAGCAGCAACCAGAAGGCGCCGGGACATAGGGGATCTCCTTGGACTTCGGCCCGAACGTCGACAGCTTGAACGGGCCTCAGGGCAGAAGTGCACTGTAGCATTATAGATGCCCGTACAAGTGCATGAACAGGCTGCCACAGCCGGAGGGAGGGTGCGACATCCAGGGCAGACCAAGAGTAATGAATGCACCTGTGGAAGTTCTGCGAAGAACCGCCCGAGACCTTATGACCCAAACTTTCGTCGCGAACCGCCCACATTCACAGAACCCCTTGGTTCCCACAGATTTCTTAAGGTCTCCAAACCCGGGCCGAGAGAATTGCCGATAAGGTGAGCGGAATGAGCCCGCAGGGTGGGAGTCCGTGAATTGGCGCGCTTTACGTTGACGGATCATCGGGGTTGGGATATGGTTCCGGCGCCTGCCGGTGTGGCCAGCAATGCCGGTTGGGGCGAGTTGCCTTACGGGGCAGGGAGGCCCACGATGGCAATGATTACAGACGCGTCCTTGGCCTTGGAAAGCGAGGTCGAGGGTGTCGCGTTTGCGCGGAACGTGTTGCGAATCGAGGCCGAAGCGCTGCAGCGGGTGCGTGAGCGCCTGGATCCGGCGATCGCCCAGGCGGCCGACCTGGTGTATCGCTGTTCCGGCAGCGTGATCGTCACGGGCATGGGCAAGGCAGGGCTTGTCGGCCAGAAGCTGGCGGCGACCTTGGCCTCGACCGGCACGAGGGCCTTTCCGCTCCATCCGGCCGAGGCGGTGCATGGCGATCTCGGGCGGATCCGGGCCGATGATGTCGTCATTGCCCTGTCCCAGAGCGGCGAGACCGAAGAGGTTTTGCGGCTGATCCCGGCCCTCCGCCGGCTGGGCGCTGCTCTGGTGGCGATCACCGAGCGCAGCACCAGCTCGCTTGGTCAGGCAGCCGATCTCTGCGTGGCCATCGGGCCGATCGAGGAGGCTTGTCCCTTGGGTCTGGCACCGTCGGCCAGCACCACCGCACTGATGGCGGTGGGTGATGCCCTGGCCCTCTTGGTGAGCCGGATGCGTGCCTTTTCACCCGAAGATTTCGCCCTCTACCATCCGGCCGGAAGTCTGGGCCGTAAGCTAAGTCGGGTTGAGGACGTTATGCGCACCGGCCGGCAGCTCCGCCGGGCCCATGTGGATGAGACCGTGCGTCAGGTCTTCGTGCGGCTGGCTGGTCCCCGGCGCCGCTCAGGCGCGGTGCTGATCGAGGACGACCAGACCCATCTTCTGGGCATCTTCACCGACAGCGACCTGGCTCGTCTCTTCGAAAAGCGTCGCGAGTCCGACCTCGACCGGCCCATTGGCGAGATCATGACCGTCGATCCCAAGCGGGTTCGCGTCGGGGCGATGCTTGCCGATGCCGTCGAGCTCTTGAAGACGCACAGGATCAGCGAACTGCCGGTCGTGGACCGGAGCAATCATCTCGTCGGGCTGATCGACGTGACCGACCTGATCGGTCTGGCTCCTGCTGAGTTCGAGGAGTGACGGGCATGGCTTCAGGGTCCTCGGCCGACCTGACCGACCGGTGCGCCGCGATCGACCTGCTGGCGGTCGACGTCGATGGCGTGCTTACCGACGGGGTCATCGCTCTGGACGATCAGGGCGTGGAGACGAAGCATTTTCATGTCCGGGACGGCCTGGGTTATTCGCTCTGGCATCGCGCTGGCAAGCGATCGGCGATCTTAACGGGACGGAGGGCCGAAGTGGTCTCGCGGCGGGCCGTCGAACTCGGTATTTCCTACGTGGCCCAGGGCCTCTCCGACAAGGGCGCTGCGCTCGAGGAGATGTTGCGGGATCTGCACCTGGAGCCGCGCCAGGTCTGCTTCGTGGGCGACGACCTGGTCGATCTTCCCGTGTTGCGCGCTGTCGGTCTTTCGGCCTGTCCCGGCGACGCAGTGCCGGAAGTTCGGGATTGTGCACTTCTGGTGACGCAAGCCGCGGGCGGCCGGGGAGCGGTCCGCGAGGTGATCGAACTGATACTCAAGGTTCAGGGGTCATGGCACGAGCTTTGCGGACCCTATCAGGTGCCAGCTCTCTGACCCGCTTTGATGCGGCTTTGCTACGGATGTGAACGCCGCGAGTCCGACGACGAACCGGTTCTGTCTCGGTCCGAAATGGTCGCTGACGACGTCACGGAAACGGTCTGGTGGTCAAGAAATTCGTCAAGATGATTACGGTGCTGGCACTACTTCTAGGGTCTTACCTAGGATTCGTGCGCGCCTTCTCGGCAGTCGTGACGCGGCTCTCGGCGGCGCGCAAGGTCGAGAATATCGCCTTCGCGGTTCATGACTCGACGTCCAAGAAAGAGGCCGCCCTCCGCGCTCGTGAGGCTTTCGGGGCGGACCACTGGGCCGCCCGAGACGACCTGCCGGAACGTTATTACAATAGCGAGCGCGGCTTCTGGATGTACTCCCAAAAAGACGAGCGGATCATCGAGCAAGACGGCGTCCGCTATGACGGCAAACGCATCATTCTGACACCCGTGGCCATCATCTGGAGGTCTCGCGACGGCAAGAACACCAAGACCGTGACCGCCGACGAAGGGATCATCGACTTCAACCATCCGTTCTCGCTGAACATGAGGCCGGATGCCGAGCCCCTAGTCGTGAAGTACGCCCAGCTCATCGGCAACGTGATGATCCGCGACGACCACGGGACCTCTCGTGACCAGACCGACGACTTGGTCATCGGTCCCTTGAGACGGGTCGAATACGACGAGAGCAAGCTTCAGATCAAAAGCGACAACGACGTGCTCATCGTCGATCATGACACCCGCATCACCGGCCGCGGCATGCTCATTCAGCTTCGCCCCAAGTCGCCCCAGCAGCCCGGCGGCCACTCCTCGGGATTCGAAGGGGCCCAGAATGCTCAGCTCAACGAGAACGTTTACGTGATCTTCAAGGACGTGGGCAAGTCCGGCATCTTGCCCGACTCGGGGAAGACCAAGACCTCCAAGAGCGGCAACGACTCGCTTGAAATCAAAGCCCAGGCCAGCGACAAGACCGGCGCAGAGAGCACCGTGAAGGCGGACCAGGCCGCTCCCGAGCCCGTGCCCCTGGACTTGCGCTGCGACGGGCACATGCTCGCAAGCTTTCCCGAGCCTCGACTGCCGGTCAAGGAGGGCCCGCCGGCCCCGGCGCCCACGCTCGTCCACTTCGAACGCAACGTGGTCGTCCGCCGCGGCCAGCTTTCCAAGCTCCCCGCTCAGCTCAATTGCGACAACCTCGACCTGACGCTGGTTCAGGCCGACAAGACCGCCTCCGAACGGGGAGCTCAGGGGCAGACGACCGGCCCGGGATCGTCCACCGGAGGGGCGGCGACCGCTAGCCAGGCCGAGGTTATCGGAGAGGGACAGACCACTCGCCGAGGGCAAACTTCTGACCAGGGACAGTCGAGCGCCCAGGGACCGACACTCGCCGCGACCGACAGAAGCCAGGCGGCCGAGAGCCCTGGTTCGCAGACCGACGACAAGCCCGAGGATAAGGGAGCTCTTGGCGACCTGACCCTGCAGCGGCTCAAGGCCACCGGCCATGCGGTCTGGGTCCAGCTCCCCGCCGAGGGGCTGAAGATCCGGATGAACGAGCTGATCCACAAGGTGACCGGGCCGGGCCAGAGCCTGACCCTCGCACACGGTGACGCGACTCGTAAAATCATGATCGAAAAATACGATTTCACCGAGGAACGTCCCGAAGGGCCGGATGGGCCCGTCGTCCGCAAGCCCCAGTCGGTCACGCACGTCTGGGCGGTCGACGCCACCATGGAGGACAGCGGCGGCGGCATGGAGACGTCCAACCTCACCGCCTACGGTCCCGGCCTCCTGGAAACGCGTCCCGTTCCCACCCAGGCCGATAACCCGCTCATGAACGTTCCGCCCGACCGCACCGCCGTCTGGCAAGACTTGCTTCTGGTCAGGAACCTGCTTGGACCGGACAAGAAGCTCGTCGAACGGCGGATCGTCCTGAAGGGTCGCCCCAAGGTCTTCGACCGCGTCAAAGAGGCCAGCCTTGATTCCGTCGAGCTCATCACCGCTTGGCTCGAGCCTGTGCCGGAGAGCGAAAAGACGACCACGAGCACGTCAGCGCAGTCGTCGAGGAACGAGCAAAGAGACGCCGGATCGAATGCGAAAGGGGGCAATTTCCGGATCAAGCGGCTGCTGGCCCTACGCGACGCCCACCTGGTGGCCCCGTCGAAGCACATGACCGCCCGCGACGTTCTCGATGCCTATTTCATCGAAGAGTCTTCGCCTGCGACTTCCCGCACTATCACGGCTCAGGCCGCGCCTTCCGCCGCGGGAAATGCGGCCCAGCCGGGCACCGGTGCCGAACCAGATCCAGCCGCCGTCGCTGGGGCCGACGGTCAAGATGCCCAGACCGCTCAGAATGATCAAAAGGATCAGAAGGAAAAGCCGGCCGAGCCCAACATGGTCGCTATGGCCAACCGGGTCGAGGCCAATATCGTCACCACCGCGAACAAGGGTGATGGCAAGCCGCGGGGGACCGCCAGTAAGAGCTCGCGATCCTCGACTTCGTCTGCATCCTCATCTTCGTCGGCGACCTCGCGCCCGGCCGGGTCGACGCCCGGCGACTCCGACGACAACTACGAGGTTCGCGACCTGCGTCTCTTCGGCACGGTGAGCATGCACCAGGACCCCGAACCCGGCAAGACCAAGGGGCAAGACGCTTACGGCGAGACGCTCGTGCTCCGCAACGACGGTCCGGGCCAGGCCATTTTCAACCTCTATGATCGCGACCCGCGCCGGGGCGTGAAACCGGCCTCGGCTCCGATGCCCCTACGACCCCACGCCAAGGTCATCACCGAAGACATGACCGTCGAAGGCGAGACCATCGGAGTTAACCAGAAAACCGATGAGGCCTGGACCTACGGCCCGGGCAAGCTGGTGCAGATGACCGCCCGCAGCCTACTCTCCGACCGCACCGAGACGACCGAAAAAGCGGAAAAGGCCGATCCGGATGATCCGGACGATCCGAATGATCCAGACGATTCCCCGGCCGCCGATCGAGCCGGCAAGCGGCCATCCTCCAAGCCAGCCGGCGAGGTCACGATCAAGCCGAAGCGGGGCATGCGCGCCGGCAAGCCGCTTGCGGAGAAGGTTCCACTGGTGATCACCTGGGGCGAGAAGATGCTCTTTCACGGCCGGTCAGTTGATCCTGATGGTCGGCCGGCCGCCAAGGCCGAGTTCTTCAAGAACGTCCGCGCCGAGATGGAAGACGGCTTGCTTCGATGCACGAAGCTCATGACAACCTATACCGACCAGCCGATTCCCCTGGCGGAGCTGGGCAAGATGAGCCAGGCGAATAGCCGCAAGAACGGGGGCAAGGCCAAGGCTGTCGACGGGCAAGGAAAGACGGAGGAGGAGAAGCCCAAACCCGACCTGACCTTGATCGACTTGGTCGGCAACGCGGTCGCCATCAGCCGCAAGGTCGATCCCGATCGGCCGGTTCTGCGCAGTTTACAGCGGCTCATGGGCGAGCACCTCGTCTACGACCGCAGAACCGGTGATTTCCAGGTCCCTTGCCGCGGCATGGCCTATCTGTACGATCTCGACGATGGCTCCCAGCAACAGAACGGCCCTGGTAGCGCAATTCCGGTGGCCACCGGCCGGCCCATCCGGCCGACCTCCGGAAAGCCCGGCGACCGTCCCGGCGGCCAGGACAGGACACAGGACAGGACCCCGAGTGGGACCAGTGACAAGAGCAAGAAGCCGGTCCTCGTGCTGACGCAGATCGCATTCGCTCGGGAGATGAAAGGCCGGTTCGGAACCGGTAAGGCGACCGACCAGACGGCCACCCGGTGGGCCGAGTTCTTCGGCGATGTCCAGACCGCTCGCTGCGCGGTGCGGAACGAGACCACGACCGTCAACTATGACAAGCTTCCTCCCGATGCCTATTTTCTCTCATCTCAAACGATGCGCGTGGTCACCGAACCACCTTCGCCGGGATCGACGCAGAACACTCCGGCGCGGAACTTTCTGAAGGCGTGGGACGCCTCGGCCTCCACCAGCGATACCATGATCCAGGGCGACGTGATCACCTATGATTCTCTGAGCGATCTGATCTATGCCAACGGCGAGGAGGGGCGGCTGGTTCAGGTCGTCCAGCAGGACGGACTAGGCCAGGCAGGCTCTCCCATGCAGGCCGAGGCCGTGCGGGTCAACCCCAAGAATGGCGGGGTTCAGGTGATCGGTCCTCAGATCGTCCAGATGCTCGACAAGAAGACCGGCGCGCGGCCGACGTTCGTGCCGCCCCCCGACCCCAATGCCAAGCCGCCCAAGCCCCCCAAGAATCCGTATCGTCCGCCGGCGGGGAACGTCGAGCGCAAGGGCTTCACCGGCCGGTAAGACCCAGCGCGTGACACTCGGGCGAGACCGCCCGCGTGACACTCGGGCTGGAGCAGACCGCGTGACACTGGGGCTGGAGCAGACCGCATGACGCTCGGGCCGGAGCAGACCGCGTGACGCTCGGGCCGGAGCAGACCGCGTAACGCTCGGGCCGGGCCCTCGGCGTGACCTCAGTAAACCTCGTCCGGGACAGTCGCTCGGGCGGCCGGTGGCTCAGGCGCAGGTCCGCGCCCGGCATACCGCGCGTGCCATCCTTCGGCAGCCCGAATCGTGGTGAGCTCAGAAGCGGTAAACCCGTAACGGGCAAACCATGGGGTCGCCCGGGACCGGACCATGTCGCGTACGCTTTCGAGACGTTGGCGGGCGGTCGTCGCGGCGAACTGGCTGCGGGCCTGGGGCGTTTCTTGCAGGAAGTACTCTTTCCAGAAGGACCGGCCTCCGAGAGTTCCTGAAGCGCCGACGTCGAGGGCCATCTCGACCTGCTGCACGTAGTCGGGATAGTCAACTCCCGCCGAGAGCAGCACCCAGGGGCGCTCGCTAGCGGCGTCGAGGGCATGCAGGTTGTCCTCGAGCTGGCCGACGGATTCGCGCCCTAGCGTGCCGGGAAACTCGGATTTGTAAATATCGCAAAAGGGGCTGAGCTGCCGGGCCGCCTCAATGATTGATTGGGCCTTGCGGTCAAGATAGCCGCCATCAGTCTTCTTCTGGCCGCCGAAGGGAAACGGGATGGTCTCCAAGAGCATCAGGATGTCGTGCTCTTGACATTCCCGGTAGACGTGCGAAACGAGCTGGAACTGGTGCTCCGCGGAGATCGGTTCGTTGGGCTCAAACTGGGCCAGAAGCTTCACGGCGTCAGCGCCCATCCGCTTGATCTTGGCGACACTCCAGCCCGGCTCGACACATCCCATGGGGGCGCCGACTTTGTTCTTGGGGCTGCCGGACATCTCGTAGCGGACCAGAAGACCGGTGGCGGCGGGAATGGCCTGCGAGGCGACCGCGGACCAGGCTCCGTAATAGGCGTCGATCAGCACCGCGGAAGCGGCCGGCGCCAGGTTTCGCGTCAGCTCGACCTTGGCTTCGACGATCTCCTCATAGGTGGGATCGCGCCTCTCTCCCTGACGGTGCAGGGCTTGCGTTGCCATCTCGATCACGGAGCTGTTCTGGTCCAGGGCCAGCATCGTCAGCGTGCCCTCAGGGTCGCTGATGCGCTGAAGTCCGCGCAGCTTGCCGGGAGAGAGCCCCTTGCTCAGCAAGAGGGTCGCGCTAGTGCACCTGTTCGTGGTGTCTGGAGACATCGGCAAAATCCTCGCTTCGTGCCAAGGGGCCAAGAGTTCGTCCTTACCGCCTCATTTTAGCGCGCAAGCCCGGCGGTCGGGATTATTGCGAACCGGCTCCGGGAACTCTATGATTGAAGCTCGACCCGATCGTTACCGCGTAACCAGTGCCTTGGTCACCGGGTCGGGTCGGGACGTTCTCCCGGAAGCGAACGTTCCCTGCGGCCGTTTCCGGGTCCTCTCGTCCCGAGGTCAGAATCCGGATCGTCAAGACGCAGGACACGCTTGATCGCATCCATTAAGAACATGGTCACGCTGGCGCCGGCCGCTCAGACGAGAGACCGCCGCGGATGACCGTACACTAGAGAGTCTCCAACCATGGCGACCCACATAGGCGAGCTGCTAGGAGCCGAGGCCGAAAGTCTGCTCAAACACGTCTGCAAGACGATTCCCAAGGAGTCGCTGCATTTGCCTGGCCCGGACTTTGTCGATCGCATCTTCGCTCCCACCGATCGCAACCTCCGGGTTCTCAGCAACCTTCAGCGGATGTTCAGCACGGGCCGTCTGGCCGGGACTGGTTTCCTCTCCATCCTTCCCGTCGATCAGGGCATCGAACATTCGGGCGGTGCAAGTTTCGCCAAGAACCCCGCCTATTTTGACCCCGAGCAGATCGTCAAATTGGCGATCGAAGGGGGCTGCAACGCCGTTGCCAGCACCTATGGCGTGCTGGGCACTGTCGCTCGCAAGTACGCCCACAAGATCCCGTTTTTGGTGAAGATCAACCACAACGAGCTTTTGACCTTCCCGAACCAGGCGAATCAGGTTCTCTTCGGCACCGTCAAGGAAGCCTACGACATGGGTGCCGCGGCCATTGGCGCGACGATCTACTTCGGCTCGGAACAGAGCACGCGTCAGATCGTCGAGATCGCCGGGGCGTTCGCGCAGGCTCACGAGCTGGGAATGGCCACCGTGCTGTGGTGCTATTTGCGCAACAACGCGTTCAAGAAAGACAAGGACTACCACGTCGCCGCCGACCTGACCGGCCAGGCCAACCACCTGGGCGTCACCATTCAGGCCGACATCATCAAGCAGAAGCTGCCCGAGAACAACGGAGGCTTCAAGGCGCTGAACATGGGCGGCTCGAGCTACGGAAAACTCGACGAGCGGATGTATACCGAGCTTGCCTCGGACCACCCGATCGACCTGACCCGCTATCAGATTGCCAACTGCTACATGGGCCGCGCTGGTTTGATCAACTCCGGCGGCGCCAGCGGCAAGAACGACATGGCCGAGGCCGTCAAGACCGCGGTCATCAACAAGCGTGCTGGCGGCATGGGATTGATCTCCGGCCGCAAGGCCTTCCAGCGGCCGATGGCCGAGGGCGTGAAGCTCCTCAACGCCATCCAGGACGTTTATCTCGACAGCTCGATCACCGTGGCGTGAGCACTCAAGTTGGGGCCTGGCTGACTGGGCCGCTTGTACCCTCATGCTTTGCACGCGCGGAAGCGCGATAGCAATCCGTGCTGCCCCGATCGCAGCGCAGCATGACCTTCCGCCTGAGAAACTCTCCAGTTCAGAACGAGGGATCGCCGATATCTACCCCGTCGGCGGGAAGCCGGCCCGGTCAAGGACGACCGAGTCCCCAGGCCCCAATCGAGCGGTCGCGTCCAGGGACGGATTCGCGGCTGGCGGGCCATAGGGCCAGGGAAGGCCCTGTCTCTCTCTTCCGAGGAATGGCAAGACCGGGCTTCTTCGGTTGGTCAGTGCGACCATGCCGGGCGTGTTCGCTGCACCCCTAACGCCGGCACAATCCTAGTGCTGCTCCCGCTCAGGACCCTCAGATTTCGCGCTTCGCGCGGTCCCGTGCGAACCATCAATCTTCATGGCGTCACGCGATCCGACACCGATCAGCACCCGCGTACCGTCACCGAGTGTTTGCTCATAAAAGAAGAGTTGGTTGGCAGGTGTTTTGAACAGGGCCGAGAACTCCCGCGTCCCCTTCTGGAACACGCTGCAGCGCAACAGAACCTTACCGTTCTCGTCGAATGGCCGCACCAAAATGGCCTCTGCCTTGGTGCCATTGCCTAGGTTACAGGTGACCGACTGGCTGGCCTCGATCCTCTTGCTCTCCACGTCCAACAACCTGAAGCCATAGCCAGGTAATGCCTTACATAACTGTCCCTGGACCGTTTCGAGCCGGGGATCCAGTTCCTTCGAACCGGGAATCGCGCGGATTGCAAACAAGGTGACCTGCCGGGCCTTTTCGTCGGCCGTGCTTTTCAGGCTGGGGGGCGAGAGCGACGCGGAAGGCGCGACCGAGACGTGAAGCGGGTCGTCGATCGCCATCCCGGAACCAGGCATCCGACCGAGAACCAGCGCTAGTAAGGCCAGTTTCAGCCCCGTCCGGAAGCTGGTTCGTCCCAGAGACCTGGTGGGCACGTCTGTCACTCCGTCATGACGACTGCGGTACTCGCCGACTCTACGTCGTTGAGAAAGACCAGCCAGGGATCCTCGCCGTTATACGACTGGAGCGACGAAAGATCCGAGATTTCGGATGTCGAGCCGTTCAAGCGGACCAGCGGCACCTGGCCTTCCTCGATATCGATGACCAGGTCAGGCCCCAGCGCAAGAGGAGGCTCGGGAGCCGTCGGTCGGACGTGAAAGTACCAGCCAAGTGCAAGCAGGATGGCGGCCACCTGGGAAAGGATCAACACAGGCAGCAGGGCCCGGCGACTCCTGCTGCGGCCGGCCAGCCGATCTTGCCTCGGGCGTGCGGGAGCAGCCGTCACGGTTACTCGGTTGGGCCAAGGTCGATCACGCTTGGCCAGATCCGTCTGATCCAGCCGCGTCGTGACGGAACTCCATAGCCCCTCCCAGGTTTCGGTAGTCGGCTCGGGGGCGCAAGTCGCATCCCAGAGCCACTGCAAACGATCCGCCTGGAGCGCCCTCCTGGCACACGCCTGGCAGACGGCCAGATGGTCAGCCACGGCCTGATCATCGCGGCTGCCGCCATGGGCCTCCAGTTTACGCGTCACTTCATCGCATCGCATTGTCAATCTTCCTCACAGGTTCGTTCGCGGGAGGTCATCCTTGAGCGCCTTCCCAACCTGAACCCGGTGTCCTGAAGGACATTCCTCCGCGTTTTCGGTTGATTGCAGAGAACGGCTTACTAACTTCACCACAACGACCGCGACCCTGGCTCAGGCAGAGCCCTTGAGCCTGTCCCAATCGAGAAACTGCTGGAGTTTCTCGCGAGCGGTGTTGATGCGGCTCATGACCGTTCCGATCGGGATCCCTTGCGTCTCGGCAATTTCTTTGTAACTCAAACCCAGCTCGGCAAAAAGGATGAACGTCGTACGGATTTTCGGACTTAGGCGACTCAAAGCTTTGTCGAGAGCCTGCCGCAGGTCTTGCTGATGCAACCGCCGGGCCGGGTCGTCGTGGAAAGCCACATCGGGAACTCCGTCGGTGGCATCAACAAGGTGCTGGGCGCGCCGTCGGTTGCGCCGGCGCCCCCAGTCCAGGGCCGTGTTGGCGACGATCCGCAAGAACCAGTAACGGAACCCGCTGCGACCGTCAAAGTCCTGTAGTCCTGAAAAAGCCTTGATGAGTCCCTCCTGGACGACGTCGAGCGCATCTTGCTCGTGGCCCAGGAGTCGAAACGCAACCCGGTAGGCGTCAATCCGATAGCGCTGGAATAGCTCTTCACGCGCGGCCGGGTCTCGTTCCCGCGCGCGCTTGACTAAGACCTCGTCGAGTATTTGCACGCTGGGAGGCGCTTCGAGCATACAGTCACCCGTCTCCTAGACGACGCTGCCTCTCGCCCTATTCACTCGTCGGCTCGTCCCTCGCGCCCAAGGCGGGGTTGCTTGGTTCCGGTTCATTGGCCAGAAAGTCACCAATCGCCTCGGCCACGCGATGGGCGTGGGAACCGAAGATCATCGTGATATGGTTGCCGGAAACCGCCAAGTAATGGCCGCTTGCGAGTTTCGCGACCGTGGCCAGCGCCCCGTCGCGAGGCAAGAGTGGGCTGGAGCCAGCCGGGCCGAACGAATCAACCGCATTGATCAAGAGCACGGGCTGGCCGACACCCTGGAGGATGGCAGGCCAGTCTTCCGCCAAGAGCCCTTCGACGGCGGCCAGGATCCCCTCGCGGTTGACGCGCTGAGTAACGCTGCCGTCGGAATGTATTTCCACGTATTCTTGGAAGTAGCGTTCCAGGCCTGGTTCCCAAACACCCTGAAAATAAGGCAGTTGCTTGATGGCTTCAAGGTAGGCGTCCCACGAAGGCGACACGGCGCCTAAACGTGCCAGCGCCGGTTCGAGCGCTTTGCGAACCTCTGGCGTGGCCAACGATACGGCTGCGTCGAGCACCACGATCTGGGGGAAGCGGTCGGGATGATGTGCTGCCAGGTAAAGAGCAAGCATGCCTCCAAAAGAATGGCCAATCAGGACGGCCTGGGCAATACCCTGGGTGTCGAGGAGGGTCAGGACATCGGCGGCGTGGTCGGCCATCGTGTAATTGGCGGCCGGTGTGGCCGGACTCGAGCCGGCGGGAGGGGCCTCACTCTTGCCCCGGCCGCGGAGGTCCAGGGCAAGCGACCGAAAACGAGGGCTCAGCCCGGCGTTGATCAGGTCCTCGAAAATGGGCGCAATGGCCGTGAGCCCGGGCAGAAACAGCAAGGCCGGCTCTCCTCCGGGATGATCGAGGTAATGAAGCGGGATCGTGGCTGCAGTAGCGGATTGATCTGTCACGTTGCACCATGCACTTTCTTCAGTTGTACCTTGTCGATCTTGCCTGCGGCGGTCCTGGGCAGAGCATCGAGCAGGACCATATTCCTGGGAAGCTTATACCGCGCCAACCGCCCTGCGCAACCGGCCTGCAGATCCTCCAGCGTCGGCCGCTGTCCCGGTTTGGGTACGACCAGTGCCAGCGGGGTCTGGCCCCATTTCTCGTCCGGAACTCCGATTAGGGCGATCTCGGCGACGGCCGGATGGAGCCCGAGAACTGCTTCCACCTCGGCGGGATAGATATTCTCCCCCCCGGAGATAATCACGTCTTTGAGCCTGCCGACGATGGTGTGGTAACCCTCAGCATCGCAGCGGGCGAGGTCGCCGGTGTGCAGCCAGCCGTCCTCCAGCATCCGCGTTGACTCTTCACGACGGTTCCAGTAGCCGGCACACACGTGGGGGCCGCGGATCAAGAGCTCACCCACCTGGTCGGGCGGGCATGTTTCTCCCTGGCCGTCGACGATCTTGACGTCGACGTGAAACAGGGGGAAACCCACCGAGCCAGCTTTCCGCTTGACGTCCTGGTCGGGGAGCCAGAACGTGTTGGGACCGGCTTCCGTGAGTCCGTAGCCGCTCTTAAACGGAATTCCGCGCTCCCAGAACCGCTCGAAAATCGCCGGCGGGCAGGGCGAGCCCCCGCTGATGACCAGCCGCAGCCGCGAAAAATCGGCCGACGCCCACCTCGGATGCTGCTGGAGCGCCAGGAACATGGTCGGCACGCCGAAGAGCAGCGTCACATTCGCATCCTGAAGCAGGTCGTAGACCTGGTCGGGATCGAAGCCCCGGCAAACGATCGACGCGCCGCCGATGTGAACCAAGGGCGCCGTGAAGACGTTCAGGCCCCCGGTGTGGAACATGGGGGCATTCAGAACCGCCACATCGTCGGGCCGAAGCCCCCAACTCGCGACCGTGTTGATGGCGTTCCATGCGATGTTTCCGTGCGTCAGGATGGCGGCCTTTGGTGAACCGGTCGTACCCCCCGTGTAGCAAAGGACCCAGGGATCGTCCGACTCCATTTCGAGCGGCGATACGGCCAGAGGAGCGCAGCGGTCCCGCTCGTCGAGACTGTGGTCGTCCGCCGCAGCGCGGGCCGAGGCATCGAGCGCCAGTCCGGTCAAAGTGATTTTGCCAGTCGACCGAATCTGCCTGACGGCGCTGGCAAATTCGCGTCCGTACACGATGACGCGCGGCTGGACCTCCTCGACCAGCACACCCAGCTCATGCGACGTGAGCCGCCAGTTGAGGGTCTGCAAGATCGCACCAAGTTTGCCGCAGGCAAACCAGAGGTCCAGATATTCCACGCAGTTGGCGGCCAGGATGGCCACACGGTCCCCTTTGACGACCTGAAGCTCGCGAAGCAGCCAGGCCGTCCGGTTCGCGGTTGCGTTCCACTGGCGGTACGTGATCGCCCCCTTTGTTGCGGCCGCATCCACAAGCGCGACCTGATCGGGAGTCAGCATGGCCCGACGCGCCAGCCAGTCGCCCAGATACACCAGGACCTCCCTTCCAGCAGCCCCGGTCGCGAAACGTCCGAATCTCAACCAACACCGATTCTATCCGTTCTCCCTCGCGGGTGAGAGCCAGTACAGCCCTAGGCACGATTGTCCGCGTGCATCAAGCGGCGACGCCACCACGACCACACGCATGCACTGTGGATGGCTGCTGATTTTCGGGGTTGACCCCCTACTTGCTTCCTTGCACAATGCGGCCCTCATGTATCTGGAGCTTTCTGCTGAGATTTCCCCCTTCTGACAGAGCTCCCGCGTAGAGCGACCTGGAGCGAGATGGTCAGGACCCAGGCGCGGTCCACTTCGTGAACCTTCGAGACCATCGCGATCGGCACGATGCGAGTTTCTGGCAGAGTTCAAGGAGGATACTTGCCGTGATGCTTCGCTACCCCACACCCATGACGACGCTGGGGATGCTGTTGGCACTGGGCCTCGGCACATCACCCATCGTCGCCGCCGCCTCGACGACGTCCGGGACTCCGACGCAGACGGTCCAGTGGACCTCGTCCCCCCTGGTTGCCTCGACCAGCCTGCCGCCGGCCGATCCCACAAGCACGGTGCCTCAGGTCGTGATCGCCGTCTCACCGGCCGGCGAAATCGTTCCGCCCACGCTGGCAGACGGCAGCCTGGGCAGCCCGATCACCGTTTCGGCCAACTCGACGGGGTTTGACCCCAAGCAACTCGTAGTGGCATTGCTCAACACGAAAGACGCGTCAGGCAATCCCGTGCAGCAACTGGGCCTCGACTTCTTCGGCACGGGACTGAAGGCCGGAACCTCGATCCCCCTGACGTTGAGCATCAATTCAGCCATGGCCAGCACTCCTCCCACACTCAGCGTTTTGACGCCGGGATTCGCATTCGCGCCCACGACTCCTCCCAGCTCATCGTCCGCGACCCCGGCAATCAGCAGCAGCAGCAGCAGCAGCGGAAGCAGCAATAGTAGCGACGCAGCAGGCTCCGGAGCCGTTTCCACCCCTGAGCCGCTGTCGCTGGCCCTCTGGTCGGCCATCGTGGTCGGACTGGTGGCTCGAAAACGGTTCTCGCCTCGTGTCCAGACAGCCTGAAGCACCTGCCCGCCCAGTTCCATCCAGCCTTCAAGAAAACCGCGACCTGGCATAATCCAGGCTGTCGCGGTTTTTTTGTTGATTGCCTTCGATTCCCCAAGCTTGCCCACCCACCGCAGCTTAAGTCGCCTCGTCTGCTGGACCACATACCGCCTTGACTCTTACCCAGCTTCACACATCGCGGCAGATCTCGCGCCAGGCGTCGTTAGGCGCAAGATTTAGCGATTGGTAAAGTCTCAGCGAAATGCAGTGGCCGCCCCAAGCTTGCCCGAATAATTGCTTGGAGTCGCCACGTTTACGGCCGTCCAGCCTTTGCGGTCCCGGATTTCGGACCCTCTGTGGCTACTGAATTCCGCTGAAACTTTACGCAATTTTCGCTAAGGCGCGGGCCACTTATCACACTAGGGTTGTATCAATTCTACGTGTTGTCAGAAATCACCGGGCAGGCCAGGCGCTTGGCTTGGTGGTTGCATTTTTCTTGCGTTCCTGAAAAGATTGTTTTTGCGGGTACTGCAGCTAGCTTGGCGTTACGACGCTCGTGATGACATTCCCGTGTTGCACCTCCGCGAAAGTTCGCCCATGTACAAGACGCTCACACACTTCGCGACAGTCTGTCCGAGCTGCCTGGCCGCCCTGAACGTCAAGTACAGTTACGTCGGCAGCCAGGTCCGTTGCAAACATTGCGGACACGGGTTTCGCGCTCTTGTTCCCGAAGTCCCGGCGGCCATCAAGAGCTGGGACGAGCATGGGGCTGGCGCGGAACGCATGATGATGCACTGTCCCAGTTGCTCTGCCACCCTGAGCATCCGCCGGGCCTACGCCGGTTCAGAGGTGGAGTGCAAAAAGTGCAGACACCAGTTTCTGGTCCAGAAGACTGAGGAACTACCTCCGCTCTCCCTGCCCGAGCCGCCAGGCCAAGGCCTGATCGACCATTTCTGCAGAACCCCTGAACCCAACGGAAACGCCCCCCCAAAGCCCGCTGTGACCAACGGCCAAGCCGAGGCGGAACAGAGCCTGCGCGCGTCGTTCGCTCGGGAGTGCGAGCGACTCCGGGGCTGGTTCGAGGATCTCGAACAGGATCGTGCGCAAGTCCTTTCGGAGCGGAATGCGCTCGCGGGCCAGCTCGAAGAGGCTCGCAAACAGTACGACCTGCTGCTCGCTGAAGCGGAACATTCGAAGCAGGAAAGTAACCACCTCGAGACCGAGCTCGCTAGACTACGCGATTGCCCGCCTGGCCTGCCTCCCGAAGAGGTCGAGACCCTCAAGGCCGAGAGCGCGACTCTCAAGGCCCACGTCGAAACCTTGAAGGCCGAGAGTGCAGCTCTCAAAGGCCAGGTGGAGACCCTCAAGGCCGAGAGCGCGACTCTCAAGACCCACGTCGAGACTTTGAACGACGAAAGCATGCCCCTGAAGGCCGAGATCGCGACTCTCAAGACCCAGATCGAGACACTCAAAGCCCACGTCGAGACCTTGAACGACGAGATCGCGACTCTGGACGCCGAGATCGAGACTCTGGAGATCAAAGGTCATACGTTGCGAGCAGAGCGCGATTCCCTGCACGCCCAGCGCGAGTCCTCGGACGCCGAGCGCGATACGCTGCGTACCGAGCTCGAAACCATGCGCGGCTTGGTGCACTCGTTGCAGTACGAGCGCGAAACCCAACAGGCCCAGCTCGAGAGCGCGCTCAGCCAGGTGCAGACGTTGCAGCACCAGCGCGAGTCCCTGCACGTCGAGCGCCAAACACTGAGCGCTGAACTGGAGACCACGCGCGGATTGTTTCAAACGTTGCACGCCGAGCTGG
>JBKQMU010000326.1:0-5973 GCA_052146555.1 Isosphaeraceae bacterium
GGCAAGTTCCCGAGCTATCCGGCCCAAACGTGCGTGAAATTCCTTGCGGATCTCGGCGGCATCCTTGCCCATTTTCGCTGTCCTCCCCAGATTGCGTGTGGAAGCGGCGGATTATTCGGAAATCTGAACGGCTACGGTAATATTAGAACCCTTGCTCGTGCAAACTATGTCGTGCGCCCATTCGGGATGCGAAAGCGTGATTCCTCTTGCCGCGCCGAGGCGTCATCTCATACGATGTTTCGTTCTTCGGAAAATGGTACGGAAGGCAGAAGTGGAATCATGAAAGCAAAAACCCAGCATCGCAAGAGTTACAAGTGGCGGAAGCGCGCCAACAGCTCGCCGGTGGCCAAAGGCAGGCGCGCGAAGCTGCGCGGCGTGCGCAACCCGAGGAAGCGCAAGAGTCTGGGCGGCAAGGGGCTGTAGCTGAGCCCCACCAGGAATGACGCTGGTTTGCTCAGTTCGCTTGAGGGTCGAGGGTTTCACGTCGACAGGCGGTCAACCTGCACCGCGAGTCCGGTTTTTCGGCTCCCCGATCTCCCTACCGGCGCGATCCGTCTCGTTCGTGACCTCAGCCATGGGTGGGAATCGCCTCCGCTGGTCGTCCCGACCCGCGAACTGTGGCTGGACCTCCTCGAATGCGACCGCGCACCAAAACGCGCGGTCCCGGACCAGCCAGAGGTGCTCGATGCCGCAGCAGCAGGCGGCTGGATGGGTTGGGACCGCTCCTCTTGGCCTTAGGCGGATAGCCCTCGGGTCGGACAAGAATCTGGCCTTGGCCCTATCCTCTCGCCCGCGCCGGCGCCAAGGTCTTTAGGACGCGTCCCGCCCACGCCATGGAAACCTCACTTCTTGCCGAGCATTCAGCCCGGCCGCGACATCACCCTCGCGCGTCCACTTAACAATAGGGCCCTTTTGAACTTGGGTCCTTGGACTTGGGCGGCCCTGCGATTTTTCACAATATTTTTTGCAAAAAAAGCGAAAATTCCCCGGCACGTCATGGACGCGAGTGAGTTCCACTTCTAGAATTAAAGTTGTAATGGATCGTCAGGGAGCCACGGCGGGTTTCTTTCGCAAACTTTTGGTTGGTACCGGAGAGTTGGGAAAGCCTGATGTCCGAATCGTCAGATCGTGAGCTGCTGGATCTCATTCGCCGTCACGGACCGCTCACGGTCATCGAGATGGCCGAGCAACTCGGCGTGACCGGCACGGCGGTTCGCAACCGGCTGGCGCGGCTGCTGGCGACGGGCCTGGTGGAGCGCAAGACCGAGCACGTCGGCCGCGGCCGCCCCCGGCATCGTTACCAGGCCAGCATCGAGGCTCACAAACGGCTCGGGCAGAATTATGCTGACCTGGCCGTGGCGCTCTGGGAAGAGGTGATGGGCAGCGTGGCCGATCGTAAGCTCAGGCGCGTTCTTTTTACACGTATTACCGACCGCCTGGCGGAGATCTATCGGACGCGGCTGACGGGCGAGGGGTGGGAAGGGCGTCTGGTCCAGCTTAGCAACCTCTTGCACGACCGGGGCGTCGAGGCCGAAGTGGCTCGAGATGGCGCAGGGCTGGCGGTGATTCTCCGCCAGCATTCCTGTCCGTATTACGAGCTTGCCGAGGCCGATCGGGCTATTTGCACCCTCGAGCGTAAGATGTTTGAGAAGATACTAGGAAGAGGGCTGCGGCTGAGCCAGTGCCGGCTCGATGGCGACCGCTCCTGCGACTTCCAGGCAAAAACGCTTCCGCTGCTGGAGGCCGGCCAGTCTTGCAGCGGCTAGAACCAAGGGCGCACCATGCCAGCATGAGGTCATGCTCTGCCTTGGCCGGCTTGCACAAGGCGCTTCATAAATTGACGCGATGGGTGACCTACGACGGGAATTTGAACGGGGCCACGATCTGATGACCAAGGAACTTCGGATTGAGAATTTGCGGGTGTCGATTGGTGAGAAGGAGATCCTCCGCGGGGTGAATCTGACGATCCGCCAGGGCGAAGTTCACGCGCTTATGGGTCCCAACGGTTCGGGTAAGAGCACGCTGAGCTACGCCCTGATGGGGCACCCTGGGTACGAGGTGACCGAAGGTTCCGTCACGATCGACGGCCAGGACATCCTCGGCCTGGAGCCGGACGAGCGGGCCAAGGCGGGCCTCTTCCTGGCATTCCAGTATCCGACATCGATCCCGGGTGTGACCGTCGCCAATTTCCTGCGGCACGCGGTTACCAACGTCCGCAATCCGGCCCGGAAAGAGGGTGAGGATTTGATCCCGATGCGCGACTTCCGCAAGGAGCTGCGCGAGCAGATGGACGAGCTGGGCATGGATCAAGAGTTTGCCCGCCGCTATCTCAACGATGGCTTCTCCGGGGGCGAGAAGAAGCGGGCCGAGATCTTGCAATTGGCCATGCTCCGCCCGGCCTTCTCCATCCTCGATGAGACCGACAGCGGACTGGACATCGATGCGGTGCGGATTGTCTCCGAGGGGGTCAACCGGATCGCCGCCAAGCACTCCACCGGAATCCTCGTCATCACCCACTACGAACGCATCTTGAATTACATCCGGCCCGAGTTCGTTCACATTCTCTTCGGTGGCCAGATTGTGGAAAGCGGCGGGCCGGAGCTGGTTCAACAACTGGAGCGGAAAGGCTACGACTGGGTGCGTGAGAAGTACCCCGAAGCCGCAGTCGACGAGGAGGCCCTGGAGCAATTGGCCCGGCCCGAGCGGTGAAGCACTGCGGGCTAGCCGCATCGCCGGGCTCTTGCGTCAGACCCCGCTCCGCGGAGCCGCTGCCAAGTACTCAACCCGTTTTGAAGCCAGTTCAGGCCCCGATCAAGTACGAGTAACCGATTCACGACTGGAAGGACCAAGTACGATGGCAACCGATTTGAACCTGCAAGTAGCGGGCATCAAGGACGAGTACAAGTACGGCTTTCGCGACTCGGACGATCACTACTCCTTCAAGAGCGGCAAGGGGCTGTCGCGCCAGGTCGTCAGCCAGATCTCCGAGATGAAAAGCGAGCCCGCCTGGATGCGCGAGTTTCGCCTCAAGGCGCTGGAGGTCTTCGGCCAGAAACCGACGCCGCACTGGGGCGGCGACCTTTCCGGGCTGAACTTCGACGAAATTCACTATTACATGAAGGCCGCCGATCGCCAGGGAAAGTCGTGGGACGACGTGCCGGCGGAGATCAAGAACACCTTCGACAAGCTGGGCATTCCCGAGGCCGAACGCAAATTCCTGGCGGGCGTGGGCGCCCAGTACGAGTCGGAGGTCGTCTATCACAGCCTGCGCGAAGACCTGCAAAAAAAGGGCGTCATCTTCGTTGATACCGACACCGCGGTCCGCGAGTATCCGGATCTGGTCAAGCAGTATTTGGGCACTATCATTCCGATCCAGGACAACAAGTTCGCCGCCCTCAACTCGGCGGTCTGGAGCGGCGGATCGTTCGTCTACGTGCCGGCGGGCGTCAAGGTCGACATCCCCCTTCAGGCCTACTTCCGGATCAACGCCGAGAGCATGGGCCAGTTCGAGCGCACGCTCATCATCGTCGAGGAGGGCGCCCAGATCCATTATGTCGAGGGCTGCACGGCCCCCATGTACTCGACGGAGAGCCTGCACTCCGCGGTGGTCGAGATCATCGTCAAGAAGGGCGCTCGGTGCCGCTATACGACGATCCAGAACTGGGCCAACAACATCTACAACCTGGTGACCAAGCGTGCCGTCGCCTACGAGGACGCGCTCATGGAATGGGTCGACGGCAACCTGGGCAGCAAGCTGACGATGAAATACCCGTCCGTATACATGATGGGCAAAGGCGCGCGGGGAGAGATCCTCTCGATCGCCTTCGCCGGCAAGGGACAGAATCAGGATGCCGGCGGCAAGGTCGTTCATGGCGCTCCCTATACAAGCTCGCGGATCATCTCCAAGAGCATCAGCAAGAACGGCGGGCGGGCCAGCTATCGCGGCCTGGTCAAGGTGGCCGCCGGCGCCAGGGGGTCGAAGTCGAACGTCGTCTGCGACGCCCTCATCCTCGACCCCGCAAGCCGGTCGGATACCTATCCGACGATCGAGATCGACGAGGATGACGTCAAGATCGGACACGAAGCCAGCGTCTCGAAAATCGGCGAGGAGCAGCTCTTCTACCTGAGGAGCCGCGGACTCTCCGAGGCCGAGGCATCGACCTTGATCGTCAGCGGCTTCATCGAGCCCCTGGTCAAGGAACTTCCCATGGAATACGCCGTCGAGATGAACAAGCTGATCCAGCTCCAGATGGAGGGATCGGTGGGCTGAGCTTGGTGCGTGACGGGTGCTGTCCCGCTCGGAGGTCTCGTGCTCCGGACCTCCTTGCTTCGCAACATGCGGCGTCAAGGGATGATTGAGAATCGATCCAGGCCATACCGATCGAGCCTGCGGACCTGCTCTATGAGGAGATCCGCCGCGACACCGAGGACGTCAGACTGATCGCCCAGCACACCAGGTGGAAGCCGTCGAGCATTGCTAAGGTCAAGGCTCACCTATTTCTTGAATTGCACGACCTCGATTCCTACGAGCATCTGGGTGTGCAGGTCTCGAGGGCGCGATTTGACAGCGACCCGATCATTGCGGAATCTTGGCGTCGACTTAAGGCAGGCACGTTCTCCTCACTGGACCTGCAGTTGCTCCGTTACGAAGCTGCGGAGGCCTGGTATATGCCGAAAATATGGTCCGAGCTATCGCCGAGCTTATGCGGCCGCTCAGAAGCGCTATCCTGCTCCGCTTCGGCTTTGGCTTGGGAGCTAAGCGATGCGATTCACGAAGCTTGGTGATATGCAAGCCGTGACAAGGATCACGGGGCCACACCATCACTTCCTGGGCATACAGTTCTCACCAGGCCCCACGACCGCGCTCCCGGTTCTGGAGCGGGTTTCCTGCGACAGCATCGAGGCCGAAAGCGAGGCCTTCGACTCTCAGAACATCCTCTGCCGCGAGGTGGCAGACGGAGTCTCGGAGGCCAACAATCGACTGGGAACCCACTACACATTGAGCAAGATTCGGTACTGTGCGGATGATCCCCTGATCCCGGGCGTTTACCGCCAGCTTGCCCAGGCACTGGTGGAGCACGTCGAGCAGGAGAAAGAGAACCTCGCTGTTGAACTCGACGAGAAGTTGGACCATCGGGGGCGAGTCAGACGGATTGAAGTTGATGAGGATGGCGTATGGGCGGTCGGCCCGGAGGGTTCTGCCTCAACAGCCGACCCGCGACCCCTTAAGAATGAATCGAGACGAGCCATTAATGTCGACAAGTGATCATCAGGTAATTACCGGCGGCTTTACCGCATCGGCCTTCGAGGCGTTTCTCCGCGACCGCGATGAGCCCTCCTGGCTCCAGGAACGTCGCAAGGAGGCGTTTGCCCGGTTTTCAGCCTTCGCCTGGCCGAGCTCGCGCGACGAGGAATGGCGGCGAACCGATATCCGGGGGCTCAAGCTCGAGAGTTTCGGTCCCCCTGGCCAAGAGCCGCCCTCACGCGAGACCCAGGCCGCCTTCGACCCAGCGTGGAAGGCGCTGAGCGGGCACTATGCCACGGGTATCCAGCACGTGGGGGGAGCGGCCGTCCGCCACGCCGATTCGAGCCGTCTGGGAGGCGCACTCTTCGTCGATCTGAACCAGGCGGTCCGGGACCATCCCGAGCTCGTGCGCCGTTACCTCTTGACCGAGGCCGTCACACCCGACGACGACGTCTTCGCGGCGCTCCACGCGGCCTTCTGGACCGGGGGGACATTGCTATATGTCCCTAGGGGCGTTCGGGTTGAAGCTCCGCTTTTCAGTTTAGTCGGGCTCGGCCGCGAGGGCCGTGTCGATCTTGGCCACACGCTGGTGGTCCTCGAAGAGGGGGCCGAGGCAACTCTGGTACGCGAGTCAACGGCGGCCGGACCCGGCGACAGCCCCGGTCTGCACATTGGTGCGCTTGAGGTCATGCAGGGCCAGGGCTCGCGGTTTCGGCTGGTCAACATCC
>JBKQMU010000327.1:0-58094 GCA_052146555.1 Isosphaeraceae bacterium
CGAACTCCTCGTAATACGAAAGCGGCAGGTCGATCAAGAAGACGATCGCCAGGTAGAAAAGCACATAAAGCCCGACCGTCAGAAACCACGATTTCCCCAGGCGACGGGCCAAATTGCGGAGCCGGGCCGAGAGGCCGCTGAATGCGATCAGACCGGGAACGAGAAGAGCCCAAAATTGATTGAAGCCCCAAAGCCGCATACCCGAGCGATAGTAACGTAGGGCTTTTTCACTGGGACGAGGGACCTGCACGGGCTCCTGCGGAATCGTGGAAGCCGCATTGAGGTCGTCTTTGACCTCTCTACTCCGCTCTGCCTGGCTACCCTTGGTTTCTCCCGGAGCGGGCAAGCCGCCAAGCAGCAACACCCCGACGAAAAGCGGCCCCAGGAACAAGCATGCTCTTCGATCCACGGAGATCGACTCCCTTTCAATGAGCCAACCAATATTCTCAAGGACGCGGACCACTCGGGACCACTCGGTCTGACCGCTACGCCGCGCAGTCGATGCCGGCGGATCGAAGGAAGCCGATCGTCCTGTCGTAGAATAATACCAGAGGCACCGCGCCAGCTCCGCGCGACCGGAACTGTGGTTTTAGGTTCGGCTTGCGCGCCCGACCCGCGAAGCCGTCGCGTGGGACGTGGCAAGGACCCGGGGATGTCCCAAAATGTCCCACTGGGCGCGAATTTCGCCGGAGAAGTATAAGGAAAGCTAATAGAAGAGCCCCTGGGCGAGGACAAGGGCGTGGCGAAAGAGACATCGCCATTTGTCTCGGGAAACGAGTGACGACAGGAAAATCCAGGAATTGCCGAGGTTGCCCATTCTGCAGCTACTGACAGCAATGCTCACGTTGCCCATGCTAACAAATACACTATGCTCATCAAATCACTATATATTAAGATGATCACGAACTAACCATCTGGTTTTGATCGAGCCCGGGCTTGATCGTGGGGCTTGGGCTCATTGGCAAACGTGGTGCGGTCAGGACTGGGTCTCTGGTTGGGGTTGGTCGGAACCCGCTTCCAAGAGTGGTCGCGTCAGGTAGTAGCCCAGGGCCGCCGCCAGGCCCGCGCTGACGATTCCGAGAATAGCGGTCGCGTACTGGAAGAGGTTCAGCCTGCGAAGCACCTCGGCTCCCTTCTGTCCGTCAGCCGCCTCGACGATCCGGTTCTTCTCATCGACTTCGTGCTGGAGCTTCACCTGCACCGTCTCAAGCTCGCTGATTCTCTCCCGCAGCTTGGGCGCAAGCTTGGCCTCTGTCTCGAACTGATTGAGCGTCGTCCTGGCTGCTTCGAGATCCGTGGCCAGCTTGCCGGCCTGCTCCTCCAGTTCCTTGGTTCGCAGGCCGAGCGCCTCGTTGATTGACTGCTGTGCGGTGAGCTTCCGCCGGGCCTCGTCGCGGGCCTTCGCCGCCCGCTCGTACCGTTCCACGAACTGGCCGGCGGTCTCTGTCCCGAGCTTCTCCTGCAGCGTGTCGACGGCCAGACGCTGGCCGCCGGCGACCTGGTCCACCGAACGCGCCAGGACCTTCAGCGAGTCGCTCTGTTCCTGGAGACGGCCCTGCAACTGGTACAGCCAGAACGCTCCGGCCAGTGCCAGGACGCTCAGAAACGATCCGAGCATGCCAAAGACCATGGCCGTCTGGATCTTCTCGGCGGGTAAGCCGGCGACATGGGGTGACGACGGTCTAGTGAGCATCTTGATGAGCTCCGCCTCGAGGCGTGGAGAAAACGCCCCGCCGGCATTTCCTTGGGGACTGGTTAGATTTTCCAGGTCGTTGGCCACCTTGGCCAGGGCGATCCGATCGCCGCGCTGGGCTGTCAGGTAAAACCCCTCCACCTGCGCCAGGGCCTGGTCCCGCCACTGGAAAAAACCACGAGAGAGCTGGACCGGATCGACCACGTACGCAACCTGGAGGCGCTGGGAAAAGAAATGTTGGTGGATAAAGAGGTCATGATGCGAGAGAAAGATCCCGAAGTTGGGATGCGTGTGGTACCAGCCTACGATATCAAGGTCGGGAAACTGACGGTCGCGCTGTCGCGTGATTTCTTCCCACGAGTCATGCGTGTAGGTGAAGCTTGCCTGGGTGTTGGCGTAATGCTTGGCCTCGAGCGATTGGGTGATCCAGACGAAGGGCGCACCGGTGATATCATCAAGGCATTCCTTGCCCAGGAGGATACCGCCTAGCTCGACGGAGGTATCGGAAAGGGCATGGCGTTCGATCGCGTCGGCGGCGCGATAGTCCAGAAAGATCGGCAGATCGCTGGGGGCTGGCACCTGATAGGAGAGGCACGCGTAGCGGCAGTCGCGATCCGGCCGGCGCAGCCGCACGGGCTCGCGGTACACGATCTCCTGGAAGACCATCTCGTCGCCGGTCACCGGGACAGCCCCCAACCGCTGGCGCGGCCGGCGCGATCGCCGGCCAGCAGGAAGAAACGCGAGTTCGATCCGCCGTCGACCCGGACGATATCGTAAGCCGGCAGACCGACTGCGGCCAGACTCCGGCTTGCCAGCGGGGAAGTCTCCTCCACGGCGCTGACGAATTCGGGGCGGCCGATCTCGCGGCAATTGGGGCAGACGGCTTGGGCCATGGAAACCTTGGTTCGGGGCCGCATGATCTGGACCCGCCAGTCGCACCGGGGACAATGGACGGCCACCACCAGCTCGCGCTCCAGAACCAAGGTCAGCGGGCCCTCCAGCTCGAGCCGGGCGGCTTCCAGCAAGTCAGTGACCGTCGCGGAGTGGCCCAAAGGCAACTCAATGGGCACAGGGTAGGTCTCATGGCTCAAGCAGTCGGTGCGAAAAGGCAGCCGCGTCGCATAGAACTGATTCGTGACGCCGTTAAAAACCAGCGCCGTTCCGGCCGCGACCGGCATGCCGTGCAGCAGTTTGAGAGCTTCCTGAACCTGGAGGGCCGCCATCATCGAGGCAATCGTGGGCGCTGTGGGTACCTTGCCGGAAGCGATCTCGTCGCGCTTCAGCAGCGGGCAACTGTACCTTAGGTTGAGAAGCTGGTAGTCGCGCTCGGTCATCGCGCACTCATAACAGGCGGAGTCCGGCGGGACGAAGACCTTCACGACTCCTTGAATCTCCTGGATACCCGCGTCTATCCAGGGAGTTCCGGTCTTCCAGCATTGCCGGTTGACCCAGAGCCGGGCTTCGCGATTGTCGAGGCAGCCGATGACCAGGTCAACCTCGGCGAAAAGCCCCAGTCCCAAGTCGGTGATGACATCGCCGTGCATCGGTATGACGGTGATCTCGGGGTTAAGCTCGCGCGCCCTCCGCGCGGCGACCTGGGCCTTCGCAAGCCCGGCATCCTCAGCACGGAAGAGGACCGAGCGGGACAGGTTTGAGGGCTCGACCAGGTCCAGATCGATCAGGTAGACCGTTCCCAGGCCGAGCAAAGCGAGGTTTTTCAACACCTCGTTGCCCAAAGCCCCCGCGCCGACGACCAGGACCTGGGCCACGGCCAGCCGTTCCTGCCGCCACCACGAGATCAGCCGGAGCCGGCCGTAGCGGTCGCCATCGTCGATCACCAAGGGGGAAGAGCTTGCGACTTCGGCATCCTGCGGCAGGGGCGCGGCTGACGCTCTGGTTGGGGCTTTTCCTGGTGCTGCGGCCGGATGGTCGGCGACCGCGTCGGCAGAAGCCTCGGGCAGGCCGGGGATTGATTGCGGTGGGTGGTCCATCTCTAACTTCCCCTGGTTCCGGCCGCAACCCGGACGGTCACGTTCATTCGATGAAGACGATTTCGTCGCCGGAACCATCCTGACGCGCCGGCCGAGCCGGCTGATCTGGACGACCGGCCGGATCGTTTTCCAGGATGATTACTGCCTCGCCGCTTTCTTCCCTGCGTGGTGGCTCGACAGACACCAAGAGGGGGGCAGGCCCGAAGCCAGGTGCCGGGGGCGGCCCGGAGCCAAGAGTCGGCGGCGCGGTCGCGGTCTCGCCGCGACTCGATGGCTCAACAAGCGATCCGACCGCGTCCTGGGAGACGGTCGTCTGCGGAGCCGAGGCCTCGTTAGTTGCGGCAGCGGGCCCGGCAGCATCGGGAGAGCCTTCCTGGCCCGCGGCGGTGCTGTTACCGATGACTTCGATGTATTTCTGTAGCAACATATGCACTCGGCTGATCGCCGAGGGGGATGGCTCGCCTGCCTCCGCGTTTTTTCCGGAGGGCCGGCCGTCGCCAGAAGCACTCGGTGCGGACCCGTTCTTGGAGGGTCCGGCCGCCTTGGCGTCGGACTTGGGCGCGACCAGCCGTCCCTGGGCGACCCGGCGATCACGGAGCGCCCGGGCGTCGGTCGGGAAAAGAATCGCCGTCTGGTTGGCCACCCAGAGAGCAGCATCGCGGTTGTACGGGCTGCGGATGTCGTAATTGTGATACCGGACCATGTCCCAGAGCATCGTGCACAGCTCGTCGAGCTGAACGCTGGGCACCCAGTGCGTTCCGTAGCCCCCCAAGCAGACCATCCCGATTTCCGAGATGTTGGGGTGATAGATCGGCGACAACCAGCGGATCTCGGGGACCGTGCGGGGATAGGAGGCGCCCAGCTTGATCTCCACCTGGTGCTTATGAATGACCTTGATCTTCCCGCGGTCGCGGCATAACCCCTTGCCTAGAAAGGCGATACGATAATGACAAGGAGGGTTGCCGGAGGCGTCGAAGGCGAAGATCGAGCTCTCGCGGCGAACCTGCTGCAGCGCGGCATAGTCGCTTTTCAGACGGCGAATCCGGGGAGAATCATGCATGCTGACACAGCTCTCCGCGACGGGCGCGGCGCCGTCCTTTCACGGGTCTCGATGAAAAGCAACAGAGCGAAACCAAAAGGCAACGGAGCCAACCCGGCATGCTCACGGGCACGGCTTCCGCCGGGCCAGCTGCGCCTCCCGAACTGCCGCGGCGAGACGCCTTATATGCATCCTGCCACGACCTCGGGATAGACGATCAGATGGTCGCCGTTCTGGATCCCGGACTCGACCAGGGTCCAGTTCTCAAGCAACCGCCGGCCCCCTTCTTTATGGTCCAGCGCGTAGCTCATGGGTTGACCGTCGGGACTGGTCGTGGGCAGGTTCATCTTGGTGATGATGTTGGGAATGATCCGGCTGACGGGCACTGTCAGCGCGATGACCGCTTTGACCGACTTCGACCCGGTTTGATCCAGGAACGTCACCTGGATCCCGCTGGGATCGGCATTACCGCCGTATGACATGGTCAGGATACCTCCTCCTCATGCCTTTCAGTCGCCGCTGGCCGATATTAGGTCGAACCTGCCCGTTTTCCGTATCTCATTTCTATCGGCGGCCCGGCAGCCCGCTCCGGCGAGCACCCCATCACAAGGATAACGATTGACCGCCACGGCGAGAACAGGCACAGCGTGATTTCCCGCGAGCCGACGACCATCGGCCGACTGCATCGCTCTCTACGCGGCGATTGCCATTTCCTTTCAGAGACCAACCGGATCAAGGATAGTTCACTCCGATTCTCACGTCGACCATAGCTGCCAGCTTGCCGGCAGCGAGCGCCTCGTCGCTATCGGCAGCGATCTGGACGGCGGAGGCGGCACCGAGCGGACGCCAATCGGTGAGCTTCTGGAGGAAGAGTCGCAGCAGACAACCCGGCAGCGGATCGGCCAAGGGCTCCACGAGGTCGATCGGCTCAGGCGCAGGCTGCGCGAAGCGTGGCAGGAGACGCTCTAGGGTTTCGCGGGTTCCGGATTCTTGACCGGCGGCCGAGTTTTCAGCACGTACCAGTGGGTTCCCTGGCCGACCGGCAAGTTGACGATCATTGAGTCACTCTCGTAACGAGGCACCTGCCGGCTAACGACCCTGCCGCCGGAGCCGAGGGCAAGAAGCTCCAAGCCGGGGGTCTTGTTATGCAGGCGGATGGTGCCGATCACGGGCTCGGAAAGAAAAGGCAGATATTCGGCAGCGCGGCCGGGTAAAATCCTGCCCCGGTCAGTCGCGGGACTGGGACGGCACTGACCGACCGCCGTGATCAAGATGAACCGGGACTGCGCCAGCGGCTTGTCGTCGATGCTCGAGAGCGCGACGGTCGCCTTGTTGGTGCGGAATTCGAAGGTCGCGTCGCGCAGCGCCAGGGTCTTGCCGCCGATCCAGCCGCTTGCCGCCTGGGTCTTGGGCGTGTCGATCAACTGATATCCCTCCTTCCAGTTTCGCAAGAGCTCACCGGTGTCGGACCGCACCTGCAGCGCATCGCCGGGGATGTAATCGTGGTCCGGGTCGGTCACTACCGTAACGTCGGCTCCAGGCTCGCTGGGCGTCAGCCAGGGAAGCTCCTTGACCGCGGGCATCCCGATCGTAAGGCGGCTTTGCTCGATGAGTGTGCGGATCGTCGCCGTGTGGTTCTCGGGCGACAGCGTCCTCCCAAAGAGCTGCTCGGGAGCGAGCTTCAAACAGTAACTCACGCGCGCCGGGCTGATGTGGCCCCGCCGAAAGGCGATGGCCGCCGCCGGCATGACCCCGCTACACGCAGGATCACAATAAGTTGACCACTTGTCGATGCGATGTCTCTCCTCCTCAGGTCCCGGCGCCTGCAGCCCAACCTGTGAGTAATTGTAGATAAGTGAAGCATTCCAGCCCTGAAGCGCGGCGATACTCGCCACGTACAATGGCGCCGTGAACCGGTCGACCTCGGGAAACGGGACGTTCCACTCGGTCATCACAAGCGGCTTGCCGTGCACCCGGGCGGACGCGGCCCAGGTCAGAAAGTTGGCCGAGCGATGCGGGTCGGTGCTCAGCGCCTCGGCCGTCCCGTAGGCGTGCACGTCGATCAGGTCGCCGTCGGTCAGCGGGGGCAAGGAAAAGAGAGTATTCATCCCCCAGAGATTGGTCGTGGCGATGGGCACCTTGACTCCGTCGGATCTGAGCTGGTCGAGCATCGTCCGGTTGAACCGGTGCTCCAGCTCATTCAGCCAGCACTTGCTCGGGCCCGGCTCCCACGATCGCCAGATCTGGTCCGTGGCGAGCCCCGTGGCTTGCGCAAAGACTCCCATCTCGCGCTCGAAGAGCCTCTGGTGGACCGTGTTCTTGTGGTCGGGCAAGAACATCAGGCCGAAATGGAAAGTCAGGTCGTTTTCGTTGGTGATGAGCACGCCGACAATCGCCGGATCGTTCTTATATGCCAACTTTGTATATGTATTCACATGACTAAGATATTGGTGCTGTAATTCCTGCATCAAATTGATTAGCTGCGGATTGACGTAGCTGAAACCCCACATGATGCCCTTGGCGCGGGCGATCTCGTCGCGGCCCACTGTGACGCCGTCGGCAGGCTTGATTTCCCGCAGGTAATGCAAATCCAGCCAGATGTAGATCCCCTCGTCCACGAGGCACTTGATCCAGTAGTCCAGCGCGGCAAGGGATCGCGGGTCGAGATGGCGGGTGTCTTTGGAGTCGTTGCCGAAGATGTTGGGGCGGACCCAGTTCGCATCCTGCTGGTGGATCCTGACCAGGTTGTAGCCAAGCCGGGCGATCCGCTGCGCCTGGTGGGGAATGTTGTCGTGGGGCGTGCTGAAGAGCACCGGGCCGGCAAGGTTAGTGCCCCAGAACCGAGCGGGCGTGCCATCCTCGAAGACGAGCTTATCGCCGTCGACCTTGACAAAACCATGACGGCCGGCTGGTCGTTCGCCAGCGTTCAAGAACGACAAGTCCACCGGCGATTCGTCCCACCGCAGGGCATCGCGAAACCAGTTGGCATCCGGCCTGGCGTAGCTCAGCGCCTCGCCCGGGCCGGCAGGGGCGGGCCTGGCGTTAGCTCCAGACGGCGCTGCTGTGCCCTGCTGCTGCTCCAGTCGGGGCCGGCGGGTGATGCGGAACTTCACGGTTTCGTCCCCGCTGGTCCCTGAGGTCTGAGCCAGCGCGGCACCGCTAGCACCGCCGGCCAGACCGCAGCAGATCAGCCAAGTGACCAGAGAGCCTCGCGCCCTGTCTTTCATGTGGTAACCCACGCCAAACGGAGCCGGTTTGCCTCTCATCTCGGAGATTCAACGCGTGTTCATGGTCGCACAGCGCTCCGCTTCGCCGTACGACGAGGCACCCGAGGTGAGCGCCTGCACGAGCAGCTCGCTGGATTTCTGCCAGCGATACTCCGACGCGATCGCGCGTCCCAGGGTACAGCGGCGGGCGCGCTCTTGGGAGTTATCGAGCATGGCACGCAGCGCCTCGCATATCGAGCTTTTGTTCTCGGGGTTAAAGTACCAGCCGGCCTCGCCACCGATCTCGGGCAGCGCGGTCGAATCGGCCAGGACCGCCGGCGTTCCCTGGGCCATGGCCTCGACGACCGGAATGCCAAAGCTTTCGCAGAGCGAGGGAAAGACGAGCGCGACCGCCTCGGCATAGATGGCGCGAAGGGCATTGCCCTGACGATAGCCGGGCATCCGCACGATCGCTCGGCGACCGGCCGTCGCGATGGACTGGCGGATCGGGCCTGCCTCGCCTTCGTCGCCGGTGCCCAAGAGCACAAGGGCCAGCTCGCCGGCGGCAACCTCGCGCAAGTCTGCGGCCGCCTCGATCAGCCGCGGCAGGTTCTTGCGTGGTTGAAAATTGGCCACCGAAAGCAAGTAGGGAATCCCGGCGGGGAGCCCGAGTAGAGCGCGAACTTGCTGCCGCTCGCGTGGGGTGGGCGGCTCGAAGAACAGATCATCGGCGGCGTTGGGAACGTGGGCCACCCGGTCGGCACATTCCGGAAACGCCATGACGAGCTGGCGGGTGTTGAAATGCGAGACCGAGAGGATCAAGTGAGCCTGGGCGAAGATCCGTGCGATTCGCTCACGTTGCTCAGGGGGCTGGAAGCGCAAATTTTGAAGAACGTCGTGGCTTGTCACCGCCCTGCGGGCATGCCGGGTGGCAACATTGTACTCGGCTGGACAGTAGACCCAGTCAGCCGCTCCGGTGAACCACTCCAAGGGAGGCCAGGACGTGATCCGCCACCAGCGCAAGAAGTCGCGGGTCCGCAGGGGCAACTCCCGCCGCGGCAGGTCCTCGAGCGAGGCCCAGAACGCCAGCGCGTCAGGCTGACTCATCCGGCCCGTGACCAGACGAAAGTCGATGTCCGAGCGGCACGCCAGCCGCTCGAGCTGCGCCAGGGCATGCCGGGTCACGCCGGTCGGCCCGCGGCAAGCGTCCATGTCATAGAGCATCATCACCCGCAAGCCAGCCGCTGGCACCCTTTTCGGAGCCGGCTGCGGCACTGGACGGTTTCCCTCTGCGCACTGCATCCGTCATTCCGCCCTGTCTCTGGCACTCAGCGCCTGCCTGACTTCTGATCCGCAGCGCCCGGTGGCTGCCAGCAAGCCCCAAAGCCCACCCAAGCCGGCGCTTGATCGTAGGTCGACCCTTCGGCGGCTGTCAATTCCACGGTCCGGACGTTCGCCCCAAAGCCCAATCTGCCTGGACCCGGAAAATCTGCAAAACCGCGCATCTCCCAAAGACTTGCAGACCCGGGAACTGCGGCGGAGCTGGGATTGTCTTCCTCGGCCTGCATTTGCGAAATAGAAGAATCGTTCGACGTCCCGGTCTCGGGTTTCAGCCTCGGGATTCATTGAGAGACGCGTGCGCCCGTGCTTGGTATGAATCGTCTCCCAGGAGTGCTTGACAAACCTGTAGCCTAGATTACACTCATAGCTTCGGCTCTCGAAAGACCGCGTGTGACATCAACCGGGCGGGGCTGTTCGCGGAGTTGTATGACTTGGCCCGCGTCGCCTGAGCGATGATGGCGCCGCTTGGGGCCCCGCATGCCTGCCGCGGCATACCGCGCGGGCCGTTGAGTCTAAAGACTGTTTTGTCTCGAGACAATGATCGTTCCAGCCCTGGAGGGTTTGGGAACGGGAGCTAGGACGCGCCGGCTCCGGGAAAAGGGAAACGACTGACTCATGCCCACGATCAACCAGCTCGTTCGCAAACCTCGGCGGCCGGTGCAATACAAGACCAAGTCGCCGGTGCTCGAGGCTTGCCCGTTCAAACGGGGGGTTTGTCTTCAGGTCAAGACGATGACCCCCAAGAAGCCGAACTCCGCCTTACGTAAGGTGGCGCGGGTTCGCCTGTCCAACGGCAAGGAAATCACCGCTTACATCGGGGGCGAGGGGCACAACCTCCAGGAGCACTCGATCGTCCTGGTGCGCGGCGGCCGCGTTCGCGACTTGCCCGGCGTGCGATATCACATCGTTCGGGGCGTTCTCGACTGCCAGGGCGTCGCCGAGCGCAAGCAAGCCCGGTCCAAGTACGGCGCCCAGAAGAAGAAGGCCGCGGCCCCCGGCGCGGCGAAGAAAAAGTAAGTTGAGTCAACCGGCTTACAGGTTCAGCGGGCTGCCTGGGCTCAGGTTTCCTACGGATCGAGATCGCCCGGCGGTGATGACTCTTAACGACTCGCGAACCATCACGACGATTTTCCAGGATCGATTTTCATGGCCCGTAAGTTCACTGCCAGCAAGACGCACCTGCGACCCGACCCCCGCTTCGGCTCGAAGCTCGCCGGTAAGTTCATCAACTGCGTCATGCACAACGGAAAGAAAAGTGTCGCCCAGCGGATCTTCTACGACGCGATGGAGCTGATTCAGAAGCGGCTGCCGGGCGAGGAACCCATCGACGTGTTCACTCGGGCTGTCGAGAACGTCAAGCCCGTGATCGAGGTCCGCTCTAAGCGTGTCGGCGGTGCCACCTATCAGGTGCCCATGCAGGTCAACAAGACACGTCAGCAGACGCTGTCGATCCGCTGGATCTTGATGGCGGCTCGCGAGAAGAAGGGTCGGCCGATGGCTATCAAGCTGGCCGACGAGCTAATCGCCGCGTTCAATCGTGAAGGCGCTGCGATCACGCGCCGCGAGAACGTGCACCGCATGGCTGACGCCAACAAGGCGTTTGCTCACTTCGCCTGGTAAGAGTACTCGACCTGACCAGGCAGCACTGCCGCCCGGCTCCTCTCGCCTCCATGCATCAAGACCCGCTGCATGTGCTTTGGGTTGAGCCTCACTTTCCCGGCCGACTGGGGGCTCTTGCCGACTGGTTGGTGCGGCGGCGTGGCTATCGGTGCTGGTTCTACTGTCACACGGCCGACCCCCGCGAGCACTGGCCGGCCTCCGTCGGCCATGGCCTGGAGGTGCAAACCTTCGGCGTCGGTGGCGTCGCCCGCGAGCGGACTGTGGCCTGGTGGCGTACGCTGGAGCGAAGCCTCTGCTACTCCTACGGCTGCTGGGAGGTCCTTGAGGCGCGCAGGCCCCGGCCCATCGATCTGATCGTCGGCCGCTCAGCCGGGCTCGGCTCCACGCTCTTCGCCCCGGTCTATGCGCCGGCTCCGCCACGCGTCAATCTCTTCGATTATTACTTCCATCCCCGTCAGAACGATCTGGCTGGCGAGATCACTGGCGACGCCGCGATCGTCTACACGCACTGGCGGCGTTCAAACAGCGCGATCGACCTCCTGGACCTCGAGCACTGCGATCTGGCCTGGACCCAGACCCAATGGCAACGCCAGCTCTATCCTGCCGAGTATCGCGATGACTTCTGGGTCCAGCATGACGGCGTTGCGACGCCCCGGTCCGCAGGCGCTGGGTCCTCGCTGCGCAAAAGGCATTTTGGTCCTCGGTCAATCGCCGGACGGACCATCCCTGCGGGCACCCGCGTCGTCAGTTTCGTAGCCCGGTCGCTCGAGCGGCTACGGGGTTTCGACCGGTTCTGGCACACCGCAAGCGCCTTGCTTCGCGCCCGGTCCGACTGCGTCTGCATCGTCGTGGGCGACCCGGTCGTCCAGCGTGGGCTAGATGTCGAATTCCACAATCGCGACTATCCCGCCTTTCTGAGTGCCTCATCGCCGTCTCTCGATCCGGACCGATTCTGGTTCCTGGGCCGCGTACCGCCTGGCCAGGTGGCCGAACTGCTCCGGCAGAGCGATCTGCATCTTGCGCCCGGCCGGCACTATCCCGTGGCTCGGTCGCTACTCGAGGCGATGGCGGCGGGATGTGTCGTGCTCGCCTCGGACACCGCGCCACATTGCGAGGTCATCGGCCACGGACATACCGGGCTCCTGGTCAATGAAGCCGACTCTGAAGCGTTCATCCGCCAGGCCCTCGCGGTGCTCGACGATCCGGCCGCCCACAGCCCACTGGGCGAGGCCGCATCGGAACTGGTGCAATCGCGATACGCTCAGGAGGTTTGCCTGCCCCGGCTTGCCGAGCGGTTTTCGGCGCTGGCCGAATCGACACGGAGGGGTTAACGCTCATGCACGTGCTCTTCATCCATGACGCTTTTCCCGCCCAGTTCGGCCGGCTTGGTCTGGAGCTGAAGAAGCGGCATGGCTGGCGATGCAGCTTCTTGATCCAGAGTCTTTCGAGCTGCCCCACGCCCACCGCCGAGATGCTTGCCGAGCTCGAAATTCACCAGCTTCCCCTGGCAGCCGAGCATCGATCGAGCGAGGGCATTCCGTGGCCTCAGGTTTACGGCCTATATCTCGAGCAGTGCCGGACCGTCTTCGAGGTCCTCCGAGCCAGGCTTGATCTCAGGCCCGACTTGGTCGTCGCCCACGGGGGACGGGGCGCTCCGACGCTCTTCCTCAAGGACGTGCTCGACTGCCCGATCGTCGCCTACTGCGAGTATTACTTCGCCACCAGCCATCGCGACATCTCGTACCGGATCGACCTGCCGCCGGCCGAGCCTGCGCCGTTTTTTCCGCGGTGCATCAATGCCCCGACACTCGCCAGTCTCGTCGATTGCGATGCTGGCTACTCGGCGACGCACTGGCAGAAGCAATCGTTCCCCGCGCGATTCCACAGGCGGATCGCCGTCCTGTTCGATGGCATTGACACCGAGCTTTACCGCCCCGGCTTGTCTCCCCGGACGATCGCCGGAAGGGAGATTCCGGCAGGCATGAAGGTCGTCTCGTTTGTCGCTCGGGGGCTGGAGTCGACCCGAGGCTTCGATCTGTTCATGCAGGTGGCCGGGCGGATCGCCCGCGCGCGGCCGGACGTGCTTTTCGTCGCAGTCGGCGGAGAAGAGATCCATTACGGCTGGGACAGACTGCACACCGGTTCGCCCAGCTTCAAGAAATGGGTCTTGAGCCGGGGCGATCACGATCTGTCGCGGTTCTTGTTCCCGGGCCGGATCTTGCCCGAGCACCTAGCCGATATCCTCCGCGTAAGCGACCTGCACATCTATCTCTCAGCGCCTTTTGTCGTTTCATGGTCGCTTTTCAGTGCAATGGCCACCGGCGTGCCCGTGCTGGCCTCGGATATTGCCCCGGTCCGCGAGATCATCGAACCGGGAGTAACCGGCCTGCTCGAACCCCTCTTTGACATCGATCGCCTGACCGAGACCGCGTTACGGATTCTGGCCGACCCGGCCGGCTTCGCAGAGCTTGGCACCGCAGCCCGCCGTCTGATCGAAGAGAAGTACAGCATCGAGAGCTGCATCCCGCCGATCAAGGAATTCCTGGAGCGGGTGCAAAAAAATAATACCCCCTAAATTGCGCCACTTCGAGAATCTCGACTGGGTCCCGGAGACATCAAGTTCCTCGGTGAGCTGCCCTGGGGGCCCTGGACGAAACCCTGACACAGAATCTGTGCCTTGGCGATGAAGTGCTTCCTTACCAAGGAGGCCCACGTCATATCCACGGCTGCGATGCTATGTTGTTTCTTCGATCTCGTCGCCCGTGACTTGTGTCCTCTCATTCGCGATGACCCCGGCACCTGCTGGAGCCTATGCTGCCGAATCCGGTTGATCCGGGCACAAGGCGTGGCGGCGGCTGTGGACCTGGGAAGAGGCTGGGCTCGAGGATCGACTGCCTACGAACCCGCTGAGTTCACTGGGCAAAGCCGAGAAACCGCGGCAAGAGACGGTGGGCCTCGACGGCATGACGGTCCAAACTCTTGGCGGCAGGAAGGCGACGGGTCCGAGCTCCATCGGACGAAGAGAGACAGGTTCGAAGCACACCCTGCTGGTTTGCCAAACCGGAGTGACGCTGGCGATCCACGAAGCCGGTCCCATCGCCAGAGACCATCGCCAGATTCTCCCCGTAGTTTGTGAGCGCCCCCAGGTCGGGTGAGTTTTGGGACGACCCAGCGAGTAGCCTTGAGAGAGGCATGCTAACCGACGCATCGACTGCGATGGGGCTTCCCACCTGCTGCATTGACCCCGAACCGACCGAGACATTGACAGCAGACGGACTTGCTACCTGCTGCAATGACCCCGATTAGACCTGCACATTATAGACCTGCACCTCGGTGGCGCGGTCGAACCAGGAGTTGACGCCCGAGTTGCTCGTATGCACCTGGCCGACGATGCGCACACCCAGCACGTTCAAAGCGGGACCGGTGAAGGTATAAGTGACTCTCGCGGCCGACGAGGAGTTATAGGCGTAGCTCGGAGTAATGGTCCAGCTGCTGGCTGCCACCCAGGTGGTGCCATTGGTCGTGTATTGCATGCCGAAGTTAGCATCGAAGACCCCGTCGTCGCTGGCGCTATAGGAACCGTTAATGAAATTCACCTGTGCGATGCTTTGCGTGCTGCTCCACAGGATACCGGCAGCCTCGTAAGCATTCTTGTAATCGCCGCCTTGACCGTCGCTGCCACTTCCACTGAGCACGACGTCCGTTGTCAGGTTGTTGTCGTTGAGTCCCGGGGCTGCGTTGCGATTGGAATTGGAGGTGGAGCTCGTGAGATCCCACCATCTGTAGGCCGTGCCGCTGGGACCGATGTTGCCCCCCAGCGGCTGCGGCGCTGCCGAAACCTCGGCGGAGCGAGGGCTTTCGCCTGTTGAGTTTACGGCAGTCACCTCGTAGTAATAAGTAGTCCCATTGGTGACCGCGCTATCGACGTACGTAGTGGCAGCCCCCGTGGGACTGGCCAGCAACGTCTCACCATTGGAAGCGGTGCCACGGTAGATCCGGTAGCTGGTGGCTCCTGTCGATGGCGACCAAGACAAGGAGACCTGACTGTTGGCCGAAGTGGCGACCACTCCCGTTGGAGCGGCGGGAGTCACAAGGTTGACGGTAAGTGTGGCCGCGCTGCTCGTAACGCTACCGCCGAGGCTGGCAACAATGACCCAGTAACTGCCGGCGTCAGTCGTCGCAGCGACGGTGATGGTGTAAGTGCTCGAAGTAGCGCCGCTGAGATTGGTCCAGGTCCCGTTCACCAACTTTTTCCACTGGTAGGTCAACGTCCCCGTGCCGGATGCAGTGACACTGAAGGACGCCGACTGCCCGACATTGACCGTCTGACTCGTCGGCTGAGAGGTGATATTGGGTGCGGCTACGTAGGTAAACTGATCGGAAGCCGAGGTTGCCGACGTCCCGGAGGGTGTGGTCACTGTCACATCAACGCTTCCGGCAGCCGAGGCGGCTGGAGCGACTGCGGTGATCTGCGTAGCCGAATTCACGGTGAACGAACTCGCGGCCAGAGCCGCACCGCCAAAAGAAACGCCGGTTGCACCGTTGAAGTTGCTCCCGGTGATGATGACGCTCACACCTCCAGAGAGGGCGCCACTGCTCGGATTGAGGCTACTTACCGTGGGTGAGGAATTGAACGTGCCCGTACCGAACGCCTGGATCTCGGTGGCATCGTCGTACCAGGAATCGTTGCCGCCGAGCGAATGGACCTGGCCGACCACACGGACGCCGAGCACCGAGAGCGCGGGCCCGGTGAATGTGTAAGTGACTCCGGCCGCCGCCGAACTATTGTACTGATACGCCGGAGACACGGACCAACCGCTGGCGCTGGTCCAGGTCGTGCCATTGGTCGTGGTTTGCAGACCAAAATTATTGTCGAAGACTCCGTCGTAGCTACTGGAGTTGAAGCTGCCGTTTGTGAAAGAAACCGTGTTAACCGACTGAAGAGTGGTCCAGATGATGCCGCCGGCCTCGTATGCATTTGCGACGTCGTCGCTGCCGCCTGTAAGCACGACGTTGTTGGTGAGGTTGTTGTCATTGAGCCCCGGGGCCGCCACCTGGTTGGTATTCGCCGAAGCGCTACTCATACCATACCAGCGGTAAGCCGTGCCGCTTGGTGCGAGGTTGACGTTGCTGGAGATTGTGATCGTGGCCGTGGCGTTCAGGCCGCCTGCAGACGCGGTGACAGTGAATGGACCGCCGGTAACACTGCCCGCCGTGAACTTTCCTGTACTATCGATCGTACCCCCACCGCCAACCGTCCACGCTATCGGACTGGCAGTGTACGGATTGCGGAATTGGTCGGAGGCGGTGTCACTGAACTGGAACGTGCCACTCGGCACCACGGTACCGGTCGTCGGACTGACGGTGAGCGTTGTCGCCACCTGGTTGACAGTCACCTGGACACTACTGGTGACGCTGTTGCCTGCTGGGTCGGTGATCGTAACCTGAAAGTTGTAGCTCCCGGCCTGGGAGAAGCTGGCCGTCACGTTACTGGCGCTGTTGCTGCCATTGGTGCTGAAGGTGACCGGGGCTGGTGGCGTTCCGGTAGTTGACCAAGTATACGTCAGTTCGTTGGCAGCGTACTGGCTGGCCCCCAAGACACTCAGCGAAGCCGATATCTGGCTGCTTGACAGGGTGGCGCTGGCCGCACTGGCCACGGTCGGCGGAGCGGTGCCGCTGACCGCGACATACTGGAACTGTTCGGCCGCCGACGTGGCCGAACTGCCATTCGGAGTGACGACCGTAACGTCGACGGTACCGGCACTCTCCGCGGGTGCAATCGCAGTGATGCTCGTGTCGGAGTTAACAGTGAAAGTGCTCGAAGCGATCCCTTCGAAGGAAACTCCCGTGGCGCCTGTAAAGTTGCTGCCGGTGATCGTCACGGATTCTCCGCCAGTGGTGAGACCACTGATCGGGTCCACACTCGCGACGCTAGGAGCAGCCGGCATCGTGAGTGTGAAAATCGTGTCGGTCGGGACCGTAAATTGGAATGTATTGTTCGTGACAGGGACATCGGACTGCTGCTGCTCATTGAGCGACGAGTTGGTGAAGTACATGTTGAACAGCGACGTATTGAGGCCGCCGGTCAGGGTCCCCGTGATGGACTGAGACGAGCTACCGGTGTTCTCGCCGACGATCGTGATCTGTCCGTTGGGGTTCTTGAACGCCAGTTCGAGCAGATTGCTAGCGTTCGTGCTGCTGCCAATCACGACCGAGCCTGGCGCGACAAACTGGAACATCTGCGCGTTGGCGTATAAGCGGGGCGTCGTTCCGTAGTCCGATGGGGCCGTGGGATTGGGAGCGGTCCAGTCGTAGCTGATCAAGCCGTGCGCGCTCCACTGCTGATAGTACTCGTAGAAATTATCCACTCCATCCCAGATGACGGCGCCATTTTCACCTGCGCTGACGATTGCCATCAGGTCTTGAAAACTCCCATCTGCCTGGGTCCACAGTTGTGCGGGCGTGGCCCGCTGGCCGTGGTCCTCATTGAAATAGGAGCCGTCGTACTCGTCGGACAAAATCTGCCGCCCCGGATAGGAGGAATTGCTGGTGATGGCGGAGTCGGAGGCCGTGCCTCCGTAGGAGTGGAAGCCAAATTGCATCACATGGGGCATCAAGAACGAATCGGCCAGCATGGCCGGGACATAAGAACTCACCGCGCTGCTTGTGTTGGCATTATCTGGCCCCACCAGCGGGATGTTACCAAGGCCGTAACCCTGCAACTGGGTCTCCAACGTATCGAGCATGCGGACGTACTGGGTGGCACTGACCTGCGGTCCCTGAACGGGGTCGCCAGGGTTGTCCGGTTCGTTCATGGGGCCGAGTGCATCGATGTGAACGTGAGCGGTATTCACGGCGTAATCCATCATCGTCGAGACCATGGTGGCCCAGTCGGCCTCGTGGTCCGGGCCGATGGTCCCAGTCCCGCCGCCGCTATCCGTCATCCAGGCGGGCGCGTCACTTTGGAGGTTCACCCAGACGGTGGCGCCGTGGTTGTTCAGGTAGCTGATCGTGTTCCACAGGTTGGTGAACTTGGTCGAGGTCCCGTACAGATTGTTGTAATACGCCCAGTTGGGATTCGAATCGCTATACTGGCCGGTGTTGGGATTGGTCTCTTCCCAGCCTTGCACCGGCTCGACGATGACGCGAAAGAGCTTGTAGCCATGGCTGAGGAGCGTGTTGAGTGAAGGAACGACAGCGCCACTGTTCCACGCCTCGGAACTCAGATTCGTGCCGAAGCCAGCAATGGTCTGAAGCGACTGCGATCCATTCACCGTCAGAGTGCTCAGAACGCAACGATCCTCCATCTCTTCGACGCAGGGAAGCGCGCGGTGAGCGACGCGACGCCTCCGGCGCTGGGACTGCGCGCGCGGGGGGGTGGAGAGCCTGTGAAGCCATTCGATGTTCATCGGCGTTTCTCTTTCTAACCCGGCATGGTAAGAACTCGGTGTGAACACACAAATGTGTCCATCGAGCATAATATACGTAGCTATATACGCGCCTTGTGTATCTCAGAAACGATTCCGACCTCCCAGGAGCAAAGTCTTGACACCCCCCGCCGCAATTTGCGCAGCAGCCCCTGGGACCTTGCGCGTTGAAAAGGTCCCGTCGCGAGTTTCGTAGCAAGCGCGATACTAAGCAAGCAATCAGCCTCGAGCTTGCCTAGCATGGCATCTTAGCGTACCGTTACATCCATACAAAGCAAGAAAAAAGCCAAAAAAATGCTGGGGTCGCCTTTTCGTGAGTGCTTGCTAGAGAGCTCTGGAATTCGCCTCGAGAAATGCGTCGATCGCTTAAAGCTTAAATCTAATCATCTATACGTATTAATATATAGAATATAATGTATTTATCAATATTTATTAATCAACAGCGCAGGCTTTGGCAATGACGACCAGATTCTCGACGGTATCGACTGGTCCGCTGACCTCGGCGCCAAGATCGTCTCGATGAGCCTGGGAAGCGAGCGTTTGCCGGGCCAGCCATTCGCAGCCGTTTACGAACGGGTCGCCCAGCGGCTGCTTGCCTCGGGCATCTTGATTGTCGCGGCGGCTGGAAATGGCATCAACCGGCCGTTCGCACGCGCCGCCGTCGACAACCCGGCGGCGTGCCCGTCGATCATGGCTGCGGCCTCGGTCGATCGCCACCGCAGGATCGCGCCGTTTTCTTGTGCCCAACTTCATGGAATCGGTACCCTCGACGGCGCTGGCCCGGGCGTTGTGGGATACTCGAGTTGGAGCGGAGGCAGATTTCGGACGTGCAGCGGCACGAACACCGCAGCCCCTCACCTGGCAGGTATCGCGGCCCTCTACCGCCAGAGGCACCCAGATCTCTCGGCCTAGGCGCTCTGGAACCTGATGATGGCACAAGCCATTCCGCTGGGATCCAACAAGGACTTCGGACGCGGGCTGGCCCAGGTGCCCCGATCCTGATCGGCCCAGCCGCACCCAGCTTACAGATGATCAAAGTTTAATGTGTTGACTGATCCGGGTGCCTGGATCATAGGCTCATAGACTTAAGACTTCACACCCGACTAGACCTGGCTTGTCCGCCGGGAGACCGGTCAGGAGGCATGTCATGAAGTCCGAAAACGCCAAGACTCCACAGTCCAGCAGGACCATAAGGTCCCGGACCCGGCAGTCCAAGCCCAAAAAGCTGCCTCCCGAAAGCACGATCCGGGCGCACCTGACATTGACCAAGGACGTACCGGAAGAGCCTGACCGCGTCGAACACTTGAAGCATCAGCTCGTGCATGATTTCGAATTCCGCGACATTAACGAGAAGCGGCTTTTCCGGTACGGGATCGTCAGTGGGGAACTTCCCGAGAGTAAGTTTGAGGAGGTCCGCGAGCTCAGTGACGTCGAGTCGCATGATGTCGACCAGGTGCGACGGGCTTTTGAACTGAACCGAGCTGATCGGTAGGGCGGCTGCGCACGTTCCCGTTGCTTATGAGGGAACCGGAGTATGCGCCGGCCGCTGGTTATTGCAGCCATTGCCGGCATGGAGAAGCTGGCTCAGCTTCAGGAAGAAGCGGTCCCATTGGATGGGCTTGCTGATGTGATCGTCGCAGCCTAGCTTCAGGCATTCCTCGCGGTCCTTGGTCATCGCGTAGGCCGTGACGGCGATGATCGGACCGGTGAACCCGCCGGCCCGAAGCTGGCGAACGGCCTCGTAGCCGTCGAGGATGGGCATCTCCATGTCCATGATCACCGCGTCGATAGGCCGTTTTCCGGCGGCATCGCGGAGCAGATCGATCGCCTCTCTGCCATTGCGTGCCTGAATGACCTCGGCGCCCGCCTGATTGAGGCGCAGCGTGATGACCTGACGGTTGGCATCATGGTCTTCAGCCAGCAAGATCCGCGCGTGCAAGCGGGGAATCGATACAGCCACGGATTTCAGGCCAAGGGGACTGGCGGAGTTTCCTTGCTGCTCGGGCGGCTCGAGGGCCTCCGACAATGGCATGCCCACAGGTATGGAAAGAGTGAAGGTTGAGCCCGCGCCGGGGGCGCTCTGCACGGTCAGGTTGCCACCGAGCTGCCGGGCCAGTCTTTGCGAGATCGCCAACCCCAGGCCCGTCCCGCGGGGGGCATTGAACGTTGTGGACCGGATCCGGTAAAAAGCCTGGAACAGCCCCGCCATCTCCGCATCGGTCATGCCCATGCCGGAATCGCTGACATCAAGAAGAAGCATGGGCTCTTCCGCGGACTCATCCTCGACGCGAGCGGAGAGCTTGACGATGCCCTGGTTGGTGAACTTGATGGCGTTGTCCAGCAAGTTCAGGAGAATCTGCTGGAGTCGCAACCGATCGGTGGCCACGACGCTGGGGACCGGCCCGGCGATCTCCGCCACAAGCGCAAGTTTCTTGGCTTCGGCCCGGGGCCGGAGCGATTCGACAAGATCGGTGACGACCTGACGAAACGGGCAGGTTTCCCGCACGACGCGAAACTGTCCAGCTTCGATGCGCGCGATATCGAGCAGGTCGTCGATGAGCCCCAAGAGCACCTGGCCGTGCTCGCGGATGTTACTCAAATAGTGGGCTATATCGAGAGAACCTTTTTGAAGATATTCATGCTCACTCATGAGCTCCGTGTAGCCGAGCAAGGCGGAGAGCGGAGTCCGGATCTCGTGGCTGACGTTCGAGAGAAACTCGCTCTTGGAGCGGTTGGCCAATTCGGCGGCATCCCGGGCCTGTCGCATCGCCTCGGCCTGTTCAAGGGCCTTCTCGGCGCGTCTTTGCTCGGTGATGTCGCGGCAGATGCCCACGACCCGCTCGCAACCGTTTTCGCGCACCTTGGTGACCAGCAAAAACTCGCCCTGAAGGTAATCGCCGGACCGGGTGCGGATGCGCAGCTCGTAGCGTGGCAGGATCTCACCCTGGAGGGCGCGCTGGAAAGTATCCTGGGCCACGCTTAAGTCGTCTGGGTGCACCAACTCGTAGAACGAACGTCCGATCCACTCGAACCGATGCCAATCGGTCGTGCTCTCGAACGCCGCGCTGAGCACGACGATCGCCCCCTGGCTGTCGACCTCCCAGACAACAACGCCGGTTGACTCGACGAGGCTGTTGTAGCGAGCCTCCGCTTGCTTGAGCGCTTCCTCGGCACGCCTGGCGTCGCTGATGTCGCGCGCGACCACCAAGCCGATCGGCTCGGGCTCGGTGTGGATCAGGCTGACGCTCACGTTGACAGGCAACGGCCGGCCGGTTGCTCGCCGCAGGAAATAACCCTCACGGGAGTGGAAAAACCCCGCCCGGCTCAGTGTTTTGGCAAGCCGCTGGAGGTCCTCGGGTCCATTACTGGAAAACAGGTCGCTCAGGCTCAAGGTGCAGGCGACGCGCTTCTCCATCCCGGTCATGCGGATGGCGGCAGGGTTGAGATCGAGAACGATCTGGCTTCCCGGCTTGAAGAGGAAAAACGCGTCGTTCGCCTCTCGAAAGAGACTGCGAGCGATCTCGAAATGGCGATCCTCTGCTTTCATGACCGGTGGTCGCCTCAGCCAAGAGAGTCGCCCCCGGCGCCATGCTGGCCCAGGGAATCCCCAGCGTAGAGCGCTCTTAACTCGTCGGCTTGGGGCGTGATTGCTCCTCGGTGTCCTTGAGCAGTCGCAGCTCTGCGGTGCGGCGGTGCGGCTCACGAGCCGCTTCGCCCTCAAATCCCTCAGGACTTCCTTGCTATTCCCAGATGCGGAAAGCGAGGCAGTTCACTTCCTCCTCGACTTACCGCTCGGCCTCAAGCCAGTTCCGATCCTGGACCGCCTCACCGGCCGGTCGTCCCATGTCCTCCTGACATAGCCGGCCCCTTCTGAACCGGCGTCATGCCATCAGATCCCTGATGCGCCAGTCTTAAGGTATCACCAACAACGGCGCTCAGCCAAGGATTCCAGCCCCGAAAATTTCCTTTTTTTACACCATGATTCCTGGTTTGGCGTGATGCATACCTCAAACAGGCCAGGCGAGGTGCACGATAGCGATCGAAAGCGAACGGGGCCCTCCGTGCCGGCGGTAACCCGCGGTTGCCAGAAAGGCTGGATAAGGAGACCTACGCCGAACGGGGGACCTGCCCGAAGCCATCATGATGGCAGGCGTGTCGAGTCCTTCATGCGCCGTGATTTCTCAGCAGCATTCCGAGCGTTTTCCGCCTTCGCTGCATCTCCAACGCTCTCGTAGCCGCGAATCGCTGACTCGAATGCAGCAACTGATTCGTCGAATTGTTCGATCTCTCTCAGCGCGAGCCCGAGATTGAAGTTCGTATCCGCCCATTCGGAAGGGAAGTCCGCCTCGGTCCGCACTCGCAACGCCGACTCGTAGCAAGCGATGGCGCGGCGGAGGTTTTCGCCGCGGTCCCCCGTCGGCAAGTCGCTGTAGGCATTGCCCAGGTTGTTCTGCGTCATCGCCCAGTCCGCGGGGAAGTCCGTCTCGGTGTAGACTCGCAGCGCCGACTCGTAGCAAGCAATGGCGCGGCGGAGGTTCGCTTCGCGGTCGCCTGTCGGCAAATGCCGGTAGGCGTTGCCCAGGTTGCTCTGCGTCCCCGCCCAGCGCACGGGGAAGTCCGTCTCGCTATACACAAGCAGCGCTGACTCGAAGCAGGCGATGGCGCGGCGGAGGTTTTCGCCGCGGTCCCCCGTCGGCAGGGCTCCGTAGGCGTTACCCAGGTTGTACTGCGTCATCGCCCACTCCCAGGAGAGGTCGGTCTCGGTGTAGACTCGCAGCGCCGACTCGAAGCATTCGATGGCGCGCCGCAGGTTCGCAGTAGGGTCTCCGCCTGGCGTATCCACCAAAATCCCACCGAGGACAGCGCAGGCGGTCGCGAACTCCTGGCGATCGTCGGCGTGGCGGAGGATTCCAACGGCCTTCTCCGCAGCGGCGAGGGCCTCTCTCGGGTCCACTACGGGATCACGATCGCGAAGGCGCCAGAGAGACTCCGCAAGTGCGGTGAGCAATCGGGCATGTTCGAGCGTCCCTTCAGGAGTCTGGGCCAGCTTACGTCGCAAGAATTTCACGGCGGTTTCGGAACCGGCCGAGAGCTCGGGCTGTGCCGTGCTGTGGGCCTCGTCGCGGGCCGCGATACCCTCCCGCATGCGGACAGGCGTCTTAGGCCTCATGTCGCGGAAACGGAATAGCCCGGCGAAGTGGTCGAGAAAATCAGGAGCATGCTCGCGTAGTGCGACGTAGGTGAGCTCGTCGCACCAGATCACGATGGGGCAATGGCAACTCCGGCGCAATGCCTCGCGTCCGTGGTTCAAACAAGCCAGAGCGGGTGGTCGGCCGGGGCGCTGCCCTGGAACGGAGATGATCCCGGGGGTATCTTCCAATCCCAAGAGAACGAGCACTCCTGTCTCATGAAGCGAGGAGGCGGCCGCAACGAGGCTGGGAATCGGGTTCCACTCCTCGCGAGAAACTCTCACGGTCCGCATGGGGACCGAAGGCCCCAGGTCTCGTTCGAGCAGGTCGAGCAGCGCGCGGCGAGCGGACTCGGACAAATCACTGCGCACGAACAAGGGCGCGAAGCGACCCTGCGACTCCTCCAGCACCATCAAGAGCTGGCCGTACTCGGTCGCTCCCTCCGGTCCGATGCTGGACTTTAGCTCAACTGGTATGGAAAGAAGACGTGGCGTCGTGGACATTGCGGAATCCTTCGTCCTCGATCAAGAGCGGGTGTACGTCAAACCAGCGGTTCTCCCGATCGCGGTAAAGCAGCACCCGCCGACGCGAAAGAAGGCGGAGAGCGTGCTCATCGAAGTGCTGAACTTCTTGATCGCGCCGCCGGGCGATTGCGACGAGCCGCTCGTAATCCTCACAACGTAGGCCCTCGGCCATCTGATAACGGTACTCCAGGATGGCATGATGGACCCCCGACTTTGTCAGCTTGCCTGGTGGTTCGGCCAAGCTCGACCGCGACTTCTGACGGGCCACACCCACAAGGTGGAGCAAATCACGCATGCACCCGCCGCTCATTTTGACCAGGAGTTGGGCGTCCGCCGGGTCCTCAAACAAGACGTCGATATCGATCCGGCGCGCCAGTGCCTGCGTCATCAACTCAACGGCCTCCGAATGAAAACTGCTCGCCGCCACGGTCGAATTCCACGAATTGTTTCGTTCCCGGAGGGCGAGCATCGGCAAGATGACCGACGCGCTGAAGTAGTCCCAGTACGCATTCTCGGCCGAGCAGCGGAGCTCGACAGGCATGGTGAAGATTGCATGACAACCAAGCCGGCGCACGAGACCACCGCCCTTGAGCAAGAGGTCGTTGATGATTTCCGCCCTGTAGCGGTCGAGGTTGTCGAAGAGCAGCAAAAGCCCCTGCTCCCGGCCACTGTGAACGAGTTTCTCATTGGCCGACTTGAGCAGGTCGTTCGTGAGACTGATCAGCACGTTCGGGGACTGCCGCAATTCCTGCCGTATCTTCTTGTGCCGTTCCGAACCTGCAAGAACCGACGCGGAGAACTTCGCGAACAGCTTTCCCAGCAACGAGAGCCCTCCGCCCGCCTCGGCGCCGGCTTCCACCTTCAGTTCCGACTTGATCGCCTCCAGATTCTCCTCCGTAATTTCGGCGAACCAAGTCACCACGTCGTGAAGCTTCTCGGGAGGAAGCTCCATACCTTGCAGACGCATCTCCTTCTCGACCGACTCGGCGGCCAGGAGGTAGATGTCGGAATATTGCAATTCGGTGAGATCGAAGTAGAGGTCGACTTCGATCCAGACGCATAGGAACTTATTGGCGTCGGCCCATTGCTTCAGGCCCAGGAGCTCCGTCGACTTGCCTGATCCGCGATGACCGCAGAGAAGACTTTGATGGAACTTCCCCTCTCCAGGCCATTGCTCCAGCGTGTCGGCCAGCTCGACAATCACTGGCGAGCCACCCCGAAGCTCGGTGAAATCGCACCGCCTGGGATCGTCCGGTGTCAAAGGTTCATCGGCCGCGCATGCAAATGAGACAAGTCGGATCTCCTTGACCGGGAATTCAGGTTTCGGCATTGTCCCTGTCCTGAGCTGGCCACTAAGCATGGCGCCTCGAACGTTCCTATTCACTCGTAAATTATACACACGGTCCTGAAGAACTGTTCCGGACGCGGATGCCCGCCCGCCTTCGGTCCGCTTGCCAGGAAATGGAGTTCACCCTACGGCCTGCCGCCGGGAGTTCCAGGGGCAGGTATGAAGTGCGGAGGCAAAGGGACCTCAAGCCTCGGTGGCGTCCCCGGGGCAAGAGTCTATCGCCAGCTTTTTCTTCGTCGCCCGTGTCCTGGCTTCGGCGTCTCTCTTGCTTTTCCAGCTTGCGGGAACTGGTCCCCGATCCGGGATTCCGCCGACTCGCGCTGATTCCCGGCAGGGCCGGCGTTAAGCTAGGAATCCAGCAGCCCTCCCAAAGAGGAATTCGGATCGGGCCTTTGAGCGTCCTTGGGGCCTGGTCTGGCAAGCGGATGCGCCGAGCGGCCTTGGGAACGGGTTGCGGTACTTGGGAATAGGATCAGTCGACCATGGCCAGCGAGACCGAGCTTTCGGAACTAAGGCAGATCCGCAATATCGGCATCATTGCGCACATCGACGCCGGCAAGACCACGACCACCGAGCGCATCCTCTACTACACCGGTGAGATTCACCGGATGGGCGACGTGGACAAGGGGAACACGACGACCGACTACCTGGAAGAGGAGCGGGAGCGGGGGATCACGATCGTCGCGGCGGCGATCACATGCCGCTGGAAAGATGCGCAGGGGCAGCCGATCACGATCAACATCATCGACACTCCCGGCCACGTCGACTTCACGGCCGAGGTCGAGCGGTCGTTGCGGGTGCTGGATGGCGCGGTGGTGATCTTCTCGGCCGTCGAGGGGGTTGAGGCCCAGAGCGAGACCGTCTGGCGGCAGGCCGCCAAGTATCATGTGCCCAGGCTCTGCTTCATCAACAAGATGGACCGCATCGGCGCCGAGTTCGAGCGAGTTTACAAGGAGATCGAGGAGCGACTGCTGGAGAGCCATCCCATACCCGTCCAGATTCCCATCGGTGCGGGACCCGAAGGAACCATGGGCGAGTTTCAGGGATTGATCGACCTGGTGGCGATGAAGGCGCTCCACTTTACGACCGAGGATCTGGGCTCGACGTTCACAGTTGACGAGATCCCCGACGCCTTGCGGCTGGAGGCGGAAGCCTGGCGGGAAACGATGCTCAATTCCCTCTCGGCGTTCGACGAACCGCTTGCCGAACAGTACATGGCTCATCTCGACGGTTCGGAGCTGAGCGAAAGCATGATCCACGCGGCCCTGCGGCGGGCCACGCTCACCGGCCGGGCCCAGCCGGTGCTCTGCGGCTCGAGCTTCAAGTACGTGGGCGTGCAGCGGCTCCTCGACGCGGTCGCGGCCTACTTGCCCAGTCCCCTGGACCGGCCGCCGATCGTTGGCCACCACCCCAAGAAGGGGACCGAGCTGGCGCGCAAGCCCAGTCCAAGTGAGCCGTTCGCGGGGCTGGTCTTCAAGATCACCAACGATGCCCATGGCGATCTCTCGTTCGTGCGCATCTATTCGGGCACATTGAAGGCCGGCACGCGGGCCTACAACCCCGGCAGGGATAAGAAAGAGAACTGCTCGCGGCTCTATCACATCCGGGCCGACGATCGCGAGCAGATCAGCGAGGCCGGCACGGGTGACATCGTCGGCATCGTGGGACTGAAAGAGTCGGTCACCGGCGATACTCTGTGCGACGCAGCACACCCGATCTTGCTGGAGCGCATCGAGTTTCCCGAGACGGTCATCAGCATGTCGATCGAGCCGGTGAGCTCCGCCGACAAGGGCAAGCTGGCGGACACACTCAACGCGCTGGCCCGGGAAGACCCGACTTTTTACTTCAAGGTCAACGAGGAAACCGGCCAGACGTTGATTTCGGGCATGGGCGAGCTACACCTGGAAATCCTCAAAAACCGCATGACGCGCAACTATAAGCTCAAGGTCCACGTCGGCCGGCCACGGGTCAGCTACCGTGAGGCCATCAAGAAGAGTGTCAAGCGGGTCGAGGGCACGTGCATCCGCCAGACCGGCGGCGCGGGACTTTACGCCAAGGTGACCATCGACCTCGAGCCGGAGACCCAGCCTAAAGGTGCGCCTGTGCTTCGGTTCGTCAACAAGCTCAAGGGCGGGGTGATCCCCGCCGAGTTCATCCCGGCGATCGAGGCTGGCCTGCGAGAGGAAGCCAAGTCGGGCGGTCGCACCGGCTATCCCCTCGTCGATCTCAAGGTGACGCTCATCGACGGCGCCTATCACGACGTCGATTCCAACGATCTGGCCTACCGGTTCGCTGCTTCCGATGCGCTGCGGAAAGCCGTCGAGGAGGCCGGACCGGTCCTGCTCGAGCCGATCATGCGGCTGGAAGTCGTCACCCCTGAAGACTATCTGGGCAACATCACCGCCGACCTTTCCAGCCGCCGGGCCCTGATCGACCGGACCTCGACCCGCGGCAACCTCATGGTCATCGACGCCCGCGCCCCGCTTGAGAAGATGTTCGGCTACTCGACGGCCGTCCGCAGCTTGAGCCAGGGACGGGCCAGCTACACCATGGAACCCCTCGAATACGCCGCCGCCCCCGAGAGCCTGCTGGAGGCCCTGACGGGGTTATGAAAGCCCGGATCTCGGGTTCCACGCGTCCGGGCCGAACGCTTCTTGATTCGATGGCGGAGACAAACCAAAGATGGCAACCGCGACCCCAACAGGCAGCAGCCCGCCTCCCCTGGGCGAATTCTCAGAACCCAGGTCTGTCGAGACTTCGCCCGTGCCTGACGACTCTTTTTACGAGGTTTTGGGCGGCCAGATCGTGGAGCTGCCGCCCATGGGTGCCTATGAAGCAGGCATCGCGACCATCCTGCTTCTGGCGCTGGGGCCGGTGATCAAGGCCCTGAAACTGGGGCGACTGGCCGTCCAGGGCCTTTTCTCGCTGGATCGAGCGGGGAAACGGAAGCGCCGGCCCGATCTGGCCTTCGTCTCCGCGGAGAGATGGCCCCTGAGCAAGAGGGCTCCCCGGACCGAGGCCTGGGAAGTCATTCCTGACCTGGCAGTCGAGGTCGTCAGCCAGTCGAACAAAGCCGATGAGATCGCCGTCAAACTGGTGGACTACTTCCGAGCCGGCGTGAAGCAGGTCTGGGTGATCTACTCGGTTACGCGGCAGGTCTACGTCTATACTTCCCTGACCTCGGTGCAGATTCTGATCGAGCCAGGCGAGCTCGAAGGCGGCGAGTTGATACCGGGCTTCCGCCTTTCGTTGAGCGAGCTCTTCGAGGATGCGGATTTCGCGGAACTGGCCCCGGCCGGCGATTGACGCACTCTGATGCCCGGCACACCCTCGCCTTCGACCAGCCGACGCGTGTTCTGGTTGCATCCAGCCGGTGGTGCGAGGCAGATCAGCCCTCGACACACCGGGAGCCTCTAAACGATGACCGATGACTTGAGGGAGGCGGTCAACTCGGCCGTGGACGCCATCGCCTCACAAAAGTCATGCGGTCATCATTCGAGGATGGAACCGGAGCGGATTTCGGCTAGCTGCTCACAACCTGGGAAACGGCAGTCGAGGTACTGGTAGTGAATTTCGTGTCGCCGGAGTAGACCGCGGTGATCGAGTGCGTGCCGACCGCCAGACTGCTGGTGCTGAAGGTCGCTACGCCCGAAGAGAGCGCGATGTCGGAGCCGATCGTCGTGGTGCTGTCGAGGAAGTTCACCGTACCCGTCGGCGTGCCCGCGCCCGGCGAGACGGCGGCGACGGTCGCTGTGAACGCCACCGACGTACCGGATGTGCTGGTGCTGGGACTAGAGACAAGGGTGGTTGTCGTGCTGGCCTGGTCCACAACCTGGGAAACGGCACTCGAGGTACTGGTAGCGAAGTTCGTGTCGCCGGAGTAGACCGCGGTGATCGAGTGCGTGCCGACCGTCAGACTGCTGGTGCTGAAGGTCGCTACGCCCGAAGAGAGCGCGATGTCGGAGCCGATCGTCGTGGTGCCGTCGAGGAAGTTCACCGTACCCGTCGGCGTGCCCGCGCCCGATGATGAAGCGGCGACGGTCGCCGTGAACGTCACCGACTGACCGGAAACGCTGGTGCTGGGACTAGAGACAAGGGTGGTTGTCGTGCTGGCCTGGCTAACCACCAGGTCACCGGTGCCGCTACTTGCCGTGTAATTACTGGTGCCGGCGAAGCTGGCGCCGACGACACCGGTGTGCGTGCCGACGGCATCGGTCGTGGCCACGCTGCTGAGCGTAGCGACGCCGCTGCTAACGGTCGTGGCGCTACCCACGGACGTGCCGTCCAGGGTAAATGTGACCGTCTGACCAGAGATCGGCTGACTGGTCGTCGTCGAGGTCAAAGTCGCCGTCAGGGTCGCGGTGCTACCAGTGGCGCCACCATATGTGGCCGTCCCGGAGACGCTGTTCAGGGCGGTCGCCGACTGGCTGTTCGTGATGTCGCCGGTGGCCTGCGTGGGCTTGTAATTGATATCACCGGCAAAGCTGGCAACCACAGCGCCGGTCGTAGTGCCTGCCGCGTCGGTCGTGGAGACGCCCGAGAGGGTTGCCACGCCATCGCTGTCGGTCAGAGCCGTGCCTGCGTAGACGCCGTCGAGGGTGAAGCTGACGATCCGCCCGACCACCGCCGCGCCGCTGGAGGAAGTCAGAGTCGCCGTGAGCGTGGCCGTGCCGCCGAAGGTGCCCGTGCCCGAGACACTGGCCAGGGTTGTGGATGCTGGTTTATTGGTCAAGTTGTGGGCAATGTACCCGGTCGATGCACTTTCCTGAGTGACCAGGCCCATTGTGCCGAAGAGTCCCGTCGTGTCGAGGATGGCCGTATCGAACTGGGCGATGGCAGTGTGCAGCTGGGATAGGGCCGTCGCGCTGTTGTCGGCTGCGATCGTGTTGACCGTGTCCTCGAGGGTGGTCACGGCCGTACCCACCGTGGCGGCGATGTTGGGATGGGTCACGAGGAGTCCGGCGTTCATGTCGGTGCGATAGGCTTCGGCCTCCGCCTGAAACGTGGTGTTCACCTGGCTGAGCGTGAGCGACGGTGTGCCGCTCGAGTTGAGAGAGGCGACCAGGGTGCTCAGGTTGGTCTCGAACGATTGCGTGGTGGTGACGTAGGCGCTGATCGGGGTTTCCAGCGAGACGATCGGTCCGGCGGTCAGCGCGGCAATCGCCCCACCCGCCGCGATCGACAAGCTACTGGTGCTAGTGATGATGCCAACGGTCTCCTGCTGGTTTAGCGAGGCCAGGTCGGCCACGATGCGCTGGCCCTGGAGCTGGAGAATCTGGTCGATGTGAGTGAAGCGGGGCGAAAGCTGCTGGTCGACGCTCTGGCTGTAACTTGATACCAAGTCCTGCGACTCGGTAACGAAACCGCTGCCGTCGACGGCGGCGGAGTTCAGGTCCGCCAGCGGCCCGTTGGTGAGCTGGGTTTGCAGCGCCGAGAGCATCGTGTCGATGACGGCCGGTCCTGTGTTGACGCCGCGATTGGCCTCGCCGATCAGTCCTGAAAGCGACGGTGAAACGAAGGTTGGCCCGGTCACGGTCGCGGTTGCCAGGAGCTGGCGATTCTCCAGCGACTCCACCAGGAAACGACGCCTTCGGCCCCTGCGCGCAGCTTGTCTTTCTCGTCTCTCAGTGCTCATCTCTCACCTTGATCTGTTCGGGGTCTCGATCTGTCGTTCTCGACATCCGCTTTCGACGCGCCAGGAAATCCGTTCCACTTCACATCTTGTGCATGCACCGCTGCATCGGATGGGCTGCCTGACCCACCCCGAAGGTCACCGTCCGTAGTATAGGAAACGGGCAGGACTGCCGACGGCATGCGCGGTTTTTTTGGACAAAGTGGAATGGAGGGGCGGCATAACCGGGGCAAGCCTGACAACCCGACTCGTCGTGCTAGTGCCATCACCTTGGCGGAGTGGTGGAGCTTCCGCGAGAGTCTTGAGAGTCATCACTAGAATCGGACTGGAGGGGGAACAGGCGGTGGCGATTTGTCCTTGCCGCGCGGCGACCAGGTTGAAATCTAGGGAAGGTTCGGGACGATCAGGTCGCGAGGGACACGAAGAGTCAGCCGTCGGCAGCGTGCGCCGGGCCGGCTGCGCGGTCGGTGGGTACCCGGCGACAGCGGGCTTGGGGCGGGAAATCTTCCGAAAAAAAGTCGTACGAAGTGCGTTGACGGGCCTTGGAGGCTCTGATAGACTTTTACTTTCCCACGCGATGTGCGAGGTTTTTTGGAGTCGGGACTGACTCGGCAACTGGGCAGTGGCCGGAAGGACAGGATGCGGTGGCGGGTCACAGTAACGAGAAAATTCGGATCCGGATGGAGGCGTACGACCATACCATCCTCGATCAGTCAGCGAAAGACATTGTTGATACCGCCAAGCGTACTGAGGCGATCGTCCACGGACCGATTCCCCTCCCCACGCGTATCGAACGTTACACCGTGCTCCGGAGCCCGCACATCGATAAGAAGTCGCGGGAGCAGTTTGAGATCCGGACACATAAGCGGCTGATCGACATCGTTCAGCCAACCAACAAGACAATTGACGCCCTCAACAAGCTGAGCCTACCGGCCGGTGTGGACATCAAGATCAAGGCTTCCCCGGCGGAATCCTAAGTGATCGTTCCATCCTCTCTGCTGGTGAGCTGAAGCGGGTCTGTGGGTTTCCTGGACCGCATCCGTCCCAAGCGGATGTGCTGTCCGGTTGCGTCGGACGCCTCAATCGGAGCCTGCTCCGAGAGACAGCCCCGGCGCCAGGGTTGCCGACATGCCTGGCCGCAACCCTCGCTGAAACCCAACCTCTTTTCCCAGGTTAACATCAGCAACCCGCACCGCGCGGTGCCATGGGCATCGCGGGTCATGCCGGCGGGTCGTTGGTCACTGAAGATCATGGGGTGAGATGATGCAAGTGGGACTGCTGGGGCGAAAGGTGGGCATGACGCAAATCTATCGGGAAGACGGCAGGTCGGTCCCGGTGACGGTCCTGGAATGTGGCCCCTGTACGGTGCTTCTGGTCCGGACCGAAGACCGCGACGGTTATCATGCCATCCAGCTCGGCTTCGACGACAAGAAGCGGAAAAGCGCCACCCAAGCCGATCGCGGTCACGCCCGCAAGGTCAATGCGGAGCCCAAGCGGTATATCCGCGAGGTGCGGCAGCAGGGACCCGTCGAGGTAGCCGAGGGCGCGACCTTGACCGTCGAGCTCTTCAGCGACGTCAAGCGGGTGGACGTCACCGGCACGAGCAAGGGCCGCGGCTTCACAGGCGTGATCAAGCGGCACGGTTTTCGAGGCCTGCGCGCCACCCACGGTGTGAAGCGGATGCATCGCCATCCGGGCTCGTCGGGCCCCAGCGCCGACCCGTCGCGGACGCTCAAGGGCGTTCGCAAACCGGGCCATCATGGGCACGCCCGGTCGACCATCCGCAATCTCGAGGTGGTCAAGATCGACCCGGCTCTTAACCTCCTCTTGCTCAAGGGTGCCGTCCCCGGTCCCAACGGCGGCTACCTGACGATTCGCCAGACCAACAAGGTCTAGTCTCACCCCGAAAGCGATTGCTCGACCAGAAACATAACAGCGGCGAGCCAGACGTGCCTGTGGCACTGCGAAGAGGACCGTGAAGCAAAGCGGACAGAAAATGGTGGCTCCCTGGAATCGAGCCGGACTTTTCTTGGATATCTGATCATGCTCAGCGTACCCGTGTACAACTCGGCCGGCGAACAGGTTGGCGAGGAATCGATCGACCCGGCCGACTTCGGCGGCACGATCAACAAGCAACTCCTGCACGACGTCGTGCTGATGCATCTGGCGGCGCGGCGAGTCGGGACGGTCAACACCCGGGGCCGGGCTGACGTCGCCGGCTCGGGCAAGAAGCTTTTTCGCCAAAAAGGAACCGGCAACGCTCGCGCCGGGTCGAAGCGCACTAACAAGCGGAAGGGCGGAGGCGTCGCCTTCGCCCGTCGCAACCGAGACTACCGTTACTCGATGCCCAAGAAGGCCGTTCGGGCCGCCATCCGCATGGCGCTGCTCTCCAAGTTCCAGGACAACCAGGCCGTGGTTCTCGATGGGCTGGCGCTGACGCGGCCGCAAACCAAGGTGGTCGCCGCGGCTCTGCGGAAGATTCGCCGGCCCGACCTGACGGAGACCGAGGCCGCCGAGGTCGTGGGCGAAACCAAGGTCCAGGCCCAGCGGCGCACCCTCGCGGGCCGGACGGTACTCCTAGGGATACCGGGGCACGACCCGGTCTTTCACCGCAGCGCCCGCAACATCTCCGGCGTGGACGTTGCGCCGGTCAGCGAGTTCAACACCTATGACATTCTTAAACAGCGATATCTGGTGCTGACGCGGGAAGCGCTGGCGGCGCTTCGGCAGCGCGTGGGCCAGAACTCTTCCTCCCAGGAAGCGCCGGTCGGCGACCTACCTGTCGCCCCAGTGGAGAGCTGAGCCATGGTCACGCTTCGCCGGCCCCCCAAGTACAACCGCTCCGGGCCCGTGCTGGATCCCTATCAGGTGGTCATCCGCCCCTTGATCACCGAGAAGGCGACGCACCTTTCGGAGCGGCATAACGCCTACACCTTCGAGGTCAATCCGCTGGCGACCAAGACCGAGATCAAGGGAGCCGTCGAGACTCTTTTTAACGTCAAGGTGCTGGATGTACGCACCCAGAACCGCCGGGGCAAGGTGCGGCGCTACCGCCTGAAAGTCGGCCGGATGCGGAACTGGAAGAAGGCGATCGTTTCGCTGCACGAGGAACATCGCATCGACTTCTATTAAGAGACCTCCGGTTGCCGGCTGCGGCCAGGACGCGAAGGATCTGCTATGGGCATTCGTACTTACAAACCGACCACTGCCGGGCGGCGCAACTCCTCGGTCAGCGATTTCGCCGAGCTGACCGACAAAGAGAAGAAGCCCGAGAAGAAGCTGACCGAACCGCTCAAGAAGTCCGGCGGCCGGAACAACCAGGGGGTGATCACGGCCCGGCACCGCGGCGGCGGCCACAAGCGGAAGTACCGGATCGTCGACTTCCGCCGCAACGACCATGACGGCGCGACCGCCCAGGTCACGCACATCGAGTACGACCCCAACCGGTCGGCCCGGATCGCACTTGTGGTCTACCCCGACGGCGAGAAACGCTACATCCTCGCCCCGGACGGACTGAAGGCCGGCATGACCGTCTCCAGCGGCCCGGATGCCGAGCCCAAACTGGGCAACTGCCTGCCACTTGGCAAGATTCCGACCGGTCTTTCGGTCCACAATATCGAAATGCAGCCAGGCGGCGGTGGCAAGCTCTGCCGCTCGGCCGGGGTGGGAGCGGTCCTCACGGCGAGGGACGGTAACTGGGCTCAGCTTACCCTCCCCTCCGGCGAGGTCCGGCGCATCCCGGCGGCCTGCCGGGCGACGATCGGCATGGTCGGCAATCCCGACCACATGAACGTCCGCCTGGGGAAGGCTGGACGGAAGCGCTGGCTGGGCCGGCGGCCGCACGTCCGGGGTACGGCCATGAACCCGGTCGATCATCCGATGGGCGGCGGCGAGGGCCGGTCCAAAGGACACACGCCGCGGTCCCCCTCCGGCGTGCTGGCCAAGGGGGGCAAGACCCGCCGCCGCCGCAAGCCCTCGAACAAGGCCATCATCCGCCGGCGAACCAGCGTGCGTTACGGACAGCTCAAGATCTAGTAAGGACCCGGCCGGAGGCGGCACACCCAGAGACCAGTCAGGCGGCGGGCCGAGATGACACCGCTTGTGCGGCGAGTTGAAATCCGCGGAACCCTGGCTACTTCCGGCTTCCCACTCTTCGAGGACATTCATGGGACGTTCGCTCAAGAAAGGACCGTACGTCGTCGAGCGGTTGCTCGAGAAGGTCTACAAGACCGATGTCTCCGGCAGCCGCGAGCCCATCAAGACCTGGGCCCGGGCATGCACGATCGTGCCTGAGTTCATCGGCAAGAACTTCGCCATCCACAACGGCCGTGCCTTCATCAAGCTGTTCGTGACCGAGGACATGGTCGGACACAAGTTCGGCGAGTTCGCCCCGACCCGGACGTTCAAGGGCCACGGCGGCAAGGCTTCCAAATCAGGCAAGAAATGAATCGAAGAGATCCGTGGATTTTGGCTATTCCGAATCAATCGAACGAACCCCGAGTTACAGCCCGGAGCGATCGGGCGGCTGCTTCCGCGGCTGGCCTCAGCTCCGCCTTGGTGGATGAGACGCGGCCATGAGTGACACGGCAGAATACAAGGCCAGCCACCGCTTCGCCCGGATCTCGGTGCGGAAGCTCCGGCCGCTTTTGGACCTGATCCGGAACAAGTATGCCGACGACGCCCTGGACGTCCTCAGGTTCATGCCTCACCGGGGAGCTCGGCTGATCGAGCAGGTCCTCAAAAGCGCCATGGCCAACGCCGAGGACAAGGGGGTGCGGAACGCCGGCGACCTGATCGTCGTCGACGCCCGGGGCGACGGCGGACCGATGTTCAAGAGGCTGATGCCGCGGGCGCGCGGCATGGCCTACATGGTTCGCCGCCGCAGCGCGCACATCGCCATCGGACTGGCCGAATCTGCCCTCGAACCCAGCGCAGCAGCCGAGGCCGACGAGACCGAGGAGTAAGCTTCTCACCGGAATGGAAGCGAGGGGCATGGGGCGGATTGGGCGAGGTGACGCGGGCAGGGCAAGAAAAGTGCGGGCTGGGGACAAGACGTGCGGGCTGGGGACAAGAGGGTGCGGGCTGAGGACAAGCGGCACGGGCTGGGGACAAGCGGTGCGGCCGGCCGAGACCGATAACAAGCGAAGCGATCCGATCGAGTGCGACTCACCCGGAAGGGGCGGTAGTTCATGGGCCAGAAAGTGCGACCGACGGGTTTTCGCGTGGGCATCATGGAGGACTGGCGGAGTCGCTGGTTTGCCTCCAAGCATGAGTTCAGCGATTTGCTCGTCGAGGATTTCAAGATCCGCAAGTTCATCAAGAACAAGTACGGATTTGCGGGCATTCCCAAAATCGAGATCGAGCGGACCCGCGAAGCGGTGACGGTGCTGCTTTTCACCGCCCGGCCGGGGGTGATCATCGGTCGCAAGGGTGCTGAGGTCGAAAAGCTCCAGGAGGAGCTTCAGAATCTGACCCGGCGGCGGATCGAGATCAAGATCGTCGAGGTCAGCCGGCCCGAGATCGACGCCCAGCTCATCAGTGAGGACATCGCCGAGCAGCTACAGAAGCGTTCGAGCTTCCGCCGCACCATGTAGCGGGCGATCGAGCAGACCATGGACGGGGGGGCCAAAGGGGTGAAAATTCAACTCTCGGGGCGGCTGGGGGGGGCCGAGATGTCGCGGACCGAGGCGGCCGCGGCCGGATCGGTCCCCTTAAGCACGCTGCGGGCGAAGATCGATTATGGCTTTGCCGAGGCCAAAACAGCGCAAGGCCACATCGGGATCAAGGTGTGGGTAAACCAGGGCGACTATTTAAAGATGGAGGCCGCCGATGGCTCTGATGCCCAAGCGGGTCAAGTTCCGAAAAAGCCAAAAAGGCCGCGTAAAAGGTAATGCAACGCGGGGTAACTATGTGGCCTTCGGCGAGTTCGGCCTCCAGGCGCTGGCGCCGGGCCGGATTAGCGCCCAGACCATCGAGGCCGGCCGCGTGGTCGCCAGCCAGATGGTCAAGGGGGGTGGCAAGCTGTATATCCGCGTCTTTCCCCAGAAGAGCGTGACCGCGATCCCGGCCGAAACCCGGATGGGCAAAGGCAAGGGAGAAATCGAGTTCTGGGCGGCCGTCGTCAAGCCGGGCACGATCCTCTACGAGATCAGCGGCTTAAGCGAGGAAGTGGCCCGGGAGGCTTTTGCCCGCGTGGCGCACAAGATGCCGGTTCCCTGCCGGTTCGTGACCCGTCGGCCCACGATGTGAACGATCCTCCACGGCGAGGCAAGCCGGCCGCCGCCACGGGCCACGCCCTATTGAGGTGAAGATGAGCAAGCCCGCAGAGCTTCGAGACCAGACCGACGAGCAGCTCGAATTGCTGCTTCACGACGTTCAGAACAACCTTTTTCGCCTCCGGCTGCAAAGCGAGACCGAACGGCTGGAGGCTCCCAGCGAGATCGTCAAGGCCAAGCGCGAGATCGCCCGCATCAAGACGATCCTGCGGCTCCGCGCCATCGAGCGCGAGCGGACCGCCCTGGCCGCGACCGGTCGCTAGGCCGTTGCCGTTTGTGTCGTGATGTTTCCTTGAACTGGAATTTAGCCAGGCACAAGACGCACCATGAGTCCTGAAACAGCAGCCAGCAAGAGTTCGTCGCCGCGCACCCCCCGCAAGACGGAGATCGGGGTGGTGGCCTCGGACAAGATGAACAAGACGCGGCGGGTCGTCGTCAACCGCTTGGTCCCCCATCCCAAGTACGGCAAGATGATGCGCCGGCGGACCGTCTGCCACGCGCACGACGCGGACAATCAGTCGCACCAGGGTGACACAGTCGAGATCATGGAGACCCGTCCCTTGTCGAAGCTCAAGCGATGGCGACTGGTCCGGATCATCCGCAAGGGGGCCCAGCAGGCTCTCGCCGGCGAGGACGAGGGGGGATCTCCGGCCTGAGCTGAGTTCCGGGCTGGAACCGGCCTGCCGTGCTTCTGAGCTTCGACGCGAAAGACAAGTTTTGGCCCAGGGCCCTGAGCCGCTGGCCTCTGTGTAGCAAAGGTTAGAGTCCCATGATCCAGATGCAGACGCGGCTCGACGTGGCCGACAACACGGGGGCCAAGGAAGTGATGTGCATCAAGGTCTTAGGCGGCAGCGCGTCGCGGTACAAGCGGCGCGCCGCGGGCCTGGGCGATACGATCATCGCCAGCGTCAAGAAGGCCTCGTCGGGGGGCGACGTGAAAGCCGGCGACGTGGTCCGCTGCGTCATCGTCCGGACCCGCAACCAGACCCGGCGGACCGACGGCTCGTACGTCAAGTTCGACCGCAACGCCGTGGTCTTGATCGATAACGAGAGGAACCCGCGGGGCACCCGCATCTTTGGGGCGATCGCCCGCGAGCTGCGTGACCGCCAGTTCATGAAGATCATCAGCCTGGCCGCTGAGGTCGTTTGAGCAAAGAGCCCGAGCCGCCCTCGGGTCGGGCGGTACAGCCCCAGAAAGCGAGCCCTGCCATGCACATACGTAAAGACGACCAGGTCGAGGTGATCGCCGGCGACGACCGCGGTACCCCCGAGGCGCGCCGGTTCGCCAAAGTGCTGCGGGTGCTCCCCGCGCGCAACAAGATCGTCGTCGAGGGTGTCAACCGCGTGTACAAACACATGCGGCCCAGCAACAAAAACCCCCAGGGGGGACGGCTCTCCAAGGAGATGCCGATCGATGTCTCCAACGTGCTGCTCGTCTGTCCGAAGTGCAACCGGGGCGTGCGCATCGGCCACCGCTATAGCGACGACGGGCAAAAGCAAAGGTACTGCAAGCGATGCCAGCAGGCGCTGGGAAATCTCGGCCCGCGGAAGCCGGCCCACGCCCCGGCGGCTTCCCAGAAACCTTGATTTTCGTGGAACTTCGCCCGGACGCCCCGGTTGCGACAGGGCGGCCCGCGACACGCGGCAATTGCAGAAGGACGACCGAGATGGCTCGCCTGCTGGATCTGTACAAGAAGGACATCGCCAAGGCGATGGCCACGAAGTTCAACCACGACAACCCGATGGCGATTCCCAAGCTCGAGAAGATCGTCATTAACATGGGGGTGGGCCGGGCCACCCAGGATAAGGCCCTCCTCGACGTAGCCGCCGATAGCCTCAGCAAGATCAGCGGTCAAAAGCCCCTAATCACCAAGGCGAAGACGTCAGTCTCCGGCTTCCGGCTCCGCGAAGGGAATGATATCGGCTGCAAAGTTACCCTGCGGGGCCGGCGGATGTACGAGTTTCTGGATCGCTTGATCTCGACCGCCTTGCCTCGTATCCGCGACTTCCGCGGCGTCAACCCCAACAGCTTTGACGGCCATGGCAATTACAGTCTGGGCCTGGCCGAGCAGGTGGTCTTCCCCGAGATCGATGCGGACAAGATCCAGCACGCGCAGGGGATGGACATCACCATCGTGACCACGGCCAAGACCGACGAAGAGGCGCGGGAACTGCTTCGCCACTTCGGCATCCCCTTCCGCCTGCCGGGCGCCGGGGGAAAGGGAGCCGCGGGGGCCCCGGCCAAGGCGTAGCGGAGGCCCGCCCTCCAAGAGCGGTCGACCAGGCGACCTGAGAGCGATCGACCTGGGGACCTGAGAGCGATCGACCAGGGGGCCTGAAACCCTGCTGACCCAGTTCGCGATGACTTGAGAGTAGACCGATTTGTAATCGCTTGAGAGTCGCCTGCTTTGCGGTCGCCCGAGAGGCCGTTTCAAACGCTTGATGACCCGGATCCTAGAAAGCTGACGATGTCGACCAAGGCACAAAAGATCAAGTCGGAGACGCCCCGCAAGTTCGCGGTCCAGCATCGCAACCGGTGCCGGCTTTGCGGGCGCCCTCGCGGCTTTTACCGGAAATTTGGAATCTGCCGCATCTGCTTCCGGAACCTGGCCAGTCGCGGCCTGATTCCCGGAGTGAAGAAGGCGAGCTGGTAGGGATGCTCCGCTTCCCCGTCTGCCCGGCAAGCGGTCCAGACAATGCGGCGGAGTCGCTGCTCCGCGTGGTCATGAACGATTCCGGCGGGCTCTACCGCCGTCACTGGTCCTTAAGTTTGCAGATTCGCCCGACGCGCCGACGTGACGTGCCGCGGCCCGACTTGCGGCCCGGCACCAGCCCGACTTGCCACGTTACCCGCGACGGTTCAGGAAGGCTTCTTCGCTATGATGACCGACCCCATCGCCGATATGCTCACCCGGATTCGCAACGCCGTGCGCATCGAGCGTCTGTTCCTGGACATGCCCACCTCGAACATGAGGCGGGGCATTGCCCAAGTCCTCAAAGACGAAGGCTACATCTGGGACTTCGAGGAGGTCGAGACAGTACCGGCGCGGACGCTCCGGCTGCATTTGAAGTACGGTCCCAACGGCGAGCGGCTGATCACCAAGATCGACCGCATCAGCAAGCCGGGCCGGCGCATCTATCGCGGGTACAAGGAGCTCAAGCCGATCTTAGGGGGTCTGGGAATCCAGATTCTGAGCACGCCGCGGGGAATTGTCAGTGACCGCCGCGCCCGCGCCGAGAAGATCGGCGGCGAGGTGATGGCGATGGTCTACTAGAGCCAGCGCGGCCCGACCTCGCCCCGGGGCGGGCCTTGATCCCAGACCAAGAGATCCAGTGGAGAGGCAGGCAGCCATGTCACGTATCGGTCGCAAGCCGGTTCCCGTTCCGGCTAGCGTGAAAGTCTCGATCGTCGACCATACGATCCAGGTCGAAGGCCCCAAGGGGAAGCTCAGCTTCTCTCACAGGCCCGAGATCGGGCTCAAGTACGACGACTCGAAACGTCTCGTCGAGGTCACCCGCAGCGACGACGAACGGCTCAGCCGATCGCTCCACGGGCTGACCCGCAGCCTCGTGGCCAACATGGTGCAGGGTGTCGCCAGCGGCTATACCCGCAAGCTCGAGATCGTCGGCGTCGGCTACCAGGCGCAGCTCAAGAAGGCCAACACCGTGGCCTTGCAGGTCGGCTATGCCAACCAGGTCGTCCTCGAAGCGCCCCCCGGCGTGACCGTGACGGTTCCCGACCCGACGCACATCGTCATCAGCGGACCCGACAAGCAGGCGGTCGGCCAGTTCGCCGCGATCGTCCGCGACGTCCGACCGCCGGAGCCCTACAAGGGCAAGGGCATCCGCTACGAGGGCGAAGCGGTGCGTCGCAAGGCGGGCAAGGCGTTCGGCTCGAAGTAACTCACTTGATAAGGATTTCTCGCTGGTCGCCTGGGCTCTGTGAGCGGGCCGCCGGCACTACCTCTTTCGACTCTTCGAGGACCGTTCCGTGGACACCGCCAATACTCATCGGCAGGTTCAAACGCGCCGGCTGCGTCGCCAGCGCCGGGTGCGCAACCGGCTCTTCGGCACGCCCGAGCGTCCCCGCCTGGCCGTCTTCCGGAGCTCCAAGCATATTTACGCCCAGGTGATCAACGATAAGACCGCAACCACGCTGGTCTCGGCCAGCACGATGGACCCCGAGATCAAAGGGCAGCTTGCTTACGGCGGCAACAAGGCCGCCGCCGAGGTCGTCGGCCGGGTGGTCGCCGAGCGAGCCCGTAAGGCCGGTATTGACAAGATTTGCTTCGACCGCCGAAGCTACAAGTATCACGGCCGGGTCGAGGCCCTGGCCCAGGCTGCGCGCGCCGCGGGCCTGCAGTTCTGAACAATGAACCCGGGCCACGCGACTAGGGCGATGGAGGGGGGATCTCTAACCACATTGGGCGACCGTCGTGCCCTTATTTGGCTCGGGACCCCGACCAAGAAACGGAAAAAACCAGCAGACTTATGGCGACTTCCGCTGCTCCCGTACAGACCGTCGACCTTCCCTCGCTCGACCCGAAATCGAGCGATCCACGTGAGGTCGCGCTCGATCAATTTGCCGCGATCTTTGGCCGATGGAGGTTTAATCACGAACCCGCTGCGGCCCAGTTTGATGGGCCTGACGATCCCGCACAAGGCTGGCCGTTGGGCCTGGCTCGGGCTGCGGGTCGATTCCGTGACGGAGTGATTCGGACTAGCATTAAATTGAGCCGACTGGAAAGGACGACCGGGGGGGTTTTCTTTGGGTTCGAAAGTGATGCATCGCCGTATTTCGTTGCACAACTCGGAGCATACGAGCGGGCGTACCTTATTTCGGAATTCGTTCCGGGGCTGGGCTGGAAGGCCGTCGCCCAAGCGGGGCTGCTCAAGAATCTGAGCACCGAGCACGCCCACGAGATGCAGGTAACGGTTAGAGGCCAGTCGATGCAACTCAACGTCGACGGCGTAGACGTTCTTCAGGCGGTGGCATCGAGGCCACCGGAGGGGCCGGGTTTTGGCCTGTACGCATGGGGCGATGCACAAGTCTTATTTAGCCGCTCGAGGCTAAGCGCGGTTAAGCCGACGGTGTTCGTGATCATGCCCTCTAGGGAGCCATTTAACATCCTCTACAGGGATGTGATTTACCCGGTCGCGTCGAAGCTCGATTTTCGGGTGATCAGGGACGTGGAGATCGCCAGCCCCGGCATCATTCTGGACGACATTCAAAGACAGGTTGAAAACTCACAGGCCGTGGTTGCGGAGATCAGTACGCATAATCCAAACGTGTTCTATGAGCTTGGCTACGCTCATGCCCTCCGCAAGCCGGCCATTCTACTGGTGCGGCGTCAGGAGGGTCAGAAGATGCCGTTTGACGTTCAGGGTTACCGGGCCATCTTCTATGATGACAGCATCGGCGGCAAGAAAACCGTGGAACGGAGTCTCGAGCAACATTTGAGGGCGATTCTCGGGGCATGATGACGGGAGACCGGTTTCACTTGACGGGAGATGTCGAGACTCTGCCGGCCTGCTTGAGTAACTGCTTTTATGTAGGAGAATTTCGTGTCCAGTGACAGTCGGGATCGTGATCGTGGTGAGTGGGCCGAGAGCGTCGTCTCGATCCGCCGCTGCGCTGCGGTGGTCAAGGGGGGCCGTCGCTTCAGCTTCAACGCCCTGGTCGTCGTGGGCAACGGGCGTGGGCAGGTGGCCTGGGGTTACGGCAAGGCCAACGAGGTCCCTCCGGCCGTCGAGAAGGGTGTCAAGGACGCCCACAAGCAGATGCAGCGGGTCCAGCTCAGAGGAGGGACGATTCCCCACGCGGTGCTCGGCAAGTTCGGGGCGGCCCGCGTGCTCCTCATGCCGGCGGTTCCCGGCACGGGCGTGATCGCCGGCGGTGCGGTGCGGGCTGTGGTCGAAGCGGCCGGCATCAAGGACGTGCTCACCAAGAGCTTCGGCTCCAACAACAAGCTCAACCTGGTCAAGGCGGCGATCGACGCTCTGACCCAACTGCGAACGAAGGAAGAGATCGCTCGCCTTCGGGAGGTGGCTCTCTGATGCAATTGCACGACGTCCATCAAGGGGTCAAGCGCCGCAAGCTGCGCAAACGGATCGGCCGCGGTGTCGGCTCGGGCCACGGTAAGACCTCGGGCAAGGGACACAAGGGCCACGCCTCGCGGCAAGGGTTCAAGCTCAACCCGATCTTCGAGGGAGGCCAGATGCCCTTGGCTCGTCGCGTTCCCAAGCGCGGCTTCGTCAACGGGGCGTTCAAGAAGCATTTCGCCATCGTCAACCTGGGCGATCTCGACGAGCGGTTCGAGGTCGGTACGGTCGTCGACGAGGCCGCCCTTCGCGCCAGCGGACTGGTGAAAGGCTACAATTTCGACGGCATCAAGATCTTGGGCGACGGTGCGCTGTCGAAGCCACTGGAGATCCACGCAACCAAGTTCAGCGTCTCTGCGACTGCCCGGATCACCGCTGCCGGCGGCAAAGCCGTGACCGTGGCCTTCACGGGGCGACCTGCCGCGGCTCCGCCCCAGAGTTGAGGGGCCAACCGGTTTTCAAGTCCTGAGCGGGTTCGAGACAGAATCCGCCGCGACCGGCGATCGGCAGTTCTGCGGTGTCCAATCGAAAGCAACCTCTCGCCGGCAAACCGGCCGGACTCGTCACAAATCGCGTGCCTGAACTTTGGACCCAAGGATGGTGGCGGGGTCCGCAGAAAGAGATAAAATGAGCGAGGCGGAAGGCGCCTGGGGAGACGATCGCACATGGACAAGCTGCTGACTATCTTCAAGGTGCCCGAGCTGCGGCGGAAGATTCTGTTCACGGCCATACTACTCGCCATCTACCGGATCGGCTTTTACGTCCCACTGCCCATTGTCAACCAGGCTCAGTTGCGCAACTGGGAAGAACAGCAGAGCACCAACACCGCCGGCAAGCTGTTCGGGACCGTCGCCATGTTCGGCGGCACCTCGATCGGCATGAGCACGATCTTCGGCCTGGGCATCATGCCCTACATCTCGGCGTCGATCATCTTCCAGCTCTTAGGCAGCGTCGTCCCTTCTCTCGAGGCGATGATGAAAGAAGGGGAAAGCGGGCGGAAACGCATCAATGAATACACGCGATACGCCACTGTCGGCCTCTGCGCGATCCAAAGCGCGTTCTGGGTGCAATATATGATGAGCCCACAAATGAATGTGGTTTTGCCCCAGTACCGCGATTTCTGGCACGGCGTGGTATGCGTCTGCATCATGACGGCGGGCACGATCTTCCTCATGTGGGTGGGCGAGCAGATCGACGAGTACGGGATCGGCAACGGCATCAGCCTCTTGATCATGGCGGGCATCCTGGCGCGAGTGCCGGTGGCCATGAAGGGCTTGTGGGAGAACTCAACGTCGAAGCTGACTCCCGAGCCGGGTAAGTACGGGATCATCACCATTCTCTTGCTCCTTGGCCTTTTTATAGCGGTCGTGGTCGGGGTGATCGCCATCACCGAGAGCCAGCGGCGGATTCCGACCCAGTCGGCCAAGCATGTGCGCGGCCGGCACGTTTTCGGCGGCACGAGGCAGTATCTGCCGCTGAAGGTCAACCAGGCCGGCGTCATGCCGATCATCTTCGCCTCCAGCCTGCTCATCTTTCCGTCGTTCGTCTTCAACGGGCTTTCCAAGGCCACGGCCGGCTTGAGGTCGGAAACCTGGTCCCTGGGCTCGTTCTTCGCCGGTCTCTTCCAAGAGCTGGCCGACGCGTTCCAGCGGCAAAGTTACATCTACACCGTCTGCTACATCATCCTGATCTACTTTTTCTGCTACTTCTGGACGGCGATCACTTTCAATCCCAAGGACATGGCCGATAATCTCAAAGACTACGGCAGCTTCATCCCCGGTTACCGGCCGGGACGGCGGACCGCCGATTATCTCGAGAAGGTGATGCTGCGGATCACTTACGTGGGTGCGGCCTTCCTGGCGCTGGTGGCGGTCATTCCATCGCTCGTCCAGACCTCCCTGAACGTCGATTTCACGGTAGCCTCTTTCCTGGGCGGGACCGGGCTCTTGATCGTGATCAGCGTCTGCCTGGACTTGGTGCAAAAGATCGATAGCCATTTGGTAATGCGGAATTATCCGGGGCTGGTAAACCGGAAGTAGTGGCCTGGGCAGAGTCGCCGGACGACCGGGTTTTCCCCGTGGGCCAAAGCGGCTTTGGGCTGGGGGAGCAACTGGGGTTGCCTTGCGTGATTGGCGGATCGGATACGATGACGGACCTGCGACCCGGTTCGACCCGGGAACGTCGCAGAGGAGGTCGAACGACGTGTGTTCCCACCGAGGCATGGGCCCCCGCCCCTCTCTCCCCTCGTTTTTCAAGGGCAAAGGACGACCCGGAGAACCAGGCGCCGGCTCCAGCCCGCCCCGGACCCCCCGGCCGGTCATCAAGCTCAAGAGCCCGCGTGAGATCACGCTGATGCGTGAGGCCGGGCGGGTGGTCGCCAAGGCACTGGATCGAGTTCGCCAGATGGCCACGCCGGGCGTGACCACCGCCGATATGGAGGACGCCGTCGCCGCCGTCTTTCGCGAGCACGACGCCACTCCTCTCTTTCTTGGCTATCCCAGCTCGGTCAAAGGCAAGGCACCGTTCCCAGCGGTCATCTGTGCCAGCGTGAACCACCAGGTCGTCCACGGCATCCCCAACCGCCGCCCTCTGAAAGCCGGCGAGATCGTCTCGATCGACACCGGCTGCAAGGTCGCTGGCTGGTGCGGCGACTCGGCGGTCACCCTGGCCATCGGCGCGGTCGATCCCGAGGTCCAGAGGCTTCTGGACGTGACCCGGGAATCGCTCGATCTGGCCATCCGCGCCATGGCTCGCTGCGTCACCTGGTCCGAAGTCGCCAGTCTGATGGAACGGTTCGTCAAGAGCCAAGGTTTTCACGTGATCGAGAACTTTGTCGGCCACGGCATCGGTCAGGACATGCACGAGGAGCCGCAGGTTCCCAACTTCGTGAGCAAGGCGCTGCGAAAGAACGACATCAGGCTCGAGCCCGGCATTGTTTTGGCCATCGAGCCGATGGTCGCCATGGGAACCAAGGACGTTCGAACCCTGGACGACGGCTGGACCGTCGAGACCAAGGACCGTCGCCCCAGCGCCCATTTCGAGCACACCGTTGCCATGACTCCCGATGGACCTCGCGTACTGACCTACCTCGAAGATTGAGGGCCCGAGCCAGGACCGCGGCTTTCATGCCGTTGACGCTTGCCCAATGACCGCGGGGCCGGGGAACCTTGAGAGCTTTCGTTGAGAACGTGCATGGAGTGTTTCTTATCCTCTTGCGAGCGAAGAGCCGCGTCGCTAAAATGATTTATTCGCCCCGGGAGTTGACGAGGGCTCATGGCTCCCCTGGGGTTCTTCTCCGGCCCCGCGCCGGAGCTGAATTCGCTCTCGATCTCCGTCGACCGGGGCCCTGGCTGTGCCACCTCCGGCGTCCGATCCGGAGCCTGATTACATCCATCGGAAAAAGCAGGCTCGCCTCGGGAGATGGCGTGCCCGAGGGATGCCAGATACACCAACACGCGGGCCGGAACGAACCCGGAAAGCCTAGAGTGCCATGAAAGTACGATCGAGTGTCAAGCGGATCTGCGAAAACTGCAAGATCGTCCGCCGCGCAGGGAAGGTCTACGTGATCTGTACCAATCCGCGGCACAAGCAAAGACAGGGCTGAGCCCCGACCGCCTCTGTGCCGCGACCGGCCTAGGCCGCCAGGTTGGTGTTACCTTAAGTACGTCACGGACAATCGCCTTGGTTTCGTCCCCCGGAGACCGTTAAGGATGCCTCGTATTCTCGGTGTCGATATTCCCAACGACAAGCGCACCGTGATCTCGCTGCGCTACATTTACGGGATCGGCCCATTCTTTTCCGAGCAACTTTGCGAGCAGACCGGGATCGATCCGGACAAGCGAGCTCGCGACTTAAGCGAGGACGAGCTGGCCAAGCTGGCCTCGCTGCTGGACAACGAGTACACGGTGGAAGGCCAGCTCCGCCGCCAGGTGCAGCAGAATATCGCCCGCTTGCGTGACATTGGCTGCTATCGCGGGCTCCGCCATCGCAAGGGCTTGCCGGTCCGGGGCCAGCGCACCCGTACCAACGCGCGAACCCGGAAGGGCCCGCGGAAGACCGTCGCCGGCAAGAAGGGCGTCAAGGAGCTGCGCTAAAATCGAGATCATCCGGCCGCCCCTGGACCAGCCGGGCCGGTGGTCGGACCCCGGCGGATCGGGCCCCGGCGGCGGATCGCAGCATCGAGGCGAACGACGGGGGGGTATGGGTCTCGCCGGAGCTCCTTGATCGAGCCCTTGATTCTAAGGCTCGGGGTACTCTGTGCCTTAGGCGAGACCCGCCATCAGGGATCCATACGCTGAAATTTTGAGATCTGCCACCTGGAATCGACAGTCCACAACAACGGGAATCGGGTCGGATCGAAAGAGGAGCGAGGCAGCCGTGGCCAAGGCCAAGAAGCGAAAGACACGACGCAACGTCAGTCGCGCGGTCGTGCACATCAAGGCGACGTTTAACAACACGACGGTGACGATCACCGACCCCAACGGCGATGCCCTCTGTTGGGCCTCGTCGGGAACCGTTGGATTCAAAGGGAGCCGCAAGAGTACGCCGTTTGCCGCGCAGCGAGCCGCCGAGACCGCGGCGGCCACGGCGACGAAGTACGGCGTCAAGGAGGTCGAGGTGAAGGTCAAGGGGCCTGGCTCGGGGCGCGAAAGTGCGATCACGGCCATCCAGGCGTCCGGCCTGTCCATCAAGGCCATCGAGGACGTCACGCCGCTGCCCCACAACGGTTGCCGCCCTCCCAAGAAACGCCGGGTCTGATGGCCCGGCCGACTGCTTCCGTCCCGCGTGGCGGAGGCGCTACCAGGGCCCGGGCCCAAGGGCCTAGCTGCGAAACAGCCGGCCTCTGGAGGAGAAAGACGCCTGGTTGTCCCGACAACAATTTGGCGATTTGGCAGCGGACGGTTTTGCCGGCAGATGTGTAGCTCGAACGTGAGAACTTGATTCGACCGAGGAACGCGAACTTACCATGGGACGTCATACGGGACCGGTTTGCCGGCTCTGCCGCCGCGAAGGAACCAAACTGTTCCTCAAAGGGACACGGTGCGATACTCCGAAGTGCGCCGTGGACCGTCGCGAAGGGGTGCCGGGCATGCATCAGTACCGCCGGGGCAAGGCCAGCGAATACGCCATTCGCCTCCGCGAGAAGCAGAAAGTCAAGCGCTATTACGGCATCTTCGAGCGTCAGTTCCGCAAGTATTACGCCGAAGCGAACCGGCGAGCTGGTAATACCGGGGATGCCCTCATGTCGCTCCTGGAACGTAGGCTCGATAACGTCGTCACGCGGTTGGGTTTCGCCGCCAGCAGACCCCAGGCCCGGCAGATCATTCGCCACGGCCACATCTTGGTCAATGGCCGCAAGCTCGACATCCCCAGCTACCTGGTTTGCCCCGGCGACCAGCTCCAAGTCAAGAACCGCGACCACTCGCGCAAGCTGGTCACCGACAACTTGGTCGAAGGAGCCCCGCCGGTCCCCGACTGGCTGGACCGCCTCAGCACCGATCCCCCCGAAGGACGGGTCGCGCGACTGCCGTCGACCCAGGATATCTCGCTGCCGGTGACGCCGCAGTTGATCGTCGAGTTGTTGAGCCGCTGACAAGCATCGATCGAGCGTAATTTGGGGGAAACACACTGATGCGTATCCGTTGGCGTGGCCTCGAACTGCCCAGCCGGGTCATCTGCAGCCGCGAGACCTTGACCGATACGTTCGGCGAGTTCCACGTCGAGCCCTTCGAGCGCGGCTTCGGCCATACCGTCGGCAACAGCTTGCGGCGTATCTTGCTCTCCAGCCTGGAAGGCAGCGCGATCACCAAGATCAAGATCCAGGGCGTTCAGCATGAGTTCTCGTCTATACCCGGCATGGTTGACGACATCACCGATCTGGTGCTCAATGTCAAGCTGCTCGTCGTCAAGAACCATTCGGAGCACCAGAGGACCATCCGGATCGGCCGCGATCGCCGCGGTGTGGTCACGGCTTCCGACATTCTGCACGACGAGTCCGTCGAGATCATCAACCCCGACCACATTCTCTGTACGCTCACCGACGACGTGCCGTTTCACATGGAAATGACCGTTGAGAATGGTCGGGGCTACCGAACCGCCGCCGAAGGGCACACCGACGATCTGGAGATCGGCGTCATTCCGATCGACGCCAGCTTCAGCCCGGTCCAGCGCGTCGAATATCATGTCCAGAATACGCGTGTCGGCCAGCGAACCAATTACGACAAGCTGATCTTGCGGATTTGGACAACCGGCGTCCTGGGGCCGGAAATGGCTCTCGTCGAGGCCGCCAAGATTCTACGCAAGCATTTAAACCCATTTGTCCAGTACAATGAGCCGGGACCGGGGCTGTCGACCGAGGCAAGCCCCTACGATGGCCACCAGCACGCACCCTTGGACGCGGAGCTGGAACGGAAGCTGGAGATGAGCTTGGCCGAGCTGGAACTTTCGGTCCGGGCGACCAATTGCCTGGAGAGCGAGGGAATCACCACCGTCCGGCACCTCGTCAGCCGCTCGGAAGAACAGCTCTTGAACGTTCGCAACTTCGGCGAAACGACCCTCAAGGAAGTCCGCGCCAAGCTGCATGAGATCGGTCTGGACCTGGGCATGCCCGTGCCGCCAAAGGGGTGAAGCCAAGTCGCGGGCCACGGGGTGGGAGTTGCCCACCAGGAAAATCAAAGCGGCGAGTCCCTGGTGGGCGAGGCCCACTTCACCTGAATCGATACTTACCATGCGTCATCAAAAAGCCGGCCGAAAGTTCAAGCGATCCCCCGAACACCGCCGCATGCTCCTGCGCAACCTGGCCACGGCGATCTTGGAGCACGAAAAGATCAAGACCACACTTCCCAAGGCCAAGGAAGTTCAGCCGTTCGTCGAGAAGCTTATCAGCCTGGCCCGTGAGGGCTGGAATCTGAACAACTTCCGCCGCTGCCTCGCGGTGCTGACCAGTAAGTCGGTTGCTTACAAGCTTTTCCACGAGATCGGGCCGCGGTTCAAGAACCGTCCCGGCGGGTACACGCGGATCTACAAGCTGGCCAAGGTCCGTCAGGGTGATGCCGCGGCGATGGCCGTCATCAGCCTGCTTGGCGAAGCGGAACAGGTCAAGGCGCCGACGCGCCCCGCGGTGGTCGCCCCCGCCTCACCCCCGGCAAGCTGAACCGAAGTCGTCCGGTCGCCCAGCCAGGGAGTGCCCACCGTGGCTCTTACTCCACACGACCCGAACTGCGTCTTCTGCAAGATCGTCGGCGGCCAGATCCCTTCGGCTCGCGTGCTCGAGACCGATCTGGCCGTGGCCTTCCTCGACATCAACCCGCTGAGCCCTGGGCACAGCCTTGTTGTGCCTAAGGCTCATCATGCCCAACTGAGCGAGCTTCCAGACGACTTGGCCGCACACGTCGGCTCGATTCTGCCCCGGCTCTGCCGTGCGGTCAGGGAAGCGACGGCCGCGCAAGGGCTCAACGTGATCGTCAACAACGGTTCCGCCGCCGGTCAGGTTGTCGACCACTGCCACTGGCATATCATTCCACGCTTTGCCGGCGACCCGATTCGCTGGCCCTGGCGGCAAGGGAAGTACACCGGCGTCGAGCTCGACCAAATGAAATCGCGGATTGAGCGGGAACTCGAGAATCAAACTCGCGTGAAGTGAGGGGCCACCGATGAACTTGCGCATCGAGGTCGAGCGCGAAGACGATGGCAGGTGGATCGCCGAGGTTCCAGAGCTCCCCGGAGTGTTGGCTTACGGGCAAACTCGAGAAGAGGCGATATCCCGAGTCCAGGCTCTTGCCCTGCGAGTGATCGTGGACCGTCTCGAGCACGGCGAAACGGCTCCCGCCATCGACGAGATCTTCTCGATTTGTGTATGAGCCAGTCAGGCTCAAGAATTGAGGACTTTCGACCAATCCGACTCTCGTTAGCCTTGCTGGAGTCAGTGATCCTCTATTCCTTAATCACATTGTCGGTGAGATGGGCGTGGAATGCGCCGCCCTCTGCGGGAGAAAACCGTCACTTCACTTTTGGCCGCGTATAGGCGAGCGCCAAGAGCGAATACGCGGTGACGAGGTTGGGGTCACCCTCCATGAACCGATCGGCGGAATTCACCCAGCTTCCGTCGGACTGTTGACGTTTCGCCAGCGCCGCGATCAGCTCGCTTCTCCAGTCGTGCGCAGAGCCCGCGGTGTCGGCGATCGTGGGCGTCTCAAGCACGGACATCGTCTTGGCGAATGTGTGATAGTAGTAATAGAGCCCTTGTTGCCCTAGCCCGGGGTTATCATCGAGCGAATAGTGGTGCGTGATGTAGTCGAGCGCGGCCTTCACGCGGGGGTCCTCACGAGTGAGCCCCGCATAGATCATGCTCTTGAGTCCGGCGTAGGTCATACTCGCATACGACCGCAGGCCTCCACCGGCGTCCTTGCCGGCCATGCTGCTACCCCCCTGGGCAGCCGTGTAAATGAATCCCCCGTCGTTGATCTTGCCGGCCCAGGGCTGGTCGTTGAACTCGCTTTTGAGGTTCTGGCATCGTGACACGAACACAAGCGCCTTCTGCAAGTGAGGATCGTCGGCTGGCAGGCCGGTGTCGCGTAAGGCTTCCATGAAGAAGGCCGTGTTGGACAGGTCGGGCCGGCTGTTCTTGCCTCCGTAGCCTGCTCCGCCGTAAAACGCATCGGAACGCGACTTCCCCTCGCCCTCGTCCCACTGCATCGAGGTGAGGAAGTCCTGTCCCGCCTTGATGACCCGGTCATAGCGCCCATTCATATTCGCCTGCTGGAACGCAACCAGGGCGATCGATGTCGAGTAATTGGCATGAGGTGCTTCGGAAAGCCCTCCCTTGGGGCCGATGAAGCCCTCGAGGTACCGGAGGGCTTTCGTAACCATGGGATCGCCCGGCGGCACCTGTCCCGATCGGAGGATCGCCGTGACGACAAGCGCCGTGATCCCGGGCTCACGCTGGGTCGACCACCCTCCCTTGGCATCCTGACGGGGCCTGAGGAACTTGACCGCTCGGTCGATCATGGGGCCGACCGCCGCGCCGGGTTCAGCCTGAGTCCTGGCCTTTCCGGGACGCGCGCCAAGAAAAGCCAGCGATGCCAAGCCATAGAAACCTTGGCCGACGAACCGACGGCGGGACATCGTCACGGCGTGCATTCGTAGTCCTCTCTCGCGGTGTCTGAGCTGAGCTTCGGCCGCGGCATTTCTTAGGCCATTATATCGATGTCTTGAGTGCTTCGAACGAGTAGATGACAAAAGTCGCCCCGACCCCGCCAGCGGGCAAGGCACTCTGGGCGCTGTAGCTCTCAACCAGCCGTTTCAATTCGCCGCGCGTGAGCAACGTCGAAGACGTGGCCAGCGGCCCTCCGGTGAACCCGAGTTCTCTGATCGACCGCAGGAGATCTTCGGTGCACTTGTGTTCGGTTTGCAAGACGTCCTGTCCGCTGTTTGTGATGCAAAACCCAGCGCCCTGCAGGCATGCGACGGTGTCGGCGATTGTCGGCAGGCGGTCGCGCGGCGTTTTCTGGGGAGCGATCTCCCGGCGCAAGCGGTGAAGCTCTCCGAGGGTTCCTTCGACCACGAGGGAGCAGAGAAGACGACCTCCCGGCCTTAACCAGGACGCCAGGCGAGCACAGAGCGCATCGAGCGGCTGCATCCACTGGAGTGAGGAGCTACTGGCGATCAGATCATAGAGTGCTGGCGGCTGATATTCCCACACATCGGAGACGTGCCAATTTACGTGCTTACTAGCTGCGACCTCGTGCTGGGCCTGCTCGATCATGGCGGCTGAGATGTCGATCGCATCAATGTGTTCCTGGGCAAAATGCGCAACCAGATGCTCCGTGAGGAACCCGGTTCCACAGCCCAGCTCCAAGATGCGCTCGGCCTTCACTGGACCACTCTGGTACTGCAGGAGCTTGGCGGCAACGGCCCGTTGCAGCTCGGCCCGGGTGTGATAGACGGCGGCCGCCCTGGAAAAATGGAGTGCCGTTGAAGTGTTCTTGCTCATACAGGAAGCCGGTCCGCACTCAGAAACCGCACGATGGCCGGAGCAATGATCTCCGGGGAAGTCGCGACCAGTCCGTGGTCCGCCTCGTCAAAAAGCCGTAGCTCGCTGCCGACGATGCCGGCCTGGAGCAATCGGCTCGCCCGCCATGAGATCACCTGGTCTTTTCGTCCGTGAACGAGCAGGGTCGGCACATGGACAAGGGACAGTCGCGAGCTAAGATCGACGACCTGAATGTACTTGAGGCCACGGAGCAGATGTTCCGGGTCAAGTTGTAAAGCCTGGTGCAGGCTCTCCGTCCTCTGCGGTGCGGAGCTATTCTCCGAGTGCACCAGAGCGAAGAATCTTCGGAGCGTTTCGTGCCGATCCCGATGCAGTCCGTGAATCAAAGCGCGCACCGGCGACGACTGCGCTGGCGACGACTGCGTCTGGTGGTGATCCAGGGAAGGGGGGTCGAACTTGGCGCACGAACTGATCAGCACCAGCCGTCGCACCAGCTCCGGAGAGTGGATGGCCGTTTCCAGGGCCACGATGCCGCCCATCGACCAGCCGATCAAGATCGAGGGGTACTTCCGTCGCGCCAGTCGGGATGCCAGCGCTGCCGCATAAACGGAAGGAGCGCCGCGGCCGCCGGATCCACCCTCGCTTTCGGAGGCACTCAGCAAGGCGGAAACGGACGTCAGCTTCATTGGAACTTTAGCGCCCGCCCCTTGCTGCTCGTCCGCACCCTCCCGCTCCGTTGCGACGGCAGAGGTGCCCGGGAACAGGTTCTCCGCCAGCGGTAGAAGCGCCCACTCCGTCTGCGCCCAGCCGGCGATGCAGGTGATGCAGGGCGGAGCGTTCACAAGAGGCCCTCCTGCCGGGCGGCCTCCGCAATGGTCCTGGCGGCCTGCCGCAGATCGTCCTCGGTGTGCGCGAGGGTCACCGAGAGTCGGAGCCGCGCAGTGCCGCGCGGCACCGTGGGCTCGCGGATGGCCGTGGCGAGAATCCCGCTGGATTTCAGGCGCGCCGAGAAACGCACGGCCGCTCTGTTCTCGCCGACGAGCAAAGGGATAATGTGACTTTCGGAATGCATGACTCTGCAGCCCAGCTCGCGGAGCTGGCGGCGGAAGAGCTCGGCCCGCGATAGGAGCGTCGGTCCCAGGTGGGGCGAGCTGCGGATAATTCTCAGGGCCGCCAACGCCGCCCCCACGCTGGCCGGCGGAAGTCCCGTACTGTAAATGAATGGTCGGCAGCGGTTGACCAGCAGCGCCCGGAGCTCCTCGGAACAGGCGACAAAGCCACCGTAACTGCCCAGGGCCTTGCTGAGCGTGGCCGTGCAGACATTGATACGATTCTCCAGGCCATGCTCGCGCGCGATTCCAGCTCCGCACGGTCCGAACACGCCAAGAGCATGGGCCTCATCAACAACGAGCATGGCCTCGTGACGGCTGGCGACCTCGCACAGAGCCCGCAGCGGTGCCTGGTCGCCATCCATGCTGAAGACGGATTCGGTCACCACGAGAAAGCGACCGCCGGCGCTCCGAGTCGCGGCGGCCCGGGTCAGCATGCTCTCCAGCTGGTCGAGTTCATTGTGCGGAAAGCGGTGCAGCTTGGCGCGGCTGAGCACGATCCCGTCGATGATGGTCGCATGGACCAGCCTGTCGGCAAACACCAGATCGCTGCGTCCCAGGACGGTGGAGAGCAACCCGACGTTGGCCAGGCAACCGGAACCGAAGACGAGCGCCGCGGGGTAAGCGAGAAATGCGGCCAGCTCGACCTCCAGCTCGGCATGGCAGGCGAGCGTCCCAGTCACCAGTCGCGAGGCTCCGGACCCAGCGCCGAAGCGAGCGAGCGTTTCCGCGGCACGATCGAGCACGCGCGGATCCCTCGACAGGTCGAGGTAGTCGTTACAGGAGAAGTTCAGATAGTCGCGTCCGTCCGCCGAGAACTTGCCCCCGCCCCGCGGAAGGACGTTCAGTGTTCGTTCCAGACCGTCGGCCTGGAACTGCCGAAGCAAGGGAGCAATCCAGCTTTCATTCTCCATTGATGGACTCAACCACTGCTTCAAACCCAAGATCCTCGATCATCTGGTAATCTTCTTGAGGCGGCTGGCCCTTGGTGGTGAGGTAATCGCCGACGAAAAGGGAATTGGCCGCATAGAGCCCTAGGGGTTGAAGGCTGCCCAGTCGAAGCTCGCGGCCGGCGGCCATCCGCAGCTCAGATTTGGGATTGGCCAGCCGGAATAGGGCCAAGACTCTGAGGCATTGGCGGGGGCTCACCTTTGGCTGAGAGGCCAGGCCAGTACCATTGATCGGGATCAGGAAATTGATCGGGAGGGATTCGACTTCCAAGGCTCCGAGCTGCAAGGCGAGCTCCACGACATCGCGATCTTCCTCACCCATGCCGACGATTCCCCCCGAACAGATCTCCAGTCCGGCAGCGCGGACAGCGCGGAGGGTTTCCAGACGGTCATCATAAGTGTGAGTCGTGCAAATCTGGGGGTAGAACCGGCGGCTGGTATTGAGATTGTGGTTTACCCGGTCGACACCGCTGGCTTTGAGCCGGGCCGCCTGATCCGGACTCAGCAAACCCAGCGAGGTGCAAACCTCCAAGGGGAATGCCGCCTTGATCCGAGGCACGACCTCGGCAATGCTGTCCAGCTCGGCCTCGGTCGGGCTGCGGCGGGCGATGACGATGCAGTACGTACCTGCCTGGCGCAGGGCGGCCTGCTCCGCGCCGGCGTAGAGCTCTTCGGTATCGAGCATGGAGTACTTGGGAATGTCCGAGGTGGCCGTACCGGACTGGGAACAATACGCGCAGTCTTCGGCGCAGCGGCCGCTCTTGGCATTGACAAGGAAGCTCAAAAGGACCCGGTTGCCGTGCCAGTGGTGACGGACGCGGTAAGCCGCAGCCAGTACGTCGAGGAGTTCTTCGTCGCCCGATCGAAGGATCGCAAGCCCTTCCTCCTCGGTGAGCCGATGCCCCTTGAGCACCCGGCATGCGAGTTCGTGCCAGCGGCCGGAGTAGAGATCAGCCTCGATCGGTCGGTCTTCGCACACGTTTTTCATGGATCATTCCCCTCGACAATGGACGAATTGGTTCTCGTACAGAATTCGGCTTTCCCCGTCTGCGACCAATCGTTCGGTCCTCGATTTGTACTTTCGGCCGGACAGGCAATCGTACGACGTTTCGAGGCCGGAAAGGAGGGTGGCGCGCCTCCTTTCCCCTGCAACACGACTCTATCCAAGCGCTCTGATGGCGTGATGCATGGCCTGCGCGATCTGTTCCAGCGACGCGTCCGAGGTGCAAAACGGAGGCATGGCGTAAAGGACAGAGCCGAGCGGTCGCAGGAGTACCCCCTGTTCCAAACCAGAGGAGCGCAAGAGCCGGCCAATGGGGGCGAGATAACCACCCGGCACGTCCAACTCCACGGCCGCGATGATTCCGCAAACACGAACGTCGCGCACTCGCGGATGGCCGCGTAACGGAGCCAGAGCTTCACTCCAGAAACGTTCCATGCGCTGCGGCGCCGAGGGCGGAGTCTCCATGAGCATCTTCCAGTTCGCCACCGCGACCGCACAGGCAAGCGGGTGGGCCGTGAACGAATGGCCGTGAAAAAAGGTCCGGCTGCGATCGGCCGTGTCCCAGGCGGCCACCAGGTGTGGCGCGGCGAGGGTCGCTGCCAGCGGCAGCATTCCACCGGCCAAAGTTTTGGCCGCGCAGATCAAGTCCGGCGCGATTCCAGCCGCCTGATGTGCCCAGAGCCACCCGGTGCGCCAGGCCCCCGTCATGGCCTCATCGGCGATGAAAAGCACGCCGTGCTGGCGGGCCACCGCGAACAACCGGCTGAGCTCCTTGGCCGAATGCATCCGCATGCCCCCGGCCCCCTGCACCAGCGGCTCGAGGATCACAGCGGCCACCTTCCCCGCCAGCCGAGTCAAGGCGTCGTCGAGTCGCTCCACGGCCAGTGGAACCATCTCGGCGCGAAACATGAGTGGCTCGAACCGGCCGAAGAAGAGCGGGTCCCGGCTGACCGACATCGCTCCGAACGTATCACCGTGGTAACCGCCCTCCAGGCCCACAAACCAGGTGCGCTCGGGTTCTCCCTGGTGGCACCAGTACTGGTAGGCCATTTTCAGGGCGACCTCCACGGCGGTGCTACCATTATCCGAGAAAAACACCCGGCCTCCGGGCCACGGAGCCTTGCTCAAGAGGATTTCAGCCAGGTGGACGGCGGTTGCGTGGGTGACGCCGGCGAAATGAACGTGGTCGAGCGACCCTGCGGCCTCGTGCAGCGCGGCCATCAGCACGGGATGCCGATGCCCGTGCAGGATCGTCCACCACGAGGAGATGGCGTCGATGACGCGCCTTCCGTCGGCCAAGATTAGAAATTCGTCTTCCGCGGCGACGGCGACCAGGGGAGGGTCGGGATCTTGAAGAGAAGTGTAGGGATGCCAGACGAACCGCCGATCGCGCTCGAGAATACTTGCAATGTCGGACAAGGGCAAAGACGCGAAGTCAGCGGGCTTTTCTCCCGGGTCCGTCGTCTCGCCATCTCGCGGGGACATTGCCGCCTCCCGCAAGCGGGAGCGCAAAGCCTGGAGCACGCCAGTCTGTTCCCGTGCCGCCCGGGACACGCTTGCAGCGTCCCAGGTCGCGGGCAGCTCCAGGAAGAAGATCGAGCCCTGGGGCCAGTGCCGACCAAGCTGCTCGACGGCAAATGCGTCTTGCCGACCC
>JBKQMU010000328.1:0-7218 GCA_052146555.1 Isosphaeraceae bacterium
CCTCCGGTCGGCGCCGTGCCAAGCTCAGGAGACCTTGCCACAACTGGGTGCGCGATTGCGATAAAGCCGGGAAATTATTCGCGGCCCGTTCCTGAGCGGATCGGAGGCCGGGCCGCTCTCGGGGCCGAAGCGGCTCGCACCACCGGTCGGCTCAGTCGTGAAGGCCGGAAAGCTGAAACAGATCAGGCCTGGTGACACGTAATTGCCGCGGACCTAGGACTTCGCGCGACCGGCCAAGCAGCCAGTGCCCACAGGGAACCAACCGCGGCCGGACCAGCATCGCGTCGATCGTGATGCCAACAACCAGCGCGAAACCGAGCTGGCGGAGCGAACTGAGGGGACTAAAAAGGAAAGAAGCAAAGCTGCACGCCGTGATGGCCGCCGCCGAGCTGATCAGTCCTCCCGTCTGGCCGATCGCGCGGATGATCCCGCCCCGGAATCCGTGCCGGGCCGATTCTTCATGCAAGCGCGTCATCAGGAAGACGTTGTAGTCGACTCCCACGGCCACCAGCAGCACAAACAGGAAGTAAGGAACTTTCCAGTCCAGTCCCTCGGCCCCTAAAATCGTCACGAACACGAGATGCGTCGCCCCCAGCGCGAAGGCGTAGGTCAGCACCATCGTTGCGACGAGGTTGAAGCAGGCCGATGGATCTCGCAGCGCGACCAAGAGCACGAGGAACACGCCCAAAGGCACAATGAACCAGCTCTGCACCTGATCGGCATGGGTCAAAGAACGGACATCGGCCGATTCGGCGTTGGCCCCGGCCACCGATGCCGACACGGAAACCCCCTGGTACTCGCCCAGGAACTCCTTGAGCCGAGTGCGCAGGGTCTCGATCTGGTTCATGGCCGGATCCGAGAAGACCCGGTCGGTTTGTGTGACATCGATGCGGGCGTGATGGCCGTCGGGCGTAATATAGACGGCCAGGCTTTGCGCCAGCTCTGGGTTGCCACGCACGTTCTCGGGGGTGATCAGCAGGCGGTCAAGCGCTCGACGGCCCACCGGATCGTCGAGGATGGCCGCAACTTCGCGGTGGGCGCGGTGAGCTCCCTGAGCGATCTGGTCGGCCCCCTCGGCTGCTCGGGTCAGCTCGGCCAGCAGGTTTTCGGCCGGCCTGATGGCACGCGCTGCGGGCGGTTGTGGCTGTGGCAAGGGCTGAGCTCCGGTCCTCTGAGCGGCGCCCGGCGCCTCCGCGTGGGCATGAGTGGCCCGCTCGACCGACGGATCGGGACGGCGGCCGGCGGCAGCGGCCTCGCTGGGCTCAGACCGGGCCGCGGCGACCATGTCAAAGGCTCGTGTGACGCTGGCTAAGTCCCAGGGAGGCTGCATGCCCTGGGTAATCTGCAGGGCCGTCCGTGCGCTTCGTAGTCCCGAGATCAGCGAAGAAGGCGATTCGGACGCAGGCGCGACCCCAGGCGACGTGGCAGACGCAACCGCGGCCCGGTCCTTCACCGGCGCTGGCTTTGGCTTGGACGCCGCCGCGTGCCCGCTCGATCCGGAGCCGGTCAGGTTGAACCCGGTTTTCTGCTCCAACCAGAGCGCAGCACGCAGTTTGGTGGCCCCTTCGACGAGCCCTTGGTTCAACTGCCTAGCACCATCGGTGAGCTGCTGGAAGCCTTGGTTTATCTCACCGAGCCGCGACGCTAACCGTGCTCGAGAGAGAGGCTCCGGGCTACCGAGTGGCTGGGTGGCCGAGCGAACCTCGGCCAGCCTGCGCTGATGAGAGAGCAGCCGGCTGACGTCGTCGATGAGCGCCAGCCCCTCGGACTGTCGCAAATCGGTATCACTGTCCAGCACGACCGTCAGCGGTGCCATCATCCCGGGCTCGAACTTGGAGGCGACCAAGCGTAGGTTCTGGCCTGATGTAGTCGCTGCGGGCATTTCCGAGAGCAGGTCCATGACGAAGCCACTGTGCAGGCCCAGGACCGAGAGCGGAATCATGACCAGCAGGGTCAGCGCCCAGCTTCGTAGCGGGCGGGCCATCGCCTTGCGTCCCAGTCGATCCCAGAATCCGCTGGAAGGCGCGAGAAAGCCCCGGAACGACCTTGGACGGTAGCGAGCCAGGAGCACCAGCAAGGCGGGAGTCAGGCTCAGCGTGGCCAGGAGCGAAAGCGCCAACCCCAGCGCCACGCTCGGCCCGGTGGTCGAGAACAGCTTGAAACGGGTCGTGCCCATCAGCAAGAGCCCGATCATGATGGTCCCGGCGCTGGTCGCCAGGGGCGTGAACGAGCGGGAGAGCGTCAGTCGCATCACGCCCGCGGGGTTTCGGGGGTTGAAATGCTCGGCGAACCTCCACGAGAGGAACAGGCAGAAGTCCGTTCCCGTGCCAAAGAGCAGAGCGATTAAGAAAAGCTCGACCAGCGATGAGATTCCCCAGCCGGCCGCGGCTAGCCAGGCAAGCAGGCCGCGGGAGATGATCAGGCTGATGCCGATCGTGGTCATAGGTACAAGCGCCAGGAGGAGCGACCGGTAGACCAAGAGCAGCACGCAAAGCAAGAGCAAGACGGTCGCGGCAGCCGCCCGATCGAGCGAGGTTTGCACTGCGGCCATGTAATCCCGGCCGATCACGGCGTCTCCGGTCCATCGCAGCTCCAGGCCCGCGGCCGCAGGCGACTGGGCGGCAAGCTCTTGAGCTTGTCCCTGGAGCCACTTGACGGCCTGGTGAGCCGTCGGTGAAACGTGGGCGGAATCAAGCGGAACGACGACCAGGTTCACCGTGCCATCGCTGCTGGTAAGGCGGCCGGCGATCTCGGGGCGGGAGGCCGGTCCGAGCACCCGCAAGACCGTTGCCGGGTGGTCGTTCGCCTCGAATCGACGCACCAGGAGGGCCGCAAGCTGCCGGTCGGCCTCAGTCAAACCCGAAGCGCGGTGCAGGGCAAGCACCGCTGTCGACTCGTACGCCTGGTCGGGCCAGGCTTGCCGCACAAGCTCGGCCGCCCGCCGGCTCTCGCTCTCGCGGCCCAGCAACTTTGATTGTCCCTCCGCGGCCAGCATCGTAAGATTCGGCGCGGTCACACCGATTGTCAGGGCCAGAACCACCCAGAATGCCACGACCCACATCGGCCGTCGGCTTAAAACACTCCAAAGTGATGCCAGTGGCATGAACCCCGACTCCTCGGTTAGATCGTTCCCTGCGTCACTCGACTTTGTTTTCGCCAGCCGGTCTCAGCCTGGCTCGCAGGGCGCTTCGATTGAGTAGTCACCAGGCTCGAGAAAAGAGCCGGTGAATCGATGGGCGGGCAAGTCGGGAAACCCGACGGTCGACGCACGACCTTCTTCATTTTAGCTTCCATATGATTTCTGGACAACGCAACTCTTTGGGCGGTTCCCAGCCTCATGAATAATTCCTTGCCGCTCAATTACAAGGCGGGCCACTGGAGTCATCTTGAGAGGCTAGCACCTACGATCACGATCACCACGAGGGCGTCACCTACGGCAAAGGAATGCTCCTGTCTTGCTCCTAAAGAAAGCCCTCGTGCCGTAACCTGTTTCCGGGGCAGCACATCTTGCCAAATGTCGTACTGTAAGCCCGTACACAGCACGGGGTATCGGTGCCAACTTGCGCAGCGAACATTCGAAAAAACGGTGTTCGCAACCTATTTTGGCCGCAAGAATTTTCGGAGATGTGCTGAAATAGGGTTTAAAATAAGCTTGACAACGGAGTATGCGAAGGATGATAACAACACCCTTCACCGCGGTGTGAGCAGAGTCATCTAAAGCAAGGCAGGGGTGCCGGCGCATCGGATCCACCTGCCTGAGTCGGCTGTCCATCGTCGTCGCCCAACCCGTCGCTGCACCGGACCCGCCCTCGAAGCCTGGTTGTCTTGGCGTAACTCCCCGGGGGCGGGCCGGTGAGCTGGGTCGTTGGCCGCTTGACTACCTCTGAATGGAGTTTCCCGCATGAAGAGCCGCATTCCACTGGTCCTCACGGCCCTGATGGGGCTGGCGTTAATGACCGCGCGCACGGCCAAGTCAGCCACAGACGTGGCTGACGCGATCTACTACGGCAACATCGTCACCATCAACGACGCGCAGCCGACCGCGGAAGCGTTGGCAGTGAAAGACGGCAAGATCCTCGCCGTCGGATCCCGCGACAATGTCAACGCTTACAAGGGTGATGCGACGAAGATTTTCGAGCTGGCCGATAAGGCATTGCTGCCAGGCTTCCTCGACGCGCATTCCCACTACATCAGCTCGTTGACGGTGGCGAACCAGCTCTGTGTCTACCCCTCGCCCGCCGGGCCGGGGAACGATCGCGCCAGTATCGTCGCCGCGCTCAGGAATTTCCTGCAAGCCAAGTATCCGGATGGTAATATCCCGCAAGACGTGGTGATCCAGGCCTACGGCTACGACGACACCGCCATGCCGTCCAACGACCTGCTGACCCGCTGGGATCTCGACGGAGTGTCCAATACCAATCCGGTGATCGTCGGGCACGTGTCGATGCACGGCGCGGTCATGAACTCGGCCGCGCTAACGAAGTGGAGCATCACAAAAGACACGGTGACCCCGGACGGGGGCGTCATCGTCCGCGACTCGAACAACGAGCCGATCGGCCTGATCATGGAGACCGCCTACGAGCCGGTCTTCAAGGACCTACCCAAGCCGCAGCCCGGTGAGGACGAGATCAATTGTTCGCACGCCGGACAGATGCTCTACGCCCAGGCGGGCATCACGACCGCCCAAGAGGGGGCCACGCACGCCAAAGATCTCTACATCATGGACCGCGTGGCGCAGGCCGGCAAAAACATCATCGACATCATCGCCCTTCCCTTCATCACCGACCTGGACAACGTGCTTAAGGCTCACCCCGTCAGCGACTGGGGCAAGTACAACAATCACCTGAAGATCGGCGGCGTGAAGATCACGATCGACGGCTCGCCCCAGGGCAGGACCGCATACTTCAGCACGCCCTACCTGACCGGCGGCCCCAACGGGCAGCTGGAATGGCGAGGCGAACTGATGGCGAGCCAGGATTTCATCAACAAGGGGGTCAAGAACGTCTACGACCTCAACGTGCCGCTCTTCCTGCACGCCAATGGGGATGCCGCGATCGACTCCTTCTTCCAAGCCCACGTGTACGCGGCGGCGGGCGACCTGGAGAAGGATCGGCGCGTCACGCTGATCCACGCCCAGTTCACCCGCAAGGACCAGCTCGACAAGTACAAGAAGTACATCATCACGCCGTCCTTCTACACGCTGCACACCTACTACTTCGCCAGAGCGCACATCGCCAACCGGGGCTGGAAGCAGGCGCACTACATCAGCCCGATGCGGGACGCGATCGACAAGGGGTTGCGACCGACCAACCACACGGACTTCGTCGTCGCGCCGCTCGATCAGATGTTCATGCTGTGGTCTGCGGTGAACCGTATCTCCCGCGAAAACTACGAGATCGGGCCGGACCAGCGCGTTACTCCGCTGGAAGGGCTCAAGGCCATGACCATCAATGTCGCCTACCAGTACGGCGAGCAGGATTTAAAAGGCTCGCTGGAGCCCGGCAAGCTCGCCGACCTGGTGGTCCTCGACAAGAACCCGCTCAAGGTCGACCCGAAGGACATCAATCGCATCAAGGTCGTCGAGACGATCAAAGAAGGAAAAATGATCTATTCTTCGCTGCAGTCGCCGCGCTAGCCGAGGCCTCGTCGACGGCGGAGTGTGGCCCTCGTCGTCGCGTGGGGCGTGGCCGCCGGCCGCCGACTGGGCCGGACCGGGGGTGGGGTCAAGGGGGGCGGCGGCGATCCGAGGAGGTGTGGCATGACCGGCCGACGGTGTCCGACCGCGTCAGCGACATCCAGCCAGATTCTCGGCGACGGCGCGCAGGAGTTGGCCCGTGAGGAGCAATGGATGCCGACGGATTTCATCACAGCGATCCAGTTTGGGGGAAAACCAAGGATCCTGTCACACTTAAGGTTTACCCCAAACTCGGAGTCGCTACCGTCGGCTCGACCTTCTTCATGGTATCACCCAAGCCCTCACCCGCGAAAAATAAAAGCTGATGTGCACCCTCCCAGCTTTGATTTCTACCCGAAAACTTCTTCGTTCGCAATCTAACTGTATGACAGCTAAGGAGTTTTGAACCACGCACCAAGCGCGGGGAAAAGTTCCCCATGGATTGAAAGTACGACGCAAGCTTCAGCCCACCCTTGGGCGACAGGCCCGGATCAAGGCCCGATGCCGTTTGGTTCCTTTTGCATCTCCAAAATCGTGTGCGTCGCAGGCCGGTAGGTATTAAAAAAGTCGATCCGCTCGCTGATGCTGGGATGCGAGCCGCGGAAGATCCGATACACCAGGCCTGGGTACGGATTGCTGAGGTTTTCTTGCTGAAGCTTCACGAACGCCATGGCTCCCGCGTGGTTGGCGCCGGTCAAGTCGAGAGCGAACCGGTCGGCCTCGTGCTCCTGGTAGCGGCTGTACGCCATGACCACCGGGCCGAGCAAGAGCATGCTGAGCTCGATGAGCATGACCACCAGGGGAACCGACGCGATATCCGCAAGGTCTTCAAATTTCAAGAGATTTGAGAACTTCGCAACGAGCCGCCGGCCCAGACGATCGACCAAGAAAAGGCCGGCAAGAAGAATCGTCGAAGACAGCAGGATCGAACGCATGACATGGCCCAGCACGTAATGCCCCATCTCATGGGCCATGACGACCAGCACCTCCTGTTCGTCGAGCCGCGCCAAGAGCGTATCCCAGAGGACGATGCGCTTGGTTCCCCAGAGGCCGGTGACATAGGCGTTGACCGTCTTGGTGTCAACGCTCATCTCGACTTCGAAGACCCGGCTGCCATCGATCCCCGCGCGGTGAGCCAGAGCCAGGATCGACCGCTCGAGCGCCTGGTTCTTCATCGGTCCGTACTTATTGTACAGGGGGTCGATCCAGATGGGTTTAATCAGCGCCGTGGCCAGCAGGAACGGAATAGCCAGCAGGGTGGTGATCTGCCACCAGCGGCGAGGCGCCCGGTCGAGAAGCAGGTAGGGGACCCACGTGAAGGCGAAGCCGACCGTCATCTCGACGGCCAGGCGAACCAAGGAGTCGCTCAGCCACTTGCCCACAGTCTGGTTCGACAGTCCATAGGCGTGCTGACGCGCGAACTCCTCGTAATACGAAAGCGGCAGGTCGATCAAGAAGACGATCGCCAGGTAGAAAAGCACATAAAGCCCGACCGTCAGAAACCACGATTTCCCCAGGCGACGGGCCAAATTGCGGAGCCGGGC
>JBKQMU010000329.1:0-8421 GCA_052146555.1 Isosphaeraceae bacterium
CCGGCGAGTGGGAAGCGAAGCTGCGCGAGGTCGAGCGCGGCCGCCTGGACGCCCGTCGGTTCATGGCGGAGATCGTCGGGTACACCGGCGAGGTGATCCGTTGCGGCGATGCGACGTTGATCGACGAGGGGCGGCTCGGCGACTGCCCGCGTTGCGGCCGCCCGGTGATCGCGGGGAAGCGAGGTTTCGGCTGTTCCGGGTGGCGGCAGGGCTGTCCCTTCGTCCTTTGGCGAGAATACAAGGGCCACGCGCTCGGGGACGACCAGATCCGACAGCTCTTGCAGCGACGCGTCTTGCTCGGGCCCCTCGCGTTCGGGGACTCAGGCGAGGTCGTCCTCCAGCTGCTCGACAACGGCGAGTTGACGGAGATCCCGATTCCGGTCGGGGGGCAGTGGCGGCGGGCCCGAGAGACGGGACTCCGGCCAGCCGCCGGGCGGACACGGACGCAGCGGCGCGAAAAGGCCTCCGGCGAGTCCGCAGAGGCTCGGCCCCGAGGACGGCCGGCGGGCTTCGCTCCGGTCACGCTGGGCCCATGCCCCCTCTGCGGCTCGGAGGTGTTGAATCAGGCAGAGAGCTACGGCTGCAGCGGCTGGCAGCGTGGGTGCAACTTTGCGATCTGGAAGACCATCGCCGGCAAGCGAATCACGGCGCGCATAGCCCAGGCACTCCTGAAACGGGGTCGCAGCCCGGTGCTCAAAGGCTTCGCGTCCAAGTCCGGTAAGCCATTTGAGGCGCGTTTGAGACTGGAGGGGGGCGAGGTCCGTTTCGACTTTGGCTCGTGATCGCATCCTCCTCCAAAGCCCACGTTTGCGCGTCAACCATCGTGAGCGTCAGCTGACTCGGGTGAAAGGCCCCCCTAGCCCGCGAGAAGCGCGCCTGCTGGTAGTCCGCCCCGATGTCCGCCCTTCAATCGCCGAAGGCTGAAGCGTCAGCGATGTCGAGGCGAAGCATTCAGTGAGCCGTGTCATGCAGGAGGCGGAAGTCAGCGTGGCGGCCGCGCGCAGCCCGTTGAGTGGCAGAGAAGTGGCAGAGATAGCCTGGTAAGCCAGCAGAAAACCTCATAAAATCTGGAAAGCGGCAGCGGGCCGGAGAGATGAGCTATCGACATAAGGCCTTGCCACGAAGCTACTTGCCACTCACCGCGAAAACCAAGAGTATCCGACTCTTAATCAGCGGGTTGTAGGTTCGAGTCCTACGGGGGGCACTTGATACATAAGGACTTACGGCAAGTCCTCTGAGTCTGACAGCGGTTGTCAGAGAAGTTGGTCAGAGAACTTCCGCCCCGGACCGCCATCCAGGGGCGAGAGAGCGGACCTTCCGGCCCACCCGTGACCCGGCAGGCTCCGCACATGCCGCATCATCCCAAGCCGTACTTCCGCGCCCCGAGTGGGCTTTGGTACGTCCCGATCGCCGGCCGCCAGGTGAACCTCGACTCCGATCGCGACGAGGCGTTCCGCCGCTACCATGACCTCATGGGCCGGCGTCGCGAGCAACCGGCAGCGTCGGTCGATGTGACGAATGGCACTTAGATTTCCAGAACCCCGTTCCGCATATCGCGTTTGGTATCCCGCCTGGGTTTTCTGAGAAAGCCATAGTGTTTGGGTCGGCGTTTTCTCAGCCGAGGTTCATATCTGTCGGGCCGATCGGCGACTCGGTGTTTGGCGATTGCATTGAGCAAGCAATGGCAGAGGATGTGGCGGAAGGTAGAGTTGTGCTCACCTCGGAGTGAAATCACGGGTTGAAAGGCTTCGAGCGTTTGAAGTGTTCCCTTGAAACTGATCGTTCGCGGTTCGATGCCATGTTTGATAGCGGCTTGTGCCGCGATCGTACGGATGAGGTTGTAGGCCAGGATGTGCGTCCAGAGCTCCTTCCGGACGAGTTCTGGTGTCTTGCAGCGCAAGACGTCGATTTGCAGCGTTTGTTTCAGCGACTTCAAATCGAGCTCCGCGTTCCACCGCGCCCGATAAAGTTGTGCGAGATCGTCACTGGTGAATTCAGCTGCATCAAACAATGTCGTGGCGACAATGATGGTTCTGACGCGAAAGCCAGGCTGCGCGATTTGGACTCGGCACTCTCGGATCATCAAGAACTCGGGGAGCGCATTGTATGTCTCCGTGTCGATCGAACGGGGCTTTCTCGGTATGAGCCACTTGACGATGTGATCGTCTTTGCCCAAGCGTCTTCCCCGGCGAAAGTCAGCCGTCCGGTGTGATGTCAAGCGGCAGACACAGTCGACCCCACGTTGCTTGAGCATCACCATCTCTGTCCAGGTGCACATCAGGCGATCAGCGAGCATGACATCGCCGGGGAAAAACAGATGCCACAAGGTGCGCAGCATCCCCAGCTCGCTTTGTCCCTTGCCGGCGTAGCGACAGATGCCTACGTCAAGAACAGCCCCGCGGGCGAGGGAGAAGACCGCCGCAATTCGTGCCAGCGGAAAGCCCAAGCCAGGTTTCTGTGTGTCGGGTTGCGGATAATTGCGCTGGTTTGCCGGCGTATCAGGCATCGAAACCGACGATCCGTCATAGACGAGAACGCGGCGGGATTTCCACAGCCACTGGGGATCGACGCCCTTCTCCAAGGCACGTCCGGTCTGACGGGCCACGTTCGAGAAAAAGTCTTCCGGCAGACGCTTCCGAGCTTGGCAGTAAGCGCCAGTCTCCGAAGAGCACGGAGTTTGCCCACGCAAAACCCGGTGGGCGATCAAGCGGGCCACTGCTGCGCGGCACGAATGGTCCGCACTCAAGACTTGGCCCAAGAAGACCCACAGGGTAACGAGCGGCGAATAGACCCGATCCAGCCAGCATGTTTTGATGACTGTCAGCGATCGCGCTATCACATCTTCCGATAGGACATTGCTGAACGGTAGATCTCCATCCTGGAGAAACTGGTGTCTCAGGAATCTCGCCTGTTGGCGAAACACCCCTTGGTAAGAACACAACATCCTTGTGGCCTCCTTGCTCGTAAAAGGACTCTCGTTGAGAACCTTTTACGCAAGAGAGGCCTTCTTGCATATCTCATTTTCAGCTGGGGACTTGCGGAGTTCTACGTGCCATTCGTCGATGTGACCGACGCGCGCAATATCTTGGTTCTTGGAAGGTCTCAACTTGGCACGCCCGCACGATTCGGGTGGGAAACTCTTCGGGGATTCCGAGATATCACCTGCATCGGGAGAAAGGAGGCGGTGCATCTCAATCCGTTACTCCGCCTCTCGGACCAAGGTTTCCGCGGAGCTCAGCCATCCCCCGTAAACTGAAAGTTCACCCGACCCGCATTATGATCATGATGCCGACCAACCCCCAAAAGCCAACAGTCAGTGGTCGTTAAGCTTCACAGAGCATCTCTTCGTGAGCCGTCGAAGGACGGCGACGGAGCTCGGGGGCGAGTTCGTGCATTGGGGTACCTCCGCCCGCAGAGTACCGCCGGGTACGGATCTGCCTGCTGGACTCCGGACGCGTTAGGACTCGATCCGTACCCAGAGTTCGCGCCCGGCTCGAGGAACGGCGCGAGCGCCTCGGCCACCTCGGAGGATGCCTGGAACCGACTGCCTGGCTCCTTTACCATCATCTTGGCCACCAGCGCCGCCAGTTCCACCGGCACCTCAGGACGTACCAGGTTCAGCGGCGTCGCGTCCACCGAGCGGTGCGCCTGGAGGATATCGTAGAGGCTGGTCCCCTGGAACGGCGGGCCGCCGGTCAGGAGGTAATAGAGGGTCGCGCCCAGGCTGTAGATGTCGGCGCGGATATCGGCCTGCCGCGCGTCGCGGATCATCGAGCAGCGCCGCTCGCCCGGCCGGATCGCACTTCAGGACCCCGTCGAAGACGGCATAGAGCCCCTGGATGCGTTCGGAGGTCATCGTTGCGAGCCTCCTAGCTGGTGACGCAACCAGGCCCGTGCGAACCGCCAGTCAGTTTCGACGGCGGTATCCGAGACCCTCAGAGCCGCGGCGACCTCGCTGATGGTCATCCCGCGAAAGAAGCGAAGCTCCACGACCTGTGCCTGGCGCGGATGCACCTGGGCCAGGCGTTCGAGGGCCTGTCGCAGGTCGATCACGTCCAGCCCCTGCTCTTCGAAGCTCGCCAGGACTTGGTCAAGGGGGACGCGGTCACGGCGGCCCTGGCGCTTACTGGCGTTGCGCCGCCGGGCGTGCTCGACCAGAACCTGGTCCATCGCCTTGGTCGCCCCGGCGAGTAGTACACCCCCGTCGGGTATCCCGGGCAAGTTCTCCCTGCCGAAAAGACGGATCAGGGCTTCATGGACCAGGGCAACGGGTTCCAGAGTGTGATCGGGCCGCTCGCGCCGCATCAGCCTTCGCGCGATCCGCAGCATCTCGCCGTAGATGGCCTGGACCAACCGATCCTTCGAGCCCGCAACGCCGTCGCGAACCTCGCAGAGCATGGCCGTCAAGTCAGCCGGCTCCTGGGCGCACATCGTCGTCCCCGGCATTCCGGAAAAAAGGAATGTTTTTCACTTAGGAGACTTCGCGGAATTTTCGCATAACCAAGAGGCGAATGGAAGCTCGATGCCGGGTTTGCCAGGAATTCGGGACCAAGGCTGGTCAACGTGAGCGTGACGCACCATAAAAGTTCGGAAAGGGAAAAGGGGACGCTGCTATCAACAACCGCAGACTTGGCAATCTAGATATGTTCGATCTTTTCCTAGGTTCTCCATCTCCCGACATGAAGTAATGTCCCCTTTAGAAAACACGCGTCGATCAGGGTCAGCTCTTCGTCGGTGAACATGGGACACCTCCGAACCTAGTTTATCGCCGCTCCCGACCACTAGCGCGAACCTATCGTGCTGCAGCGGTCTCCGATAGAATGCGGGGTGTTCCTTCCGAGCATCGTCAGGGAGGCGCGAATGTCGGCCGAACTCGGGTTGCGGATCATCTCGGTTTCGAAGTCATTGGAAGGCTACCAGAGCGGGGACGCCAAGATCTCCCGTTACTTCGGCCCGACGCGAATGGCGGGGCGGGGCGGGCTACTGGCGTCCTCACTGCGGCGCCAGCAACGGATGACCTATGAGAAGTTCGCGGTCCACGCTTCCGAGGCGAAAATCGACGGGCCAAACCTCTCACTCATCGCACAGCCGTGGCTGATCCGGAGCGGGTTCATCGAGGTGGACGACAACCTGACCACGGTGTTGTGCAACATCGTGGATTACGACGCGATCCTGAAGGCCACGTACAAGCTGTTCATGGAACTGAACCCGACGCCCGAGGAGCGCGCCGTTCTCGTCCTGCTCGAAATGGCTTCGCAGATGCCGACGAACAAGTCCTCGGCCTACCAGCGGCTCGCCGGGACCAAAGACAAGGTGGTCGAGGTCGCGCTCGATCTGGCGGCCGGTTACAAAATCATCCGGGTCGCGGATAATGACGGCATCGCCGAGCCTATGCTCTACAGCCCCACGATCTGGGGTGACAACATCGCGAAGGCGAGCAAGGCCCTCAGCCACATGGAGGAGACCGACCGCGCCGTGCTGTTCGAGCTGCTCAACCGCGTTACCAAGTACCAGGGGATGCCCGAGGTTGCGGCCCTGAACTGGCTCAGGACCCAGAACAAGCCGAGGCTCTGCGAGTTCGCCGTTTCGATTGGCCTTCTGGACCGCACTGAGATCCTGACCCGGGATGGTGCTCGCCAAGCGTTCCTCACCACGCCGCACTTGTACGGTGAGATCGCAGTTCAGCACGGCCGGGACGTGTGCGACCGCGTTCGGCTGTTCCTCGACAGCATTCGGCACGGCGAACACTACGGCGCCTGGATTACTGGGAAGATCAGGGATCCGGCCGTCCTGCTCAGCAGTCTGCTGAGCAATCGCGAGATCGGGCCCTGCACCGCGATCGGTACCGACTACATTCTCGTGGAGAAGGCTGGGATCGTAACGGTCGTGCCGCACGCGACTAAGCACAACCAGTTCATCATGAGGCTGGTGCAGGACGACACCGTGCAGGTGATCCGCGACATGCTGACCCAGCCGCACGGGCTCGGGGCCTTCGGAATCATCTCACAGGTCGGTCCCGCCGGGCAGAACCAGTTCGTGTCGTCCGAACAGGGTCGGCCGCTACTGGGGCAGTTGTCGCCGCCGATGAAGCGAGCCGAAGAACAGATGCTCCGAACACTCCGGGAGATGGGCTGATGCCTCCCAAGACCCGAATCGAGACGGGAACCCCACTGGAAGCCCGCGTGCAGCGCCTGTTCATGTGCCAGGGGGCGTTCGCGGAGCGTGGCCTGTTTATGCGGGCCGGGCCCGGCTACTCGAAGATGGTGACCGACATCGACGTCGTCGCCCACGACTACAGCCTAAATTTCCACCACCGCCGGACCTACGCCGAGTGCAAGGGAGGCAAGAACCGGAGCGCTCTGGACCGGGTCATCTGGGTCAGGGGGATCAAGGAGGTGATCGCCGCCGACCACGCCTACTTGGTAATCGACCATTGCGATTCGAGCACGGTTCGATTCGCCCGGAGCCAGCACATCGAGATTCTTCAAGGGGCAAGTCTAGCCACGTTGGAAGACGCCCTGCGGATTCCGGACGGCTTCTGGCCGGGCCGGTGTAACCTTCCTGCCTTCGCTAAGGTCGAGATCCTGCTGCGAAACATACCGCCCCGCCCGCCGGCGGAAAGCACCGGGGCCTGGTTGAGGCAGGCGATGGAGTTGTGGACGGAGTCCTCGGCCTTGACTTTTTCCTATGGTCGGCTGAACGCGCTGCTCGGCATCTTGCAGGAGTGCGACCACCTGTTGGAGTCCCCGGCGTCCCGCTCTGACGACATGCTCGCCGTCAGTTTCGCCGTGTCCGCACTGTTAGTACGGCTTTCGCAGTACGTGCTGTTCATTGCCTCTGACACCCTATCGATGACCCAGACGGAGCGAATCGAATACCTGTCGGAACGACTGGTGTCGGGGGGACTCGACATCGGCCAGTCCCGGCAAATCCTGAGCGGGGCGCTTCAGATGGTGAATGCCCAACTCGCGGTCGCGGCTGTCGAAGTCCCAGCGAGTTGGAACATCGACAGTATGCTGAGTCCCCCGCCGTACACCCGCCCTCTTGCGACCGTCGTCGAACGAGTGATTGGTAACGGCTATCGTTCGGCAATGCTCCCGCTGGCGATGGAGTTGCGGCAGTTCGGCTATTGTGGGGAAGAATCAGGCGGGGCCGCGCTGTTGAACCGGGCTCGGTACGCTTACGACACAGCCGGGCTGGTCGTCGGGTTTGCCCGCCAGTCGATCGGAGTGCCGGAGATGCTCACCCAGGGTGTTGCAACGATGCTGCCTGGGCTGAACACGATTCACTCCAAGGCCTCTCAGGCGTCGGGCGGACACAGCGGCCCGTCGTCCGGGGATTCGGCGAGGCACCCCCAGGAGAAACACTCGGTATACGGGGAGGAGAAGACGGTTCAAGCCGCGGCAGACACCGGCAAGCAGCCGGTCGAGCAGCCTGCCGATGGTGATATGAAGCAGAAGCCGGACCCAGCGGAGGCGAAGGCTGACCACGAGTCCGCCGAAACAGAATCGAAGGGATCCTAACCTCGGCTCGCTAGAGCGGGTGGAGACTTGGCGACTTCGGGGAAGTGAGGAAAAACTCGTCAGACAGCGGGTTTGGTAGCCTCAGACCTCCTGATCCGGGGACCGGGCGGGTTCCGCAAGTCTATCAAAGTCGCAGGTGTCGTCAGTGGCAGGTCGTATTTGATGACCTTTACGCCGAACCAATCGAAGATGTCCGCCACGCACTGCAATCCTTTGGCCGCATCGCTTGGTGACAACGCGAACGACTTCGACGCGTCGACTTCGCTAATTTAATACATCTGAACACTTTTATTTATTGTACTTTAAAGCATACGTGGAAAAGGAAAAGGGGACGCTGCTTTTAGCAACCACAGATTGGGTAATCTAGATATATTAGATCTTTTCCTAGATTCTCCATCTCCCCGACAGAAAAAACAATGTCCCCTTTAGAAAACGTTCCCGATTGGTACGGCAACGAAGCCGCCACTGGCATCCATTCGTCGCTGGGTTGGAGCGACGAGAACTGATGTCCCTGTTCATTGTGTCCGGACACATTGTGTCCGGACAGGCGAATATTCAAAACATTGCATGTCCCATCTCTTCCCTCCCATCTCTTCCCCAAATGGCGCTGGGGTCCCATCATCACTGGAGGGTTACTGGATCACCAACATCAGCCTCGATCGTGACTTCTGTCACAAGGGAAAATGGACTAACCCAAGTTACGGAGTTGAGCCCAGGAACTCAGGACTTTCACCAGTTTTCGGCGAAAGTCTTGACTACATTTCAACGCCTGCTTGTGTGACCCGCGAGGAGGGTTGCGTCAGTGTCGTGACCGTTGGCCGTCAGCGCCTTGGCGTCTTCGTCAATCCGTCGCAGCCGCCGGGGTAAGGTCAATCCCAGGCGTGAGAGCAAGACTTTT
>JBKQMU010000330.1:0-18357 GCA_052146555.1 Isosphaeraceae bacterium
CTCCCAAAGCAAAACCAATCGAGAACGCTCCGGCCGGCGACGACAAGACGAGATCGAAGCCGGCGCGTACTCCCAAAGCAAAACCAATCGAGAACGCTCCGGCCGGCGACGACAAGACGAGATCGAAGCCAGCCCGTACTCCGAAAGCAAAACCTATCGAGAACGCTCCGGCCGGCGACGACAAGACGAGATCGAAGCCGGCCCGAACTCCGAAAGCAAAACCAATCGAGAACGCTCCCGTCGTCGAGGACAAGGCCAGCTCGCGGCCTGCTCCAGCTCCAGAGGAAATCAAGGGCTCATCCGGCGAAGTCGCGCCTCGGCCACAAGCAAACGACCCCCAACCCGTTCAACTAGCAACACCAATCCAGACCAGTCCCGTCCTCGACGACACGGCCAGCTCACGGCCTGCGCCAGCTCCCGTTGCAGCACCAATCCAGACCAGTCCCGTCCTCGACGACACGGCCAGCTCACGGCCTGCGCCAGCTCCCATTGGAGCACGAGTCTGGTTCGGTCCGGCCGTCGACGACCAGTCGAGATCGAGGCCTGCGCAAGCTCCAATTGCAGCACGAATCAGGTTCGGTCCGGCCGTCGACGACCAGTCGAGATCGAGGCCTGTGCAAGCTCCAATTGCAACACCAATCCAGACCAGTCCCGTCCTCGACGACAAGACTAGCTCGCCTCCTGCTCCAGCTCCAATCGCAACCCCAATCCAAAACGGTACAGCCGTCGACGACAAGTCGAGCGCGCCTCCTGCTCCAGCTCCAATAGCAACCGCAACCCAAAACGGTACGGTTGTTGAGGACACGACGAGCTCGTGGCCTGCGCCAGCTCCAATCGCAACCCCAATCCAGAACGGTCCCGTCCTCGACGACAAGACGAGCTCGCAGCCTTCGCCAGCTCCAAGTGCAACACCAATCCAGAACGGTCCGGACGTCGACGACACGACGAGCTCGCAGCCTTCGCCAGCTCCAAGTGCAACACCAACCCAGACCGGTCCGGCCGTCGAGGACATGACGAGCTCGCAGCCTGCGACAGCTCAAGAAGCGACGCCAATCCAGACCAGTCCCGTCCCCGACGACAAGACGTGCTCGCTGCCTGCGACAGCTCCAAGTGCAACCCCGATCCAAACCACTCCCGTCCTCGACGACACGACGAGCTCGCTGCCTGCGACAGCTCCAAGTGCAACCCCGATCCAAACCAGTCCCGTTCTCGACGACATGACGAGCTCGCAGCCTGCGCCTGCTCCAAGTGCAGCCCCAATCCAGACCGAGCCCGGCCTCGAGGACAAGACGAGCTTGCCGTCTTCGCCAATTCCAGAGGAAATCAAGGGCTCATCCGGCGAAGTCGCGCCTCGCCCACCAGCGAACGACCCCCAACCTGTTCAGTCGAACGGAGAAGAGAAAAGGGGGTGGATGTCCAGCCTCGGGAACTGGGGCTTCTGGTCCCGCTCCCGAGGGTCTAAAGCCGCGCTCAACCAACCACCCTCGCAGTCGATGCCCAACAGCGGCGCGGGCGAGATCCCGATGAACCCAATCAAGGCGAAGAACTTCGCAACAATCCAAGTGAAGGAGATTCCCACGCACGAGGCCGGGCAGCAACGCCTCGCGTCTCTGTTCCATGACGCTGTCCCGGATTTTGGTTCGGCAGCGCTGGGTTCGGAGAAGAGGAAGTCGATCCGGGTTGGAGATCAATTCAGGTGGCTCCCGCAGCCTGGCGACACGGCCACCGTGGCGCTGACCAGCGAGACGATCGCGGAACTGAAAACCCTTGAGCGGTTTCTCCGAATCTTGCCAGGGACCACCGGCCGCGGCACTGTCGATTAAATCGTGGTCGCGAAGGATAGTGACGAGACAGCCATCCGAAGCGCCGGTCTGTCGTCGGATGAGGCCGTTGGGAGGAAGACGAGTCGTAACCGGCCTTCACCAAGCTCTCGATAGCCTCAGCAAGCACGTCCTGCTTGACCTTCCCGTCAAGGTCTGAGGATCGAGAGGGATATGCACTTCTTAGAGCGGTTTACGGTTGAGTTGCAGACAGGAGGATGCCAACTTACCTTCTCCTTTGGGGAGAAGGTGGCCGAAGGCCGGATGAGGGGGCTTCATCTCCCCGCTCGCCTTGGCGTCCCTCATCCGCCGCTGCGCGGCACCTTCTCCCGGGGGGAGAAGGTCGAACCGGAACCGTCTCGCTTGTCGATGGAAGCAATGCTTTAGTAGAGCGCTCTAGTCCCCTGAATCCGGATGCGCAACATCGCGTCCCGCGCACACAATCCGCGGGGCCAGACAGTTCACCTTCCCTCTCCAACCGGCTCGCTCGGCCGGCGGGTGGGTTTCTTGGTCCGCGGCTTGTCCTTGATGGCTTCCAGCTCCGTTGTGCCGAACTGCTTCTGGCAGAGCCGGCGGTAGAGGCCGCTCTTGTCGGAGAGGAGCTCGGCGTGGGTGCCGCGCTGGACGATCAGGCCGCCGTCCATGACCACGATCAGGTCGGCGTCGGCGATCGTCGAGAGCCGATGCGCGATCAGGAGGGCCGGCCGGCCGCGCAATAGGTTGGCCAGCGCCGCCTGGATGAGCGCCTCGCTGGCGGTGTCGAGCGAGCTGGTGGCCTCGTCCAGAACGACCAGGGCCGGGTCCTTGCAAAGCGCCCGGGCGATGGCCAGCCGCTGCCGCTCGCCCTGGCTGAGCTTGTGGCCCCCTTCGCCGACGATCGTCTCATAGCCCTGGGGCAAGGCCAGGGCGAAGTTGTGCACAAGCGTAGCGCGGGCGGCGGCCTCGACCTGGGCTGGCGAGGCCGAGGGCACGCCGTAGCGGATGTTCTCGGCCAGGCTCAGGCGAAAGACGACCGGGTCCTGGAGCACCACGCCGACCTGCTGCCTTAGCGCCTGGGTGGTCATCCGCCGGATGGGCACGCCGTCCAAGCGAATCTCACCCCAGGTCGGGTCGTAAAACCGCATGAGCAGGCTCACCAGCGTGCTCTTGCCGCAGCCGGTGGGGCCGACCAAGGCCACCTTCATGCCCGCTTCGATCTTGAGGCGAACATCCCAGACCACCGGCTGGCGTGGCAGATAGCCGAAGCCGACGCGGTCGAACTCGACCTCGCCCCGGACGCGTCCGCAAGACGGCAGCGCCACCGCCTCGGCCGAGTCCGGCTCGCGGACGTCGACCGGCCGGTCCAAGATCTCGCCCAGGCGGTCGACGCTGGCGGCGGTTTGCTCGAAGACATACGCCAGGTCGGCCAGCCGGGCGATCGGTCCGAAGACCATCCCCGTCAGTGCGGCGGTCGAGACCACGCCGCCGGGCGTCAGCCGCCCGCTGAGCACCTCGTAAGCCCCCACCGCGAAGACGACCGCCGTGCCCACCCCGCCGATCGCGCCACTGATGTTCGCGAACGCCGCGCCTAATTGGGTCTCCTTGAGCCGCGGCAGGTGGGCGTCATCAAGCTGAATCGCGAAGTCGGCGATCTCCTCCGGCTCCCTCGCGTAGGCCTTGATCACGACCTGGCCGTCGAGCTTGGCCTTGAGGTTGCCGAAGATCAGGTCCATCTTCTCGCGGATGATCGTGCTGGTGGCGCGGATTCGCCCCATGAAGTAGCGGAAATTGAGGGCAAACAGCGGCGCCACGAGGAAGACCACGATCGCCAGCCGCCAGTCCCTGCGCACCAGCAAGGCGGAGATCGCCACCATCGTTCCCAGATCCGTCAAGATCGTGAAGGTCTGGCTGGTGACGAAGACCTGGATCGCCCCCACGTCGTCCATCACGCGCGATAAGATCGTGCCGCTGGGGGTCTTGTCATAATAGGCCAAAGAGAGCCGCTGGAGGCGGTCGTAGAGCTGGTGCCGGAGGTCGCGCACCACCCCCTGGCCGATCCGGCCGATCAAGAGGTTATTGGCCAGGGCGAGCGATGCCTGAAGCGCGAAGACCAAGAGGAGTCCGGCCGCGTAGAGGGGCAGTGCGCTCCACTCTCCGCGAGTGACGACGCGGTCGATGAGCTCTTGAACGAGCAGCGGCACGGGAAGGTTGCACAGCGCAGCCAGGGCCGTCAGCAGAAGCGCCCCGGCCATCGCGATTCGGTACGGAGCGAGCCATCCCAAGATGCGCCCTAGCGTCTTCACGAGCGTCAGCGAACCCTTCCGCGGCCGGACTCATCCTCGTCACCGAAGATGCGTCTTCACCGCCGGGGCACGACCTTTTTCCCCCGACCCTATCTTTTACTCATAGGATATTCAGGCGGAAGCGATTTGCCTGCGCCAGCTCGTCAAACTGGTGCACTCTTTGGGGTCGAGGCGGTGTCACGGAACGTGCTCGGCGACGAAAATGCGGACGTGCGAAGCCAACCGAGCTTCCGGATTTGTAAAGTTTCAGCGGAATTCAGTAACCACAGAAGGTCCGAAATCTGGGACCGATAAGGCAGGCCGGCCGTGAACGTGGGGACTTTAGGCAATCATCCGGGCAAGCCGTGGGCAGCTTCGGCATTCCGCTGAAACTCTACCATTTGCCCTACGGAACCAAGGTTCCCCCGGACTTGGCCGCTGTCGTGGCCGCCTGGCAGGGGCTGCCCGAGGCGCTCAGGGCAGGCATCCTGGCAGTCGTCAGTAATGCCTTGCGTTGCCGGTAAGAAACTGCGTCAAGACTTGACCCGCAATGGGGGGTAAACCGAGTTGACTAAAGGCTTAGTCTTGACCAAACGTAATAGGGTATTATAGACCCAATGCCTGAAGGCTAGACCCATCGTGAGTGGCCCCGACCGCGGGATCATCGCCTTTAAGTTGAGTTGCCAGAGGCGGTTGCATGAGATTGGCCTATTCATTTCTGGCGGACGCCGCGGAAGAAACGAACGGGCGTTTTTTCGTTTTTGGCGGCGGACTTGAGCGGGTTGTCTGCCTTGCGATGCCGACGTCAATCGCTTCGGTGGCCGTGGTGATCAAGCTCCGCCTGGAGGATCGTGACCGTGACAGCGGGCACGCCTTTCGACTGGTTGGCCTCGGGCCGAATGGACTGCCATGCGTTCCAGATCTGTTGGCCAACTTCGGTCCATTTCGGCAGCCCGCTCTGCCGGGACGAACAGCCTACCATCTGGTTCTTGCCAATTACCGCGGCCTTCCTGTCACTGAATACGGGCCATACCGATTTGTTATTTATGTCGATGACCAAGAGATGGGCAGCGTATCGTTCTTTGCCGATCCGCCTCCGGATCGAGATCCTCAGAACGATTAGGTTCCTCCTCCACCAGGAGAGATACAGATGCAGCCGAACACGGAATGTAGGCAGACCGGTCAATCCTCGCTACTGCTCTGCGATTTCCCGGGCTCCGTTTCCGCGGTGTCAGAGCAGCAAACCAGCATAGGTATGGAAATGCCCAATCAGTCCACTGGTTACTCAGGGTCTGTTGGTCGGATCGCGACCACGACGTCCGGCGACGCTTCCAGTGCTACCACGCTCGGGCTTGAGAAAGAGGATATTGAATACCTCAACTCGATTGCCGAACTCACCTCCGAGATGAGGCCCTTTGTTGAGCTCGAATCTCTTGCAAAGGGATGCCCCGACCCGACGCGGTATGCTGGCGATCAAAAACACCGCTCTTGATTCGAAGTCGGAAATTTTCTCGTGTTGCTGCCTCCTCTTTACCCCGGGCGGATTATCTATGCAGTGGCTCCGAGCGAAAGAGGGGGTGGTAAGACACGCCCCATGGTCGTGGCTTCGGAAATGGCGGACATTCAGAAGAATCATCGCTTCGTCGCCGTCGTGATTTCTCACACTTTTGAGGAGCCGCTAACGCCGCACGAGGTAAGGATTCCCCTGGACCCGCACATACAACACATCACCAAGCTGGGGCAGGATTCGGTTGCCGTGTGCAACTGGATCGAATCCATAGACGTCGCTGAAATAAAAGGCGACAGAGGAGGTCGAGTCCCCCCTCACCTTCTGAGGGCGGTATTTACCGCTGCCGGGATTGTGTCCCCAAGAACTCGCTAGGTCTGGAGTGCTGCACGGGGCGACCTTGCGACTCCTCCAAACCGAATACACCCAATACCTCACTCCCGCCAGCAAATGGGCGAGTGGCTGACGATGGAACCCGAGCGAGCGAAGCGGCTTGCAAATTTCGTGTCGTGGGTCGGGGTTAACATCAAAGGAGACGAAAAGGGGGAAGCCCAGGCCATCGGGTCTTGCTTACCCCTATCCCGGAGGGTTCCAGGCGCCCACTGCCGCCCGATTGACCCCGATTGCAAACTGGGGTTATCGGGCATAAGTTAGCAAACAGGCGGTGTAACGGCACGTGCTCGGTGGCGCCAATGCGGGCGTGCGAAGCCGACCGAGCTTCCGGACTTCAGGAGCACACGATGCGAGGCAAACGGGACGTGCTGCACGATCCAACCCGACAACAAGATCCCGGGCGCCTCGAGTCAGGGCCGGAGGAACGTGATGAGAACGTCCTGAACCGACTGCGGAGCCTCCGACGACAACAAGATCCCGGGCGCCTCGAGTCAGGGCCGGAAGAACGGCCGTGTGACACGCGGGGCGACATCGAGGCGATCGAGCTCCGCTGGACCGAATCGTACGATCGCGACCTTCAGAATCTGACCGAAGCGGAACGGGACCGGGTTGAAAGCACGATCAACGTGAATTCCCGGCTGCTCATCAAGGATCGAGCCGCGGCAGAGAAAGCCTTCGCGCGTCCGCGGAGGATTCTCTTGCGCGGGGGGCTTGAATCCTCACTGTGTGCGACCAAGGTGGGCAAGAATCTCAGCGTGCTGTTGACGATCGACGATGATCCGGTCTTCGGACAGGTCATCCTGACTCTGCTGCGAGTCGTCCGGCGGGGCGAGCTGAAAACGGCATTCGAAGAAGTCGCCAAGGCGCTCTATCGCGATCAGCGACTCGAGATCGAAACACCGGAAACGTGATGCATGGCCAGGATCAAGTGCCTGATGGATCAATATGCCGTTATCCGCGAAGCCTCCAAAATTTTACCAGACGCGACGCTCAAGGTCTCGTTCCTGGAGGCCCTCGCCGAGCTTGAAGATAACGAGTGCTACGTGCGCCAGTCGTTCCCCAAGACACGCCTCCATCGGGTCACGGGGGTGAAGCAGTCGGTCTATCGTGCGGATATCGACAAGGTATCCGGCTGGAGACTTCACGTTCAGTACGGCAAGGACACGTACATCCATCTCAAGGATATCGTCTCGGGCCAGAAGCACGACGACGTGATCAAAGTGATCAAAGCCAAGAAAGATCGCTACGAGCCGACGTGAAAGAGCAGGCGGCCGGCGACCACACGCCACTGCCCACCACCCCCTGCCCCCACCCACTACCCACTGCCTGATGCCCACTGCTGGGTGCGGCGCTCGACCGTCAGCTCGGTGATGGCCGACTCCAGCGCCGAGAGGGTCACCGGCTTGGCCAGGTGGGTCGCGAAGCCCGCCTCCAGGCTCTCCCGCACATCATCCGCCGTCGCGTAGCCGCTTAGGGCGATGCCCGGGATCTCCCCCAGCGACCGGACGTGCCGCATCAGCTCCAGCCCGCTACCGTCGCCTAAGTCGAGGTCGCTTACCAGCAAGTCGATGTCGCTGGTGGCCGCTTCCAGCGCCTGATGCAACGACGTCGCCAGCGTCACGACGTGCCCCCTGCCGCGCAGCACGTCGGCGATCACGCTGGCCGACGCCGAGTTATCCTCGGCCACCAAGATGCGCAGCCGCCGGCCGCCGACCGAAAGGTGGGGACGCTTCGGCTCGGCGCCGTTTAAGGGGGCGAGGACCGTCGCCAGCTCGAGCGTGAGCGTGCTCCCCTTGTACAGGCCCTCGCTGGAGCAGCGCAGGCTGCCGTGGTGGGCCTCGGCGATCGAACGGCAGATCGCCAGCCCCAGCCCCAGGCCGCTCTCATGAAGGGCGGTCGCACCGTAGCCACGCTCGAACGGATCGAACAAATGCGCCAGATCTTCGGGCCGGACGCCGATGCCGTCGTCGATGACCTCGATCTTCAGCCGCCCAGGAATCCCGGATCGAGTGCGGACGGTGATGTGGCCCCCCGCCGGGGTGTACTTCACAGCGTTGGTCAGCAGGTTGCAGAGCACCTGCTGCAGCCGCGCGGGGTCGCCGTGGACGTGATACTCCGCCGCCGTTAGCTCCAGTGAAAGCTGGTGTCCCTTGAGGCTGAGATCAGAAGAATAGCTCTTCATGGCCCGCCGGATCAGGGCATGGACGTCGACCGTCTCGAACCGATAAGTCATCTTGCCGCGAGCGATCCGCGAGATATCCAGCAGGTCGTCGATCAGCCGGGCTTCGAGCTCGATGTTGGAACGGATGATCTCCAGGCCCGGCATGCAGAGTGAGCACGCCGCCACGTTCTCCTGCATTGCCGTGACGGCCAGCAGCACCGGCGTCAGAGGCGTCCGCAGCTCGTGCGAGAGGACGGCGAGGAAACGGTCCTTCGCCTGGGTCGCCTCGACCAAGGCCGCCTGGGTCTGCTTCTGAGCGTCGATATCGGTGCAGGTGCCGAACCATTCGACGATATTGCCCGCGTCGTCCCGCCGCGGCACGCCTCGAGACAAGAACCAGCGGTAGCCGCTGTCGGCGCAGCGAAACCGAGTCTCGATCTCGAGGACTGTCCCCTCCCGCACGCAGGTCTGCCACGCGTCGACGGCTCGGCCGCGATCCTCGGGATGGATAAAATCGACCCATCCCCACCCCAGGCTGTTGTCGGGAGTTCCGCCCGTCGTCTCGTACCAGCGATCGTTCCAGAACGTCAGCGAGCCCTTGTCCTGTGTCACCCAGACCAAGCAGGGGACCGTGTCGGCCATGGCGCGGAACCGCCGCTGGCTCTCGCGGTTGGCCTCCTCGACCCGCTTCCGCTCGGTGACATCCTGGAAGTAAGCGGAAATTCCACCCCCTTCGCGCGGGAAGCAGCGATGGTGGAACCAGCGGTCCCACGGTTCATGATAGTACTCGAAGTCCCGACTCTCGCCGGCTGCCGCGCGCTCATACTCTTCTTGCAGCCTCGTGCCGGCCGACAGGTGGTACACCTCCCAGAGCGTCTTGCCCAGAATCTCTTCGCGGCGGTAGCGGAGAAGGCGCTCGGCCGGCGCATTGATGTAGACGAACCGCCAATGGCTGTCGCAGGCGATGAAGGCGTCGCCGATGCTCTCGAGGGTCGTCCGGAGCTGCTCCTCGGCCCGCTTTCGCTTGGTGATATTCTCGATGATGGCGACAGCTCGCAGCGGGTTGCCGTTGTCATCTCGAATCAAAATCGAGTTGACGTGCACCCAGACGATCGTGCCGTCCTTGCGCACGTAACGCTTCTCGGCATCGAAGTCGGGTGCCTCGCCGCTGGCCATCCGCCGGAAGTTGACCCAGCCCTGCGCGCGGTCATCCGGGTGCGTGATATCGAGGAAGGTGCGCTCCAGCAGCTCCGAGGCGGAGTAGCCGGTAATCTCGCACATCTTGCGGTTGACGCGGAGCAGCCGCCCGGTCGCCGGGTCGGCCTGCGACTTGCCCACGCCCGCCAGCTCGAACGTCGCCCGGAAATTGGCCTCACTCTCACGCAGCGCCTTGTCCGCTTTCGAGCTGGCCACCATCAGGAAAACGACCAAGAGCTCGAACCCGGTGAAAAAGGTGGCTCGTATGGCAATGCCTCGGGGTGTCATCGTCATGCCCGGATCACTGGCCAAGAGCGCAATGCAGGCTTCCAATGCCAGGATCGTCGAGGCCAGGCCCGGCCCCAGCCCGCCGTAGCGCGAGCAGACCAGGACGACAATCATGAAAGGCAGATAAACATTCGGCCAGATCAAGCCCCCGAGCGCCAGGTCGAACAAGAGCGCAGCGCCGGTGGCAGCAAGAACGATGGGATACCACCACAAGGAAGTTCGTTGGTTTCGCATGGCCGCGTGGCATCCTCGCCATCTCAAAAAGACCTCAATTCATCGGCCAATGTGAACATAGGCCGTGAACTTCGCCACTAAGCACGTACAGGTGTAACCCAAGACGACAGCGCATCACCCTTCTTCTTCTCCTGGCCGTGCCCCATGTCCGCTTAGTTTATCTGCTTAATTTCGCACGAACTGGCCGGTTTGTCCATTTGAAAAAGTACGCTTCTTCAGTTTTCCTTCGTCAGGTTATCCGGTCAAGCTGGCGAAAAGCCGCGGAGGAGGCGTGGTGCAAGCGGGCGGAGGTGTTTTTGTAGGCGTTTCACCGGGGGCAGTGGGCAGGCGGCAGTGGGCGGAGGTCAGACTCGGCTGCCACGCTTGCTCTCGAGCGGTTTACAGTTGAGTTGCAGACAGGGCGGCGCCTGATCCCCTTCTCCCCAGGGAGCGGGGGGAACCCCGCCTGCGGGGTCGGGCCGAAGGCCGGATGAGGGGATTCCGCAGGCCAGAGCAAGCCCACCAGACCCTCATCCGCCGCTGCGCGGCACCTTCTCCCAGGGGGAGAAGGTATGACCGCAACCAGCACCTTCGATCGATGTAAGCAATGCATTAGCAAACCGCTCGAGAGCAAGCGTGCCCCACGCGATCAACCGCCGGCGCCTGGCAAGCTCGCTCTGGCGCGTGAGCGTAGCACCATCGGAAAGCATCTCGCCCTTGGAATCGATGGGCTGATCGACATCGGGCAGTTCCCGCAGAGGACCTCAGAGCTTGAAGAGTTCCTTGGCGTTATCGCGAAAAACCGCCTGATGGTGCTCCTCAGGGATGACCTCGCGCATGAAGTTCTTGTATGTCGCCATCGGTGCCAAGGGCCAGTCGCTGGCATAGAGAAAGCGATCAGGGCGCTCCGCGTAGTTGAAGGCTTTTCGGATGTCCTCGGCAATCGCCTTCAGCACACCTTTGGCGCGATAGTCCTGGAAATCGACGTCTGAACCCACGACAAAGCCTGATAGATCGGCCCACACGTTCGCCCTCTCCGCTTTATTGTTCTTGTGGAGGACTTCCGCGGCGTCGGTGAGCCAGGGGTTGCCGAGGTGGGCGATGACGAACCGGACATCGGGATGATCGACGGCCACCTCGTCCACCAGCAGGGGATGGGCAAACTTCAGCTTGGCCAGGGGCGAGAACGTATCGCCCGTATGAAAGATGAAGGGGATCTTGTAGCGGGCTGCCAACTCGTAGTAGGGACCATAACTCGGGCTATCAGGACCGTAATGGAGGTAACCGAGATACGCTTTGAATGCCTTGATCTTCCCCTCCTTGAGAATGCCCTCGACGCGATCGAGGTGCCTGGGAAGGGTCTTCGTCGGATCGGCGATCCCGATCGCGTGGAGGCCCGGGACCTTGGCGGCGAGCTCGAGGGTCTCATTGATCCCCAAAGGGTCGTTGTCCCCATTGTTCCAGCGGGGCATGCACAGGGCGTACTCGATCCCCGAGGATTCCATCTCCTTTCGGATGGAACTCGCCCGATCCAGGATGGGGCCATCGAACGGAGTGTCGTCCTGGCCCATTTTGTCCGGTACCCCCGGAATCCGGAGGTTAACGACGTGAATATGCGTGTCGATCGATTTCACCATTCCCTCTTTCGGCCGCGCCTCCCCGACCTGGCACGCCGCCACGCTCGCGGCGATGCCGAGGCTCGTCGAGTTGCGCAAGAAGCTCCGCCGACTCCAGCCTGCCATCTGCTGTCTCCCGCCGCCTGAGCTGCCTTTCTACAGACTCGCAGAAGACAGCGCTTCCTGGTCCGTAGAAATCGAGTCCCTCTGGAACGAGCAGAAAAGTCCAAAGCTCATCCAGCTTGCGACCTGCATCCTGAAACTCGAGTAGAGTTCATAACTTCGCTTCACCCGACCCATCATAATCGAGCCTTCACCCCGCAAAAAGAGCCACCTCGAATCGGTGATCTGAGACGATGATGCGGCATGTCAAGGCCAGCCGGAGTCGCGGTCAGGGCCGTTTCATTCTGACGGTGGACGCCCCTCATCTGCCGCTGCGCGGCACCTTATCCCGGGGGGAGAGGGTATCAATTTCCCTTCTCCCGCGGGGAGCGGGGGGAACCCGGGGAACCCGCGTGCGGGTCGCGGGGTCGGGCCGAAGGCCGGATGAGGGGGGGCTTCCAGCGCCCCCTGCAGACAATGAAACGGCCCTGCAGTCGCGGCCGCATCGTCCGCATGGCCCTCTCGCTGGCCCATGTACGCAAAGGAGAACGCTTTGCATCGCGCACGGTGCATGCGCTGCCCAGTCAGAAACCGGCCCAGGCCAATCATGACCCATGACCACGCGGCGTTCCCCTTCGAATAATCAACGACGAATTTAGAGCGTTGGGCCCAGAGTCACGGTATCATGCCCGGGTCAAAGTCTCGTCGGCGACTCCCGGCTCATCGCGTGGAGATCGCCCTGGTCGTGCTCCGCGTCCAACATTCACATCGTTCGAGAGGACCAAGCACCCGTGAAACCGCGCAGAACGCTCGCGCTGTTCGCTCTGGGGCTCGTCGTGGGACCGAATTGGCCGGTCGGCCTCGCTGCCGCCACGAACACCCAGACTTCCAAGAAACCGAATATCGTGGTCATCTGGGGTGATGACATTGGAATCCACAACATCAGTCGTTACAGCCACGGCATGATGGGATATCAAACGGGGAGCATCGACCGGATCGGCCGCGAAGGGGCGTTCTTCACCGACTTCTACGCGCAGCAGAGCTGCACCGCCGGCCGCGCTTCGTTCATTCTGGGGCAGCACCCGTTCCGCACCGGCCTGCTGACGATCGGCATGCCCGGTTCGCCGCACGGTATCCCCGATTGGACGCCGACCATCGCCGACCTGCTCAAGGAGAGGGGCTACGCTACCGGCCAGTTCGGCAAGAACCACCTGGGCGACAACAACAAGCACCTGCCCACCGTCCACGGTTTTGACGAGTTCTTCGGTAATCTGTACCACCTCAACGCCGAGGAGGAGCCGGAGGGCTACTATTATCCGAAAGATCCCGAGTTCAAGAAGAAGTACGGCCCGCGGGGCGTGCTCCACTGCTGGGCGACCGAGACCGACGACCCGTCGGTCGACCCCAAGTGGGGCCGGGTCGGCAAGCAGAAAATCGAGGATACCGGCCCTCTGTCCCGCGACCGGATGCCCACGATCGACCAGGAGATCCTGGGCCACGCCGTCGCCTTTTTCGACCGCCAGGTCAAGGCCGACAAGCCGTTCTTCGTATGGTTCAACACCACCCGGATGCACGTCTGGACCCGGCTCAAGAAAGAGAGCGTCGGCCGCACCGGCATCGGCCTCTACCCCGACGGCATGGTGGAGCACGACGACATGGTCGGCCAGCTCCTCCAGAAGCTCGATGAGCTGGGCGTCACCGACAACACGATCATCATCTACGGCACCGACAACGGCGCCGAGACCAGCACCTGGCCCGACGGCGGCACGACCCCGTTTCGGGGCGAGAAGGGGACGACTTCCGAGGGCGGCTTCCGCGTCCCGTGCCTGGTCCGCTGGCCGGGGGTGATCAAGCCCGGCACGATCATCAACGAGATCATGTCGCAGGAAGACTGGATGCCGACGCTCCTGGCTGCCGCGGGCGAGCCCGACGTGGTCGCCAAGCTGGCGCAAGGCTACACCGCCAACGGCCGGACCTTCAAGGTTCACGCCGACGGCTACAACTTCCTTCCCTTCCTCAAAGGTGAGGTGAAGAAATCCCCGCGCGAGGAGATCTTCTACTTCGGCCAGGGGGGCGAGCTCAACGCGGTCCGCTGGAACGACTGGAAGGTCAACTTCGCGACGATGGAAGGGAACATCGCCACGGGCACGCGCAAGGTCACCGCCTGGCCGCTGATCTTCAACCTTCGCGCCGACCCGTATGAGAAGGCCCCGTTCGAGTCGGGCATGTACATCCGCTGGTACGCCGATAACATCTGGCTCTTCGTGCCGGTCCAGAACAAGTTGAAGGCGTTCCTGACCACGATTCCGGAGTTCCCCTTTCAAGAAGGGGCGAGCCTGAACGCCGCGGGCATCAATTACCAGACGCTCAAGGCGGCCGCGGCCCTCAAGCGGCTGCATGAAATCGAAAGCCTCGGCACGCCCAACAACTGACCGGGCCCGTGCGGCCAGAGGAAGACGGCCGGCAAGCCATGTGGCGAAGTCGCGGCTTCGTTGTTCAGTCATCGCTGCCGGGTGCCACGTTCACGCGCAGATGACTGATGGTTGGCACCAGCTCGCATCATGACGACTGACATTGGCTGCCACTCTTGCGTGCCGGCGTGATGGGGGTTATCGTTCGGACAGACGGGACCCTGGGGATCCGGAGCGAGGAGGTGCTGGCGATGCCCCGATCTCTGGTTGCAAGCGGAAGCGGCATGAGCGCGAGGGACGTCCCCGTCGCGACTCTCAAGAAGCTAAAGGGGGCGGCTCGCGCTGTCGCGAAACATGCCTATTGCCCTTACAGTGGGTTTAGCGTGGGTGCCGCGGCGCTTTCCACCAAGGGTGAAACCTTTACCGGTTGCAACGTGGAGAACGCTTCTTATGGCCTGACGATCTGCGCCGAGCGGAGCGCGATCTTTCAGATGATCGCCCGGGCACACACCGCACTTTCGGTCCTCGTCATTTACACGCCGACGCCGAGTCCTTCTTCGCCCTGTGGCGCATGCCGGCAGGTGATCGCGGAGTTCGGTCCCGAGGCCCGGGTGATCTCAGTCTGCGACGGCCCGGAGATTCTCCGTTTGAGCCTGGCGGAGCTCTTGCCGCATGCCTTTGGACCTCACAACCTGAAATGAACCGGGCGGCTTGTCGCGGCGTAGCGGCAGCCATCAAAAAGTGCGGACCGGGCGATGTCTACATCCGACAGACCGCTGGAATTCGACCGCCTGGCGTGCATCACGATCCAGGGGGGCGGCGTTTTCGGCATCAATCTACTGGGTCAGCTTCAAGCGGTCCTGGAGCTCGGGTTCCTGCCCGTCGCGCTTTCCGGCACTTCCGCCGGGGCCATCGTGGCTGCTTTTTTCTGGGCGAGGCTGGACCCACCCCAGATCCTTAAGCTGCTGGTCAGCCAGGCCGGTTCCTCCGGCGGACTGACGGAACTATTGGGGCCGTTCGACACATTCCGCGACCAAGACGGGAAAGAGCGCCACTTCACCCTCTCGGCCTTCCGCGAGCTTCAATACCGCCTGGTCCAGTATCGCCGCGAGCTCTTCCGGTTCCACGAAGATATCAGCCAGTCGTGGGTCGTCCGCCAGGTCTCCATTGCCAGGGCTTACCTCAAGTACAAACCGGTTCTCCCTGGCGAGGTGAGCCTGCTGGGGCGGCTCTTTCGCAAGAGCGGTGTGTTCGCCGGCGACAACCTCGAGAGCTTCATCAACGAGACGTTGCGGTCTTCGCCCTACGTTTTGCAGAACGAAGACCTGCTTCCCAAGCGGGTGTTCAAGGGCGACGATCCTCTGACCTTCGGGCATTTCAAGACCATCGCCGAGCAGGGCTGGTTTCAGCATCCTCAGACCGGCAGGAAAGAGCGGCCGTATCTCCCCCCTTTGTTCCTGACGGCGACGAACCTGACGACCCGAACCCTGGAGCTCATCAACTCCGAGGAAGACAAGTACGAGGGTGTTCCCGTGGCCCGGGCCGTGCGTGCCTCGGCGGGGTTCCCGGTGTTTTTCCAGCCTGTGACCCAGCGGCTTGAGAAAAACGAATACAGCCTTGTGGATGGGGGGATGATCGCCAACTACCCGGCCTTCGTCTTTGGAACCCAGTTCCGCGAATGGCTGGCATCGCGTCGGCCGCGGGATGCCCCGATCGTCTCCCGGCCGTGGGTGCACGTCGGCCTGCGGCTGACCTCGCACCGGCTTAAAATCGGACGCGCCGGTGAGGCTTCCGACCCCCACGCGTTCATCCTGGCGATGCGCGAACTCTTGGTCAGCCAGGCGCGAAACGAGCTTGAAGAGAAGCTGGCGGAATACGTTCCGCGGTCGATCAGCGTGGATATGTCGTTGGCGGATTCCGGAGGTCCGACCGATGTCCTGGGCGTCGAGAAACTGAAACCCGCCGACCTGGAGGCGATGTTCCATAACGGCCGCGCTGCGGGTTTCAACTCGCTGGGGCGATACCGCTTCGCCTATCCCCCCACCTCTCTGATCGAACCCCTCTTGGAGCAACTGATCGAAGAGGTCGAGGGGGTCTTCCGCGGCTCCTCCGAGATGCTCAGGTTCCGGTGCAATATTTTCGTACCCAAATATGAGCAACTGTTGCTTTACTACCGCGCCCGCATGCAGCCCCCGCCCTCCTGTGCCCGGATCGAGGACCCAAATCCTCTCGTGGATTGGGATTGGAACCTGGAGCTGCCGTACCGCTCGGGCCTGACCGGTTTCTGCTTCGTCCGCCGCACGCCGCTGGTCTGCAACTTGGAGAAGTTCAAGACCCTTTTCGACGGTCAGATCATCGATCCCCGCAGGCTCTTCGGCTTCGATCACGCCCTTCAGTCCAAGATCCGCGGCGATCGAAGCTGGCTCCTGAGCGTGCCGATCTTCGATCCCGACTCCCTGACAATCCGCCCGCTCGATACGAAGTTCGCGCACCAAGAACAAGCCGGGCAGCTCGGAGGTCAGTATTACTCGGTCCTCGAGGGGAACTTCGATGGCCCTGTCTTCGGTGTTCTAAACCTTGACGCGGGTTGGAACTACACTAGAATTCAGTTGACCGGGGAGGTCGATCAGATGATCTTCGATCCGCGAGTCTACAGCACCCTGGCGCTCATGCAGCGGCAGGCTTTGAGGGTCGGAAAGGTCTTCTCTGGTGCATTTCCCGATCGCTCGGAAACAAGCAGCATCCAGGTCTAGGGGGGCAGTGTGATGTCCGGCCGCATGATCGATCCCGACCACCGTGACGAGCGGACCATTCTTGCCGACGGCTCCTCGGCCGGCTCGAACGGCCGGTCGGGCGAGTTCGACAGTTGCGACGATTTTGACTTTGTCCATGGCCTTTATCCGGCCGCCCACCAGAAATTCTTGAGCATGCTGCACCGCAACCCCTACGCCCTGCCGGACCCGTCGAAGCGTGCTCTAGGCCATTGAAGGGCCGAGGGACCGCGGCGGGGCGTGGGCGTCCGTGGGCCATCGGTTTCTCTACGCCCGGGTGCCATGCTCACGCTCACAGTGAGCGTGCCGAGTTAGCGATTGGGTCACCCCCCAGTTCGGCACTCTTGCGAAGACGCGAACGCGGCACCAAGCCTCCAACAGCGGTCGGTCACCCTCGTGGGGCGCGGGGCTTTGACCCCGTCGCTCAGCTCAACGCTTCTTTATTTTCGGTTCTTTTTTCCCAGTAGGCTTGGCAGGCCTTTGCCCTGGCCGCGCTTTCGAGTACTCAGCGAACCCTGCTTGGTCTCCGTTCTTGTCGTCTAATCGCTGAGAATACGATCGCTCACCGCTTCGAATTCATCCAGTAGTTCTTGGCCGTCGAACGGTATTCCGTGTCCGTCGCAGTAGGCCTTAGATTCGCGCAATGTCGCGATCGCTTGCTCCCAGTCGCCCGCATTTGCGTGAAGAGCGGCCAGGAGGTCCAAGCGATCGCTCACATCGCTGTAGTCGTATTGGCGAAACACATAATCCCAACTGGGTTTACCGGATGTCAGGCTGTGGAGTTCGAGGATCTTTCGGATTTCACACTCGCGGCGTCGAATGGCTTCCTGGAAATTTCCGTTGAGCTCGGCGATGAGAGAGCGAATTTCTTCGCCCCGGATGGAATGTGCGAAATCCGGCTCCTTCGTCAAAATCTCCTCGAGCTTTGATGCATTTTTTCTGGCTTGCTCAGGATCCTCCCTCTCATAGAGGTCTCGAATCAAGGCGACATAGAGATTCTCCACGTCTTCAGACAGCTTTGAAGTGCTGGAGTTTTGGTTAGATTGTTTACGACTCATCGCGAGGTCTCCGCAGTTTTGGCTCGCCTTGCGGGTCCCAATAGCTTTTTCACTTCGTCTGGGAGACCATCATATTCCTTCCACAACTTCTCGGCCTCCCCTTCCTCCCATCCAGCTTCAAACTTCTCTTGCAGTTCCCCGCTCCGCTCGACCGATAAATCCGACGAGCGTTTTTCTCGGGGTGCGGCCCGCGACCTTGATCCGGCGGACCCGGGGCAAGCCCGCAAGCCTTGGCCAACTTGCCCGGCCTTGACAGCCGCGGCGGTTCGGGTAAAGTCGCGCCGACCATGTCGTCATTGTTCGTGTTCGATCCTCGCGGCCATGCGTTCTCCCGGCGTGACCGTCAGGAACCTTCTGCTCGCGGGAGCGGATCTGCTGAGCACAGATCGGACCTGACCGTGCATCGCCCCGTCCTGGTCGACGAGGTGATCGAAGCCCTGGCGCCCGCGGAAGGGGCGGTCCTGGTCGATGGAACCGTCGGCGCGGGGGGCCATGCCGCCCTGCTGGCGCGTCGGGTCGGACCGGCCGGCCGGATCATCGCCCTGGACCGCGACCCGGC
>JBKQMU010000331.1:0-26715 GCA_052146555.1 Isosphaeraceae bacterium
CGTGGGTGGCCGGCGGCTCCGACTCCGGGTGGTAAGCCGGCGACGCTGAGTCCGCGAGGGTGGCGGGCGGCACCGTCTCCGGGAGGGAAGCCGGCGACGCTGTGTCCGCGAGGGAGGCCGGCGGCACCGACTCCAGAGTGGAACCTTGCAGCGATGATTCCAGGGAGGAAGCTATCGGCATTGACTCGGGGGGGGAAGCCGGCGACATCGACTCCGGGAGGGAAGCCGGCGGCACTGACTCCAGGGCAGAGAAGGCTATGTGCCCCGCTTCGGAGCGCACCGCGTGAGGCACCGGGACCTGCACTGAGATCTCGGAATGTCCTGACTTCATCAGACCGTGGACATCCGCGATCCGCAGCCGCCAGCTACCTCCGATCAGAAGCGCGTGAAGCTGCTTGGACTGAATGCGGTTCCGCAATTCATGTGTGCTCGTTCCGAGCAGGCTTGCTGCTTCTTCCAATGTGTAAAAGAGCGCCATCAGATTCCTCCCACGAGGTCGATGCCGGATCGCTGTAGGGACCAAGCATGCCTGCGGAAACCCGACCGATCGCTCCCCAAAAGGTAGCGCATCTTGCTCACGTGCAATCTACTGTGTGCTAAGCTGTCTGCGAGACGACCTCACGCACGAGCCATATTATGTCTTTTTTGTTAGCAAACAGTGAAGGCCCTGTATAGCCTTGCTGAAATCCCAGATCGAATACACACAGCAGCAGTTAAGCTTGGTACACTAGAGTTGTAGTTGACCCCGCTTCCTTGGGGAAGGGTGCATCATGGCTCTTTCCAGCGCGTGATCCACTCGTGTGACAAACCACCTGCCGTCCACGACACTGACAGCTTGATCGAGCATCCAAGAGAAAAGAGACACCTGTCCCGGCAATCGATCTCGGGGGTCAGGCTTGGGTCTCCCAGAACGACGCTTCTTGGTGATCTTTGCAGGGGCTTAGGGAGGATGGAGATGGCGGCCGAATCCAGCAGCCAGCTTGCGTCGTCCAGCAAGCGGGTAAGCCAGTTGATCGACGGCCTCAAACAGGGCGAATCCTCAGCGCGGTGGAAGGCCGCCAAAGCTCTCTCGGGGATCGGCTCGGACGCCGAATCGGCGATTCCTGTGTTGGTTGAAGCCTTGCGTGATCGGACGATTATCGTTCGCGTCGGCGCCGCCGAGGCGCTGGGGCGTCTGGGCGGCAGTGCCACTCCCGCGGTTCCCGAGTTGATCGAATGTCTGCGGGATAAGTACGCGACGGTCCGGGAGACAGCCGCGGCCGCCTTAGGCGCGATAGGACCGGGCGCTAGCGCCGCGATCGAGATCCTCTGGCCGCTTTTGATCGATGAAAATAAGTACGTGCGTGCCGAAGCAGAACGAGCGCTCGTCCAAGTTTGCTCGGACCGCGCCGGCGAGTCGCTGAAGCTGCTTCGCTCCCAGCTCAATCACGACGACGGCAGGGTGAAAGCGGCGATTGCTCGGGGGCTCGGCGCCATCGGCTCGCCGGATCCGAAGATCGTGGCTGGCCTGGAGAGCATGCTGGAGGATGCCGATTCTCAGGTACGCATTTCGGCCGCCGAGGCGATCGTTCTTCTCGCCCCTGAGGCGCGTACCCCGATACCGGTACTCATTCGAGCCCTCGACGATACCGACCCCGAGATTCGCTCCTGCGCAGCGACCATCCTCGAGCAGATCGACCCCTCCGAGCTGAAGAAAAAAACACCTGATCCGCAAACAAAGCTCGGCGCAAGCAACGAGGTCTCCACCAACCAGGAACTGGCGGCGAATCTCTCCTCCCCCTCCCGTGAGTCCGGATCAGCCGGCAACGCCTCGACCCCCGCGCTTTCGGTTTCCTCCTCCGAACGGCTCTGGCGCATTCCCTCCTTGCTGCATCTTGGGACACTGGAACCGCGGGTGCTGCACGAACGCTTGATCCGTCTCTGGGTTCCCGTGCCGTGCACCTTGTCAACCGGATCGGACAGCCTCTCGGTCCGGCCAAGCCGGCTTGCCCGGGGGCCTCATGAAGTCGTCCTGAACGTCGAGCCCCACTTGCGAAGCGGTCGCTTCGAGGAGCGGCTCTTGCTACGAAGTCCATCCCAGACCCGATCAATCATCATTCAGTACGAGATGGTCGAGGGTTCCAGGCCGGAACCGCGGACTCCCTCCGCCCGCGCCGTGATCTGGCAACCGATGGACTGGAACCGGATCGTCTACGACACGCGGATGAAAGATCTCGCGCGCCTTCGGGAAAGGAGTTCCCAGTCCGATCAAACCGGTCTCTATGGAACCCCGCGCGCCCTGCTCGAAGACGGCAGCGCGGCACATTCTCCCGGCCACGCGACTCCCCGACGTCGCGGACTTGACCACTCCGTTGAAAATTCATTCCGCGAGACCGTCGGGAATCCGGCCGAACTGCTGCCGGATCGTCTGGCGCGATCCCGTGCTTCGCGGCCGGCAAGTTCGGTCCCTTCGGAGGCTCGCAGAGGTGAGTCCGCTACCCCCCGTCGCGTCACGCGCAGCATCAGGCTCAACCGCGTCCTGCCGGTTGCCTTGTTTGGTCTGCTGATCCTTATGGGAGCGAGTCTGCTGTGGCCCGGCAAGAGTTTTCTTGATGCCGATCCCTCCCGGCCGACAACCAAAATACGAGAGTGGCCGGTCCCGCCGGTGAGCGTCAAACCGCCTGTGTCAGCGACCATCCCCAACGCGGGCAAGGAAGCAAGTACCGAGGCGGTCAAGGCAACCAAGACGGTTGAGGAAGTCAAGGCCGCGACCAGCGGTCCTCAGCCGTTTATTAACTCCGCCGGCATGCGGCTCGTTCTCGTCCCGCCGCGACGCTTCTTGATGGGATCGGAGGATGGATCCGAGCCGTATGCCAGTCCCGCGCACTTAGTCGAGTTCACACGTCCGATTCTGGTCGGTCAGTTCGAGGTCACGCAGGGTGAATGGAACCGGGTCATGGGTGGTAAGTCCGGCTCCTGGTTCAGCGCCGAGCGACCGACGATGCCCCAACCGATGGCCGATACTTTGCCCGTCGACTCGGTCTCCTGGTTTGATGCCGTCCGGTTCTGCAATCGGCTGAGCGAACGGGAGCAACTTCGCCCCTATTACACGCTCGCCGGCGAGGTTACCATCCCAGATCAAGCCGGACCCGGATACCGCCTACCAACGGAATCGGAGTGGGAATCCTTCTGCAAGGGAACCTCGACGACTCGCTGGTTCTACGGCGATCGTCCGTCCGATCTGGAAGCCTACGCTATCTTCGCAGTCAATTCGCATGAGCAGACGCATCCAGTTGGCTCGAAACGTGCCAACCCCTACGGGCTTTTCGACGTCTATGGAAACGTCGCGGAATGGTGCTGGGATTGGATGGGCGAGTACTCCAAGGAACCGATCGTCGACCCCACGGGTCCCACCAAGGGCAGATATCGCATTCTTCGCGGCGGGGCGTGGGATACCTACGAGTCCGATATCAGCAGCGCCAACCGTTCCTCCATGTTGCCCGAAAAGCCCAATCGCTCCAATGGATTCCGAGTCGTCCGGAATCTGCCGGAGCCTGGCAAGAAGTAAGCCGGCATTGGTGCAGCCCATGCGGTGGACGACTTGATCGTGCCAGGTGTTCGAAGCGAGCCTCGCCGTAATTGCCACCGCACCTGGCTAGAATCAGCCAAGTTGGGCTCAGGTCCGCTAGGCAGGCGAACGTCCTTGCGGATTGTCGACCTGCGGCTCATCCATGGTCGCTCCACCGTGCCAGTCTGTGTGAAACTCTTGTGATTGTGGCCGGGGTCACATAGGAGCTTTTTGAAATCCGCAGGCCCATGCGTCAGAATGAGTACACAAGCACACGGCAACCGGCCTTTCTGTCTGCAAGTCGTCACTCCACTAAAACGAAGAGAAGACAGGATTATGACTTTGCGACTACTCAGAGTTTGCCTGGTCGTTGGCTGCCTTGCAGTCCCTTCGCGAGGCGACCAGACCAGTTCTCCAGCCACACCGACGCCCCCCGTGCCGTCCAAGAGCCTGCCCGAGGCTGTGGCAGCGGATACCGTGCCCCAGCCGCATAGTGCACCTTCCCAAACGACGGGAGCCGGCGCGACCGTTGTCCCCACCACGGACCTGAAACCGGAATCCTCGATGGCTTCGGAAGCGGTGCCGGCACCGGTCGTGGCGGCTAAGCCAGTCGAGCCTGGCAAGCCGGTCGTGGCGGCCAAGCCGGTCGAGCCTGACAAGCCGGTCGTGGCGATCCAGCCGGTTGTGCCGGTCGTGCCCTCGTCCTCGCCGCTTAGCCGTCCTGCCGCCGATCGCGAGCCGACCGGCCGGCCGGAGATCGAGGTGCTCTTCACGTACGGTTCGGAGAAGCAGAAGTGGATCGACGAGGTCACCGCCGCTTTCAACGCCGCGGGGCATACCCTCAAGAGCGGTGAGAAAGTTCGTATCAAGCCGGTGCCCGTCGGCTCCGGTGAACTGATCGACGAAGTCCTCACCCAACGCCGCAAGTCACACCTCGTCAGCCCCGCCGCCGCCGCCTTCATCATCCGGGGCAATTCCGACTCCCGCGAACGGGGCCAGGGCGACTTGGTCGGGCCGACCACCGACCTTGTCAGCTCGCCCGTCGTCGTGGCCATGTGGCGCGAAATGGCCGAGGCCATCGGCTGGCCGGGCAAGAACCTGCGCTGGCGCGACATCTTCGAGTATGCCCGCGACGAGTGGCGCTGGAAGCAAGTCGCCAAGCCCGAGTGGGGCAACTTCAAGCTCGCCCATACGCTGTCCGAATCGTCCAACAGCGGACTGCATGCGATCTTGCTCGAAGCCTACGCCGCTACCGGCAAGTTTGAGGGCTTCTCCCGGATCGATGCGGGCCGCCCTGAAGTTCCACCCTTCATTCGCGACGTCGAGAAGGCCGTTCCCTATTACGAGTCTTCGACCGGTTTCCTGGCCCGGAAAATGATTCGCGAGGGCCGGTCCGCGCTTTCCGCGGCGATCGTCTACGAAAACCTGGTCTTGGAGGCGAACGAGGCAGCAGTCCGTAAGGATCCCTCCGTCAAGCTCCCCGTGGTGGTCGCCATTTACCCAGCCGAGGGAACCTTCCCCACCGAACACCCGGTTGGAATCGTCGAGCGTCCCTGGGTCACGGACAAACACCGCGAGGCCGCAAGCCTGTACGTCGACTTCCTGCGCGATCGCCCTCAGCAGGAGAAGGCCCTGCGGTACGGGTTTCGCCCCGGAAGTCAAAACTCTGACATCGATGTTACCAGTGTGCTCAAACCGGAGTTCGGCGTGAACGAGAAGCAGCCGACCAAGACCCTCCGCCCACCCACGGCCTCGGCCATCCGTTTGCTTCTGGAGATCTGGCGGACCGAACGCAATCCCATAGCCCCGACAACCAGTAACCGCTAAGACATAGCCCTCTGGCAGCTCGCTTCGTTCCAAGTTTTCTGTTTCCGCATTGAGAGAGGGGCGGAGCTAGGCACGAGGTTCATTAATATGATTGCAGGTGGAATTTCGCGGTTTGCGTGCGCGGTTCTTGCCCTGGCGGCCTGCTGGACCTTTCGGCCCAGCACGGCCCGGGCAGTCAGCGAACCGCCGCGCCCGCACGAAGTGGTGGTCGTCGAGGGCGGCCAGCAAGGCGCGAAAGACAACGAGGACAGCCAGATCGAGGTGCTCTTCACGTACGGTTCGGAGAAGCAGAAGTGGATCGATGAGGTCACCGCCGCCTTCAACGCCGCGGGCCATACCCTCAAAAGCGGCGAGAAAGTTCGCATCATGCCGGTGCCCGTCGGCTCCGGTGAACTGATCGACGAGGTCCTCACCCAACGCCGCAAGGCACACCTTGTCAGCCCCGCCTCCGCGGCCTTCATCGACCGGGGCAATTCTGACTCCCGCGAACGGGGCCAGGGTGACTTGGTCGGGCCGACCACCGACCTCGTCAGCTCGCCCGTCGTCGTGGCCATGTGGCGCGAAATGGCCGAGGCCATCGGCTGGCCGGGCAAGAACCTGCGCTGGCGCGATATCTTCGAGTATGCCCGCGACGAGTCACGCTGGAAGCAAGTCGCCAAGCCCGAATGGGGCAGCTTCAAGTTCGGCCACACCCATCCGGACTTTTCCAACAGCGGACTGCATGCACTCTTCGCGGAGACCTACGCCGCTTTGGGTAAGTTCGATGGCATCACACGGCTCGACATCTACCAGGAACTGGATAAGGTCAGCAGCTATCTTCACGGTGTCGAGCATTCCATCGTTCACTATGGAACGTCGACTGGCTTTCTCGGTGAACGAATGTTTTCTCAAGGGCCGAGCTACCTTTCCGCAGCCATCCTCTATGAGAACCTGGTGATCGAAGCCAACGTGGAGGCACGACGACGGAACCCCGCCGTTGAGCTGCCCCAGATCGTCGCCATTTACCCGGCCGAGGGAACCTTCCCCAGCGAGCACCCAATCGGTGTGGTGGAACGCGCCTGGGTCACGAACAAACATCGCGAAGCAGCGCAGATCTACATAGATTTCTTGATGGAGAGACAGCAGCAAGAACGTGCCCTCCACTACGGCTTTCGCCCCTCCAGCAGCCAACCCGGCATCGACTTAAAACAGCTACTCAAGCCGGAATACGGGGTATCCCCGATCCAGCCCAAGAAGCTCTTGCACCCACCGCCGGCCACGGCCATCCGGCTGATCCAGGATGTCTGGCGACTCAGCAAGCGAAACGCTGACATCGTTCTCTTGATCGACACTTCGGCCAGCATGGAGGGTGATAAGATCCGTGGAGCCGAAGATGCGGCCAAGGCGTTCATCGAGCTGCTCAGTCCGGGAGATTCTCTCTCAGCCGTGATCTTCGGCGCCGACGTTGAGTGGATGGCGCGAGACCTCCGCATGGATCGTCAGGGCAAGGAGGAAGCCAAGCGATCCATCGACCATCTCATCCCGGACGGAGATACGGCGCTTTACCAGGCGGTCTCCGAGGGATATCAATTCTTAGAGCATCGCGACCCAGGACGAACGCGCGCCTTGATCGTCCTTAGCGACGGCAAGGATACCAAACGTACACCCAGCCTGAGTGACCTGATAAGCCGATTCAAATCGAGCAAAGGGGGATCGATCTTCATCTTCACGATCGGCTATGGTGCCGACGCCGACCCCGAGACCCTCGAGGAGATCTCGAAACAGACAAAGGCAAAATATTACAAGGGGTCGGTGGACAGCATTCGAAAGGTTTTCGCCGAGTTGGCGACCTTCTTCTGATGCCCCGTTTGAAGTCAAAAGGTCGCACAGCTCGCTTTGGAGCATCAGACATCGGGGCAAACGAGGCAGGCATGAGGAAGTGGAAGAACTCGCTTGGCACGTCAACTTATAAACATATATATGGAAAAACGATTGCATTAAAATGGAGGAGGTGCAGCGTCCGCGTGGAAAAACCGCAATCCGAAGTCTGGGGCGCCCTTGAAGTGCTCGCGGCCGGCTCCTGACCCGTTCTCTTACGGAATTCTTCCGTGGGAATTGGTGCCCGTCGCTGGCTGAATCACCTTTTCTCCGCGGCCATCATGGGGTTCTGTAAGGGCCGCTGCCTGCCACGTCTGCTCTGAAGTGCCGGAATCGGCCGAGCGAATTCTGGGATCAAGAAGACGTTGGGGCGTGGATCAGTCCTTCGATCAGCGTGCACCCTCCCCGAGCGGGTCTCAACCCTGTCCCTTCAAAGACTCGGATGCATCAAGAAGCCATCCTCGATCTGAATCGAGTACCCAGAAGGTCTTGAAGACAACGGGCTTAGGGCCGGCCTGAAGTTTCGGGGCAGGCAGCGGTGCAGGTTTTGGCGCCGGTTGTTCCTCGTCGTCGGATTCCGTATCATTCTTGCTCGCAGGTGTCGCAGCCACCGCCTTTGGTTCGGGCTCAGGTTCAGACTGAGGGTTCAATGGCGAGTCCACCCGAACCTCGATACAGCCTTTCTTCTGTTTCAAATTCTGGACCAGGACTTTCTGGTCAAGCTTGTAACCTACCATTTTCGTCGTCCAGGTCTTGGGACGGATCCGCCGAACCCACGGCTTGAGGTCCCCCTCCGTGCCGGCGCTTACCATGGGCGAGATGGCGTCGAGATCTTCTTTGACAATATTCTTGACCAGATACGTGACGCGCTCACTCAATTCCTTCGGTAATTTAGGGCCAGGTCGCAGGAAAGCGATCCAGATCCAGGACAGAAGAACGACAGCTGCCGCCGCTATGAAGCCCGTCTTGATGCTTTTCTTCATCTTGGAAGGCAGACGGTCCCACCCTGTGAACGCTTTCTCGGCCAGGTCGGGCTTTGCCATGACAACGGTTTTCGACTCCAGCGGATCGACAAAGACCTTGGGACGTTCACCGATGCAAAGCTGATTGCCGGTTCGATCAAGGTAAAATCTCGTTCCACACTCCTTGCAAACCATCTGACGATCGAGCTGGTTTATGGGAACCCAGCCTGTCGCGACGCATTTCGGATTGGGACACTCGATCGGCACTCGTTCCCGTTCGATGTGTTTCATGGAGATCAATCTTCCAGGGCTGGACGGATGACGGTTGGGAGATCAGTCGCCTTTACTTCATCGAATCATGCCAAAGCGGGGAAGTCAAATCCACTTAGAAACAGCAAGAGCAAATCCACTTTACCTTTAGGAAATCGTGAACGTAAGTAATCGGAGACGATCCAATCATCAGCGTGTACTCTGGACTCCTCACGATCGGGGGCGTCCGCTAATCTGGATCAAGAGCTGATAGTGAAAACGCGGCGATCATGAATCTCGCGCCTGAGGCCGGGTGCAATCATGTGCCAGAGTTTTCGCGCCAGACCCAGAAAGAGATGGCCGGGCATCATGGCGGACTGCCTTGTTTGAACGGATCTAGAAATCGTTTGAACCTCGTGGGAATTCACGGTCGCCGGCCTGTGGTAGAGTTACTTATCCTGGGAACCGCTCCTGCGTAAGACACGTTGGCTTTGGGCGAACGACTCAAAATGGGCTCATCCCGCTCGGAGGGGCAGTCATCATGGCTCAGTTTTACACTCTCGATGAGGCTGCCCGCGTCCTGGGCATCGCTCCTGAAGCACTCAAGGCCAAGGCTCAGTCGCGCGAAGTGCGTGCCTTCCTGGACCGCGGATCATGGAGGTTCCGGGTGGTCGATATCGATGAGCTGGCCCGTCGCCAGGGACTGGGCAGCGATGCCGAGCTGCCCCTCTCCGACTTGGAAGCTGAGGTCGAATCCGCAGAGTCTGAGCAAAGAACCGATATTCTCGACCTTTCCGACTTCCAGCTCGGCGTAGTACCGACAGATTTTGCGTCGCGAAGCGATGAATTCGCTGCTCAAACAAAGCCTGCTGGTGCAGGGGACCAGGAAGGGGCATCGGACTCGAATTATCACGTCTTCCTCGACGACCTCGCCGTCCCGCCTGGTCCTGTGGTAGCCTCCAGCTCCGTGATGATTGGCATGTCGAGCGTGTTTTCAGACCTCGATTATGCGCCAGCGAGTGGTCCCAAAGGGGGCACTGGACAGGCCAAGGACGAGGATCCGCTTTTGGCCACATCAGAACCGGACCGATCTGGAATTGCAGATCTGGCCAATCTGGCGGGCGACTCCGATGTATTGCTGGTTTCGCCCGATTCTCCAACGCATAGTCCGGTCGATTCCGACGTGCAACTGGTCGGCGATTCCGATGTGCAACTGGTCGGCGATGACTCTTCCTCATCGGACTCGTGGGAGATCAGTGCCGAGCCCTTAGCTACCACCGACGGGTCGAGCTCCTCCCAGGAAATTGAGTCCTTCGAACCCGAAAGCGGCGCCAAGCATAAGCCGTCTGACGACAGAAATTTCGAGTCGTCGGGTCCGTTCATGGTGAGTGGCTTGGGATCGCAGGATGATCTGGGCGCGATACCGGATATCCTCCCCAGCGACTCGGATGTGACGATCGCCGGGCAAGACGTCGCGGCCGGCGGTTTCTCGCAATCCATTGACTCGGGGCTGAGCCCCGAGCCGCCGTCCGGGCTCGACCTGGGACTGGACTCGATCATCGGTCTGGCCCCGCTCCCCGAGGAAGAAACGAGCCCCCGCCCCCCATCGACCAAGCGGCCATTGGCCGGCCCGGAAGAACTCAAGAAGGCGCCGGCGGCTCACACGCCAACGCCGGCGGCTCACACGCCAACGCCGGCGGCCCACACGCCAACGCCGGCGGCTCACACGCCAGCGCTGGCCGCTTCGCGCATCGATGAAGATTTCAATTCTGAATCGGACTTCGACCTTTCCCTTTCGGCCATCGTTCGCGACCAGGACGATCCCACGGCTGTCGTGGATGAACAAAGCGACTTCGAGCTTGATCAAGTCGACTCTGGATCCGAAGTCTTTGCCATTGAGGAGGAGGAGGGGGTAGATCAAAATGCCGCCACGCTAACGACAACCCCCGCCGAGTTCGACGAAGACGAGGATGACGAGACCGAACTGCCGGTCGTATCGGCCCCGACTCAGACGGCTGGCGCTCGAGACACGCTTTCAACCATTGCGAGTGAATTGCTCACGAGCCAGCCGGGACGCGAGCATCGGCGAGTCCGACTTCCTTCTTTGATGACGGCGTCGTCCGACCTTGAGTACAGCGGACTGACCATCGGCCTTCTGAGCATGGCGGTGCTGCTCATGCTCTTTGCCGCTTTCGTGGTCAATGATCTGGCACATTATGAGGGCTTCCAGCAGGACGGCTGGACCGGCTCCGGCCTGATCCGACAACTCGCCGGACTCTTCGGTGGCTGATGGCCAGTCGCAGTCTTCTTCGGTGATTCCCGCAACCTCGCCACATCTTGCCCATGGTCGTGAAAAGCCATCGCGAGAGCCGATAGCTGCAGCCCTGGCGCGAATCCTGGCGCTGGTGCTGTTTGCCGCGGTCGGCTTTTTGCCGATTCTGCGGCAGGGCTTCATCGCCTGGGATGACGATGTCAACTTCTTGGAAAACTCCGATTTTCGAGGCCTGGGGTGGTCCAACCTGCGGTGGGCGTGGACCACATTTCACCTCGAGGTCTACCAGCCGATCTCCTGGTTATCACTTGAACTGCAGTACGTTCTCTGCGGTCTGAGCCCAGCAGGCTATCATCTCACCAGCCTGGCCTGGCATGTGTTCAACGCGGTGCTGCTCTACGGGCTGATCGTCGAACTGCTCGAGCGCGTCACGACCGACCCATACCACGCGCAGCGATGGACCATCCGCTCGGCCGCCGCGATCGCCGCAGCGCTCTGGGGTACGCACCCGCTGCGCGTCGAGGTCGTGGCGTGGGCCTCCAGCCAGCCTTACTTGCCCTGCGCCTTCTTTCTTTTGCTTGCCCTCGGATCCTACCTTCGCGCTCATCCCGCGGAGGGAGTGAAGCGCAAAGGTTGGTTCTACCTGGCGACCACTCTGGGCATCCTTTCCATGCTCTCAAAAGCGCCTGGCATCGTTGCCCCAGCGCTCTTTCTTATCTTGGACGTTTGCCCGCTACAGCGCCTTCCTGCGGACGTCCGGGCCTGGGCAAACCGAGAGCGTCGCGGCGTGTTGTTGGAGAAGCTGCCATTGGCAGCCGCCAGTTTTCTGGTCATGGTGCTGGCGGCCAAGGCACGAGCTTACGAAGAAGGAATCTTCTCAGGCGGAGTGCCTGAGTTGTCGCGTCGGCTGGCCAAGTCGGCCTACAGCATCTGGTTTTACCCGCTCAGGACGCTGTTACCTCTACGCATTTCTCCTTACTATCCACTGCCCAAACTCCTGAGTCTTACCCAGCCACTCTATGGCGTCGCATTGATAATGGCCGTCCTGGTGACAGTCTGGGCGCTTCGTGCCTGGCCAAGGTGGACCGGGCTGGCCACGATCTGGTTCTCGTATCTCGCTGTGGTCTTTCCGTTTCTGGCGACCACCAACATTGGTTATAACCTGGTCGCTGACCGTTACTCCTACATCCCTCTAATGCCTTGGACGATCTTGCTCGCATGGCTCCTTGCCCAATTGCTCCAGCGAAACGGTAAGGGACGGCTTGCGACGATTTCACTGTGTACAGTCGTCGGTCTGGTACTGGCCGGGCTCTCGTGGCAACAGTGCGGATTCTGGGGAGATTCCGAACGGCTCTTTCGCAGGGCCTTCGAGCTTGGTGGCCAGAATGATCCGCTGATCCTGGGTAATCTCGGGGCCGACCGGCTCGAGCGGGGCGACCTGGCCGGGGCCGAACGGCTCTTTCGCCTGTCGCTTCAGGTGGCTCCTAATGACCACGCGTCCCAATTCAACCTCGGCCTCGTGACGGCACAGGCCGGAAGAACCGACGAGGCCATCGAGCACTTCCGCGCGGCGGTCCAGTTGAAACCAAACTTTGCCGAGGCCCATTTCCGTCTCGGCGAATCCCTCATCCGGACTGGCCAGTCTACCGCGGGCCAGTCCGCGCTTGCCGAGGCGATTCGAATTGATCCCCAGTTCGCCGCAGCTCGCGTGCTCCTGGCCAGCGTTCTGGCCAGGCAAGGACGGATCGATGACGCGATCGCCGAATACCGCCGTGCGGCCCGCATCGAGCCCGACTCGGCCGCGATCCAGCTTGCGCTGGGGTCGCTCTTGGCAGGAGCAGGACGCCTGGATGCGGCCATTGCTTCGTATCGCCTGGCCGTGAAGCTTCAGCCTGACCGGGCGGAGACTCATGCCGTGATTGGCACGCTCTTGGGTCGGCAGGGGAAGGGTGATGAGGCAATCGCCGCGCTTCGGATGGCGCTGCGGCTTAAGCCCAATCTCGCAGAAGCGCACGCCAACCTGGCGGTGGCCCTGGCTCAGAGTGGAGACCGATCCGAAGCCCAGGCCGAGGCTCGCGCGGCCCTCCAGCTTCGCCCCGATCATCAAGGCGCCCGCCGCCTGCTCGAGAACATTTCCCGGGAAGTTCGCCCAGTCGGACCGTGACTGGGGCCGATGCTGATTCCGTGACTGGGGCCATGCTGACTCAAGAAGCACGACCTCTGGGCGTCTTCTCCGCATTTGCCGGCGGCAAACGAAAGAACCTCAGCTCGCCTTTGGCCCCACCCACAAGAGGCTCGGTTCCCAGGTAGTCGCGGAGCTGCTCCAGCAGCTTTCGCCCGCGGTCCTTGTATCCCAAGGTGTTGATGTAGATCCCGGAAAAACCGGCGTCTGAGAGCCTCGAGACCATCTCTGGAACAGCCAACGCCGCGACTTCCTTTTGCCAACGGTAAGTAGGCCGCCCCGGCACGGCACCATAGCTCCACCTGAGCTTCTGGCCGTGTAAGTAGCCTCGCAGGTGGTTGTGATCTTCCATCTGATACAGGTCTCCAAACGCGGGATACCAGACAACCGGAAATTGAAAGATTGGGCTGCCGGGAGCGACGTAAGATTCCATCTGCTGAACAAATGCATGATCGGCCTCAAATGCCGACCGGTCATTCGCGTACTGCGGTGAGCTTGCGGCGGGCACCTGGTCGAATAGAGCCAGGGTCGTTAGCCCGACCAGCAGCAATTGGCCACGAAAGCCCCGCTGGCTCTTGAGTACGCTTTGCACCAACAGGCCGACCGCCAATAAGCCCAGAAACAGCACAAATATACTTATGCGATTATAAGCACGGAACATTTGCGTCACGTGCAGGGCCACCATCTCGCTGACGGCTCCCATGAGCGCAAAGACGAGGATTGCGAGCGTCAACCGGGCGATGTTCAGAAGCCCGGGAAAGCGGCGATGGAGCCACACAGGGCTACTCACGCCTAGGGCAATCAGCACAATCAGACCGGTTGAACCTACAAGCCCCAGAGGGCTCGAGCCGATCGACTCGTTCTGCTGAGAAAAGGCGATAATACCCCGAAGTTTCTCTGGATAAGCGATACTCCATCGCCCTAAGAGTGAGAGCCGATGCCATGCAGACGGAACTAACATATTATTCAGGCTAAATGCGAAGGCGTAGTAATCCTGCATATCGCGGTCTGTGAGCTCAAGGTTATACCCGTACCGCCAGATGTGGATCAGAAACGGTGACATGTGGATGAGGAGGCTGGCGGCAATGATGGCCAGCAAGACGGCAACGTCGAGTAACGATCGTCGTTGCCAGCCATGGACAGCCGCGATCAGGCCGGCAGCGACCAGCACGGCCATACCAAAGTAGGCGAAATACACGCCCGAAACCGAGATCAAGAGCGATGCAATAATCGCCTCGATTGCCACTTTCCGGCCCAGCCAGCGGGAACTCCCGGAGCCTTCGGTCTTCGCTCCCCAGAATAGTGGTTCGCCCGCACAGACGCGCAATGACGTCAGCAAAATCAGCGGAACCGCGTAGTAGGCCGCAAACTGGGGATGATGTGGTCCGCGCCAGAAGTGGTAGGTGGAGAAGCTGAAGAGCAAGCTCGCAGCAACGGCGGTCTGCCGGCTCAGACCCATCTCGCGAAACGCGTAAAGTCCAGTCCAGACGACCAGCGGGAAGCTCATCAGGTAGAACAGATTTCCCGCAACAAATGGATTGCCCGTGAGGCTCGTCAAGAGCTTGATGGCTCCAAACAAGGCGGGCTCCACGAGCGGGAAATCGTAGATCTCCATGGTTCCCGGCGCAGCCAGCGCAGGATTATGCGTGTACCATCCGGTGTCATTGATGGTCTTGTAGAAACCCGTGAAGAATATGACATCGCCGCCTGGTGCATAGTAGAAAGGTATTCTTAGATCGGCTTTCCACAGACCCAGGGAAAGAACCATGATCAAGATGCACCAGACTGTCGCCTGCAAGTGGAGAGTCAAAACCCGCATGCCTTGTTCCTTGAGGTACTGTTGCTCAAAACCTGCGCGAGGCGCATCCAAAGTGTGAGTCAATTGAGCCCCGTGCCGGCCGCCTGCGCCGTGCGATGGACCCGGCCAGACCTTCCGGCTTGACGCGTCCTTTCGCTGTACCGCGCCAAGAGGGGCTCCATCTTTTCCAGGGTGCTTCGTTGCAGTGTGCTCAGCGTGCATCTCAGAGCTGCCCGACAAGCCTGCAGGGCCTCGGCGGGGCGTCCCTGCACGAGCATCGTCAGAGACAATCCGATCCAGCTCTGGCCGACGGCTCCGTCTTCTGCCACGGATGCCCGGTAAGCTCGCTCCGCGTCCTGGAGCATGAATGCGGCGAGACAGGCGTCGGCGATCCGGCAGTGTCGCAGTGCGGATGATGGAGGGTCGATGGCACGTTCGTAGAGCCAGCGTGCCTCAACTGGTGCTCCCAGGTTCAAAAGCGCGACGGCTCTCTTTTCCGCTTCGTCCCAGGTGAGATTCACACCCGTGGCCTCGAGAGCTCGTGTCAGCTCATCGAGCGACTGAACTCCTCCGGCTACCTGTCGATTCGTGATTGCCCGGACTGAGGCGGCGACGGCCGCCTGAGCCTGAGCCATCCGGCGGATCTCAAAGAGTCGCGCCAGGGATAGTAGGGCAGGGGCGTTGTGAGAACTCTGCTTAAGCGCCTGTCGATAACAGAAGGCCGCCTGAGCCCACGAGAGCCCCGTCGCCAGGTCCCACGCGGCGAGCCGATCTGGTGGCCCATTGTGCAGGTCGGGCGCCAGACTCCAGGAGCAATGTCCCAGGATCGTCCAAGCTTGAGGCGATACGTGCCCCGACTCAAGCAGATTTCGGGCGTGTCGCATTCCTAGCAAGAGCAAGGGCAAGCGCGCGGCCAAGCTGACTCCCGGCCGCCGCGACATCTGGCCGCCGATTTCCGAGAAGGCCTTCGCTTCAACCAGCGAGGCGACCGGGTCGATCTTGTCCCCCGAGGGCCAATCAAAGTAGTGTGCTGCAAAATCGACGGTCGGGTACACGCTCTTAAGCTGGGAATCATGGTCGGGCAGGAACACGGCGGCAACCGGGTCAAACCAGACGCAACGCCAGCCTTGGTCAGCCAGAAGCGTCGTCACGGCATCGGCGTTCTCTTCGTGCGCGATCAAAATCAGCGGGTCGCCCATCCGGCGGACGGCCTCGGTCCAGCGTCCATCACCGTGCTGAATCCATTGCTCAAGGCTGATGTAGGTGCGGAAGGTTTCCAGACTGGGGATCTCCAGTCGAGAGTCCATGAAGAGCTTACGATCAGGACCGTTATGATAAAGGTAAACACCCGTTTGGCCGACATCGAAGACAAGGGCCCGATCGGGCATGCCGGCCCCGCCCGCGAACCGGGCAGCATCGTGAGCGTACCAGAACGGTCGCTCCTTGACCCCGAAATGCCTGAGTTCTCCGGTCATTAAGTAAAAGTGGTCGGTCGGGATGGCATAGAGCCACGCCAGAAGAAGCGCGACGAGAGCCGCAGCAGCCGCACGCGCCCAGAAGCGTCGCCAGGACCTCGCCGTTTCACAGATCGCGCACGACCACTCGCCCAGATTCCAGGCCAGCACCACGCCTGCAACCAGCCCGAAGAGATTCATGTTGCGATAGGCCAAGAGCCCAAGCTCTCCAAATGCGATCGTCAGAAGAATCAAGAAGGGCCTGGCCCCCGCCCCGATCGCGGCGAAGGCCGCAATCAGCCCCACCAAACCCAGCATCGGCCGGAGGGACAGCCCCCATGACCCCGCCAGGGTCTGCTCGAATCCGTAGAGGTGCCCACGGAGGTACTCATACCAGCCGGCGATGGTCAGCGATCCAGAGATCAGCACGAGGATCGACTGCTTCGAACGCGGTCCGATCGCCAGCATGGCTGCTGCCAAAAATAAGCACAGGAGTGAGGAGAATCTCCCCACCAGTGCCATCCAGGCCGGCATGTCCCGGGCTGGGAGCCCAAGAGTTCCGATCATCGCAACCGCAACGCAGCTCAGGAATGCTCGCGTCCAAGAGCCCGTATCGGTTCTCAGTTCAGGTCGGCAACACCTCCAGGCAGCGGGGACGACGAATGACCAGGGCAGGAGGAGCAGCAGAAATGTCGTGGCTCTCAGATACAGATTGGCCGCGGCATCCGGGAGACCCTGCTTCTGTACCATGCTCGAGAGACTCATGAACTCGGCCACATACTGCTTGTAAGGGTTCGAGGGCGAAGAAATCTTGCGGAAGATCTCGCCGGGGAACAGCACGCCCTGGAGACCATAGGGGTTCAGCCAGCACCCCAGGAGGACCGCCAGTGTCGCGGGCCAGGCATGTCTCCACCACGCCCAGCCGGTCGGGCCCTCCACGGTTCCCAGAAAGCCTCGCACCAGGCGGTCGGCCAGGTAGCAAGCCACGATCACTGGCCCGAGAACAAACAAAGCATGCACATTGACCCATGCCACTTGCAGTAGAGGCAACAACCAGAACAGACGTGGCGCTTGTTCAGCCCGGAACAAGACCGCCAGAAAAGCGGCCAAGAGCAAGAGCGAGAAGATCTCGGGCCTGGGATCAAACCGGCTGCTCAAGAGAGCGAGCGCCGGCACCCAGCACCAGCTTGCCAACACCACCGACCATCCCTCACGGCGAATCCCCAGGGCTAGCAAGAACGTGCTGGTGCAAACCGCTGAGGCCAGAATCAGAATGCCCCGCACCCCCCCCAGGCGATTCGCCAACGCGATGGCAATCTGGAACCCCCAGTGCAGATCGATCCACACCCGATCGGACGACGCGAAGGTGAACGGATCGAGCCAGGGAACGCGACGATGTTCGAGAATCCACTCCCCCGAGCGGACGTGCCACCAGATGTCGGTGTCGAAGAGCATCGCGCAGCCAAGCAGGAAGGCAATCGATGCGAGCAAGACAACGATCAGGCCATCCGCACGGATCACGAAGCCCCCCTTGACGAAGCCTCCAGGATAGCTCGAAGATACTCCACCTGATCGGTCTATGGTTCGGATCTCAAGCTCACTTGCGTCGGCCGTCGCGACTTTCGGCTTGCTAGAAAATCAAGCCAGATGCCATGAGATATCCTGCCTTCAAAGCTTATTTCTTTATATGGTCGATCTCCGTCGCTGCCAGCCTGCTTCTGCACGCGCGCTCATTCTGGTTACAGCACGAGGAATCCGACGAGATCGTCTATGTGGCCCTGGCTCGACGGATGAGCTGGACTATTTCTGACTATTCCACTCGCGACATCCCCGGCATTCGATTGTTGCCGTACTCAATTTACAGGCAGCCTCTCTTTCACCAACCTCCACTTTACCCCTTGATCTTGAAGCTTGGCTCGCGGATAGGCAACCCGGCGATCTGCGGCCTCGTCTTTTCGTGCGGCTCGATGGTCCTCTTGCTCTGGACGACGTGGCGGTGGATGGTCTTCGTACAAATGCCTCCCTCCTGGGCAGCCGCCGGCTTCGCCGGCTTGGTCTTTTGTCCCCTCTTGCTGGCCTCGACCTCCCTCTTGCACTTAGACGGCCTGCTGGGCATCTATGCGGCGTGCGGCATGGTCTTCTACATAGAAGCTCTTGAGCATTGCTCCGTGTCCAAGGCAGCGCTGGCGGGTCTGCTCCTGGCTGCCGCGTTAAACTTACGCTACAACTCCCTGCTCATTCTTCCTCTGATCCCGGCGCTGCAGGCCTTCCAGCTCTATCGACTCACCCGCGGCGCCACCGGCGAGTGCGGTGGTGGAGGTGCGGATCGGGAATGCACCTTCTGGAGTGTCATTCAGGAAAAGCGAGCCTGGACCGTCTTTGCTATCGTGGTCCTCTCACTTGCGATCCTGGGCTTTCCTCATTACTACCGCATCATGCTCACCTACGGCACGCTGAACCCCGGCTCGTTCATCAAGCTGGAGCCGGGTGCCGAGCACTTCAGTTCCTACATGGGACTGATCCTGCGGCGCCAGCCCTGGAGGATGGCACTCTACCTGGTCTGTGTCTACCCGATCCTCCTGGTCTGGCTCAGCCCAGCACCCTATCGTCTCATCGTGCAGGGACTCCGCAGAGGCTCCTGGGCCGTGGTGCCGCTTGCGATCTTCCTCTACATGCTACCCGTTGAATTTGTTTTCTCATATCAGCAAATGCGATTTTTTGCGGCGGAAACCCCGTTTCTTTACCTGGGAGTACCCTGCCTACTGAGATCCGCCTCGTATCAAGCGCGAAGGGTCTACTTCGTCCTGGGTTCAGCAAGCCTCTTTTTCATGATCACCACGGGCTTCCTCCGCACGGTCGCCAGCCCGCCTGACGCCGTGGAGATCATGCCTTCGCTCTTCTACTATCTGCCGCCGCTGCTGCGCTACTACGAATAAGAGCCAGGATGCCTGCGGCATCGCGCGACCCCCCAGTGATCCAATTCTCGACCGGCTCTCGGCCATAGACTCACAACCATCGAGCCACGACCGCGTCGCCGCGACAAGGCGGTGACTATAGCAGAGCGGCCGTTGGTTGCCAATCAATCCCCTGTGCCGAGGTAGGGTCCGTTGTGCGGTTCGATCCGGACGGTCTGCAAAGGGACTCTTCATGAATCGCTCGCTCAGCGGCGAGGAGTTATTTGGGGTCTCCGGAGGTCTCGCCCCGCTGGTAAACGTGAAGGCTCGAATCTCCCAGATCGAGCACCAGGTGTGGTTCCACCCCTGGGGACAAAGGGATCCGTAGCGACTCCATCACCGAGCCGACCGTCTGGCCTGAGGATCGCTCCACGGCGATGAAGATGCGTTGTGCCCGTGAAACCCAGTAGTCGTGCAGCCACTCGGTGGGAACTCGGTGGCGGATGAACGACGACTTCAAGGGTCCGTCGCACGGGCTCAGCGCCACGACGGCATCGCGGTGCCTCAGCCGAGGCTTGAGCCACTGGGTGATCGCGTCGGCATCGTAGAGCGAAAGCTGATGCGTTTCGCGGTCAAGCCCATCGCCACGAACAACCAGGAGGCCCAGCCCCAGTTCCAAAGCGAAGACAGCGGCAAGCCGAAGCGCTGGCCCGGCGCGGTGGCCGGCGAGGGCTTCCACACTCATGGCCAGTCCGGCACCGACGCACCCGAGGTAGACGGGAAGCAAGAACAGCCAAACGCGATCATAGGGAATCACACGCTGCAACCAAGCGACCGCGAGGGTCCATGACAGCAGGATCAAGAGGAGCAAGGTCAATCTGCCCATGCCGCCTCGTCGCTGCTCCCGCGAGCAAAGGCCCAAGATCCAGGGCACCGGCAGGACGAGCGCCAGCCAGATGGGAATATCGAGGATCCATTGCCGCCAGGCCGCCAGCAGTGACCCGGGCAGACCCTGTTGTACCAGGGACCGCGGCAACGGAGCCACAAACGGGTTGGCGAAGAGCGAGCTGGGGCCGGTTCTGAGGAGAACGGGAGTGTAAAACACAGTAGTCAGAAGAAAGGTCGAAATGCCCGCGGCGATCAGACGATCAAGCCGTAGGCTCCCACGCCCCGGCCTCGCGATCGCGTCGATCGCAAGGGCCAGCATGATCCCCCCAAAGGGGTATAGCATGATCGGAATGGCGAAGAAGCCCAGGGCGGAAATCAAGACGAACGCGACCCAGTGGCCGCTTTTGCTCTCGCCACGACGAAACTTGCCGGCCAGCCAGAGAAGGAGCACGGTCGCCAAGACAACGAAGCTGTAGCCGCGCGCATTGGTCGAGTAGTTGACAAGCGGTGCCGACGCCGCAGCCAGCGCAGCGGCGAACAGGCCAGCCAGGCGTCCGCACGTCCCTCCCACCATCGCGTACGTTACGGGAATGATGAAAAGCCCGCACCAAAACGCAGGCAGCCGCGCCGCCCATGGCTCCGGACCCAGCCATCGCGTAAAGCCGTGAACAAGCGCCGTGTTTAGCAGGTGGTTGTTGGGAAAAGTATACAGGCCCAGCCCTTCAAGAAGCGGCCGGGACGCGTATTCGTTGAGCGTGTACGACTCATCGACCTGAATCGGGCGGAACAGAAAACAGAGCCTCGCAGCCAGGCCCAGTGCAACGATCCCCGCCAGGGCCCAGAGCGAAACGCGTCGGCTGATCATGGAAGATGGACTCGCGTTGTGGGCACCTCGATGGCTCGTTTCCGCTGATTAACGTCCACCCATCGTCGCCCAGCGATGATCCCCGGGCAAGTGGAACCCCTCGCGCCCGGATCCGTTAAGTCCTGCCGGTCGATCAAGAAATCATTCCGCGTCGTCCTGTGGAGTTCAGCCTTTGCCATACAGGAAAGTTGCATGCCCGGCGGCGCTGGTTTGTAATAGCACACCTATCGCGCCCTCGGTGCGTCGAAAGACATTCCCCGACAAGGTCTCGCGTGCTTCGTGAGATTCCTACAAGCGATCGATAAGACTGGCTCCCCATGCGCACTACCGCCAAGGCTGTTCTCTATTTGATCTTCGGGCTGGGCGTAGTCCGGGCGAGCCTCTTCACAGGGTAAGAGGCATGCCATGTCACCAGGCGTCACGACGCCGGCGCGCAGGAATGTGCCATGGTGCACCTTGCCTGGAGAGTTGAGCATGGAGTGCGGCTTTATCCGGACTGGCGGACTTATCCTCACGTGGCCAACTTCTACGCTCCGCTCAATTTTCTTTTGGTCGGCGGGCTGGGAGGAGCCTTGCGCGCGAGCCTCGACCAACTTTACGTGATCGGCCGGGCCGTCACGATCACCTCGGTCACGATCACCATGTTTGTTCTTGGTGTTTTCCTGAACCGGAGATACGGAGCCACCGCCGCGGCGCTGGGCATGGTGTTCAGCGTCGGGGTCCGACCGCTCTTTCAGGCGGAGCTCATGTGCCGTCCCGACGCACTCGCCGAGCTGCTGGGCCTGACCGGGTTCTTCCTGGTCGGCTGTCGTAGCGCCGCTCTTGCTTTTGCGGGAAGACTCTCACTCTGGCTGGCCGCTGCGACCAAGCGGACGGCGATTGTGTACCTGCTGGCCGGTGTGATCGGGCTGTTCCTCCAGGCCAGGCGCGTCCGCGCCCTTGCTGTCCTTGGCGATGTCACGGCTCCTCTGCTCATAACGGTGCTGGCGGTGCAGTACTTCATTGAGCCGAATTTCGCCGCCTGCCTGCTTGGCGAGGCCCGAACGGCCGCCGACTTTGCGTCGTGGTGGCAGACGATTCGAGGTATCTCCCTGGCCGATCCGGAATTCTTTGCGCTGAGCGCCGCGGCTTTCTGGATTTGGTGCCGCGGACCCAGAAAAGAGCCATCACTTGCGGCTCTTGCCGCGCTACTTTGGGTTTCCAGCGTGATCACGGCCGCCAAGAGGGGCTCGGCGGAGAATTACTTCCTCGGGGTACGATCCATCGCCGCCCTCGGTGCGGCCGCTCTCTGGGACCAGGTGCGCGCCACTGGGCTTCGTCCGCGAGCCTGGCACGTCGTCGCGTCCGCGGCGACCGCGCTGGGCATGGTGCTGAGCGTCTGCGATGCGGGAGTGTTCCTGTCGCTGGCGGTCATGAGGAAATGCTTGAGAGCCTCGCCCCAGGACAAGGCGATCGACAAACTCTACGAGCAGATCTATGCGCTTGCGGCGAACCCCGAGCGGCACTTCTTGACCGACCTCGGACCCATCGATATCCGCCAGGGAGATCGCACGCTCTATGCCGACCCGTTCCGCTTCAAGCTCATGGTCGAGACGGGCCAGATCAACCCGGACCGAGTCCGCGAGTACATCGATTCACAGAAATATTCTGTTTTGATCTGCGGTCGAGATCTCTTCTCGCCCACCTATGCCGCTCACGATTCCAGCCTTCCCTCGGTACTGATGGAGCGAGCCCGGCTTCGTTCTGAACCGGTTGGTTCCTTGTACGGTCTCTATCTTTATGGCCCCCGCGGCCGAGGGCGCTCTCCTGAGAGCACCTCACTCTCGACGCTTCACTCTGTTCCAGCCTCGCGCCGTGTGCTTACCCCGCGCTCGGTTCATTGACACTACGCTCCGCGGCGCCCACCATGCTCTAGGTTCATGAGATCAGCCTGGGCTCAAAGTGAATTCCTCTCATGACCATCAGCCAGAACAATTCGGCAGCCGGCGAGATGAATACTGAAGCCATGCTCTCGAATGAGCGTTCGAGCATCGCAGCTTTTGCGGCCCCTCTTGCAGTGGGGCTTTTGCTCGTGGGCTTGCTTCTTGGCTACGCTCCGGTTGGCCTGGACCCCGATGGCATGTACCGTCCCATCAAGACGGAACTCGCCCGGGCCCTGCGGAGCGGCCGCTTGCCGTTCTGGAGCGATCGACTGGGACTGGGCTGCCCATTGGTGGCGGAGAGCCACGTGGCCGCCTTTTACCCGCCGAACCTGCTTTACTGTACCCAGATCGATGTCCTGACGGCGCACCGCTGGCTAATGTGGGCGCACTACGTGGCGCTGGCCGCGTCGACCTTCCTCCTGGGTCGTGAGCTTGGTCTTTCTCCGTGGGCCGCAGCGCTTGCCTCGCTCAGCTTCACTTTGTGCGGATTCATGGCCTCGTCCGCGGCGCATGAGCCCTTTTACACGGCAATTCCCTACCTGCCGCTGGCGATCTACGCCGCCCGTCGCTACGCAGCCGACGGCCGACTCACCTGGCAAGCCGGCCTGGCGCTGACGATCGGCGTGCAGCTCACGATCGGGCATTTTCAGATTCAGAGTTGGACCCTGGCGCTGGCTCTGACCGCTGGAAGCTTGCGCGCCATGTCGACCGTCCGCCCGCTGCGGCGGGTGGTCGGACTCCTCCTCGGCCTGGTCTGGGGACTGGGCATCGCCGCGGTTCAGTTGCTGCTGACCTACGAGCTCATCCAGTACGCGCAGTTCCAGCGCGATCCTGCCGATCTTTCTGCCTTTTCACTGCCCCCGGCTCTTCTGGCCCAACCCGCCGCTGCCTGGCTTTTCCTCGGATATCGCGCGTACGCCGATGCTCATTACTGGATGAACCGGGGAACCACACCGCTGGAGACGTGCTGGTACGTAGGAACCATGCCCCTTGCTCTGGCGCTCATCGGCCTGACGCAATCGGGCCGACCGTTTCGCTTCTGGAAGGTGCTGATTTTCTTGGCAATGCTTCTGGCCTGTCTGCCCAAGCTTAGCCCGAACGTGTTCTTCCAGGTCGCGCGGCTGCCCGGCCTTGGAACATTCCGTGCTCCTGGGCGCTACCGCGTGCTCGCCTGCCTCGGCCTCTGCCTACTTTGCGGGGCCGGGCTGGACACTCTGAGCGCCGGCAAGCGTTTCCACCGCGGTCTGCTCCTTGCCTTTTTGGTGGCAGCCGCGGGAACCGCGTGGGGCATTCTCTGGTCCCGATCGCCCGAGGTCCGCGAGAGCCTGCTCCCCGTGGCTCGCACTTGGGGGTTGGTCGTCTCGCTCGTCTCGTGGGCGGTCGGCCTGTGGGCGATTTGGATGTGGATTTGCAGGCGGATCGGGCCGCAGCTTCTCCTATTACTCACGGCCGTCGAGCTTGGCCTGCTTTTCTATCAGGCGCCGCCGTACTGGGGCTGGCCCGCCCCTCCACTCCTCCGCAGCCCGATTTTGAAACGCCTGGCCGCTGAAAAGGACACCGGGCTGATCGTCGGCGAGACAGCCGGCAATGCCCTCTTCGCCGCTGGCTTCACGCCTGCAACCCCGTACCTGGGCATCCCGTTACCGCCGCCAAGCGACCTCTTGGTCGCCTTCCAACGTCGAGGCCTCTCGCTTGAGGACCCCGCAATGCTGCGTTGGCCCCGCCGCTATGGCGTCTCGCACGGGGTTTACCGTGAGGGCACTCGCTCGTTCCCCGGCGCACAGACTTTGATGGTGACGGAGGACCCCGTCTTCAACGAGTTTCGACTCGACCGCAGCGACAAGAATCCCGAGGCCGTGCGATGGGTACTGGAGCGTTATCCCGCTCCCTTTCCTCCAGCGCGAGTTCTGACGAGCCGTTCGGTTGCCGCCAACCGTCTCGCGGCCAGGCGGGCCATGAACGAGTCCGACGACCAGAACGAGGGGCAGGTTGCCTGGTACTCGGCCGATGATCCACCCCCGGAGACGACGGAGCCTCAAGCGACCTTCGCGCGGCTCTGCCAATGGGACGGTCAGGAAGCGATCATCGAACATGACGGAGCATGTGACCTGATCATCCGCCGCGGCTTCTATCCTGGCTGGCAAGCCCGGTCGGGTGCAGGACCCTGGCGCCCGGTCCACGCCGTGAGCGGCGGCCTGCAGGGCGTGTCCGTCCCTGGCCGCGGGACTTCACGCGTCGTCTTTCGTTACCGGCCCACCTATCTGACGGCCGGCGCGGCGATCAGCTCCCTCGCCGTAGCCGCCTGCGCTTGCGCGCTGGTCCTGGGTCATCGCCAACGCTACTTGGCCCAGCCCAGACCCAATACTATTGGCTGTCCTTATACTTCTCCGGCGAAATTTTGACCAGAGTGGGACATTTTGGGACATTGCCAGGTCCTTGGACGAGCCCAGGCAACGGATAACCCTGTTCAGCACGCAGACCGAACCCGGACCGGCTTTTCCGGTCGCGCGCAGCCAGCGCACGGCTACTACAGTTATTTTACGACACGGCGATCAATTTCATCGGAATCGCAGGCGTCGCCTTCGCGAGGCGACCCGGTCCGGGAACTTTCGGATATAGGGATCGGTCAAGGTGGAGAGTCGCTCGCAGCGGAGCGATGGTCCGACACCGGCAAAGCTCTTGCTTCCAATAATCGACTCCAGAGAACATTGAACGCAGGGCGCTTGCTTATCTCCGCAAAACGCGGCCGCAATCAGGAATGTCCCCTTCCAAATCCGCAAACCAGCCCTCGTCACTTTGCCGCCGCAGCACCCGCTGGCTGCGGCGCAACGAACAAGCCAGGTTCTTTCATTACCGCAAACATAACCTGTTGGCGCCATTGAGGAACAACCTCAGACGGTAGCGGGACAGTAGAACTAGAGATCGAACATCCGAGGCCGGGCCCGAACATATGCACAGAACAGGGAGTCCTTGAAGCGGTAGTATCTCTCGCGAAGGTTCTCCAACTCCGCACCATACTGCTCAGTGACCAACTGCCCCACATATTGGCTCGGGTTGTCAACCCCTCCGTCGACTGCCAACTTGTAGGCGTTCGTGGTCCATATCTCGCCCTGAGCATCCTGGGTGTCAGCGAGGGCCTTCAGAACTGTCTCCCGTTGCTGAGAGGAAGCGACGGCCTTTCTGTATCTACCCTCCAGCACAGGATCGGCTTGCCTCTCCGCGACCGAGCGTAGGGTGGACTCGATATCATTCCCCGCAACCTCACGTTGCTCCGCATGATAGGCACGCCGAAGAGCATACTTCCCCATAAGGTGAACCATGTAGGGGTGTCCCTGAGCCAACGAGACGAGTCTGTTCCTCGCTTCTTCGGAGAACCGTATGTATCCTTCAATCTCACGCTCAGCAATTGCAATGATCTCCTTGAGTTCGTCCGACGACATGGAGGGAAGGGTAATGATGCTCCCGGAAAACAATCTCTCGACAGAAGCGTGCTCCTTCATCAGTTCTTGTACATCTTTCCCCACGCCGACGATGCAGAATTTCACGTTGGGCACATTTGTGGCAAGGGATTTCAAGAAAGAGGCGAAGCCGGACGGGTCGCCGATCTGATCAAATTCGTCAACGACGATCAGAATTCCATCTCTTGCGATTCGTGCTTCCGCCATCGCGTGTACGACGTTAGTGAATACCGCGTCGATCCTGTGGGAGGCTATGGCATGCTCCGCAACCACCTCATCCGACTTACTACTTCCGAGATCGACTCCAACCCCTAACAGTTTGGCGCTGAATTTCGGAGCGTATTGAGTTAGCACCTTCTTTGCGTGGGGAATGTCGTAAACCCAATCAGCAAGGCAGCTTGAGGCGGTCAGGACGTAAAGCTTCGCCGAACCCGTTTTTGGGCCCATTTGCTCTATGATCGCATAGTCCATTCTGGGTACAAGCGTCCTTGTCATGGACGACACGCTTGTTCTCCCAGTTCCAGCCTCCGAGTTGGCTGA
>JBKQMU010000332.1:0-7379 GCA_052146555.1 Isosphaeraceae bacterium
CGTGCTCGACAGAATGTCGATCCGGTCTCCGGCTTTGAGGGCATGGATCCCTTCGATCTTGGTTACGTCAACCGTGATCGCGCGCTTGCCGGGAGGGATCGCCGCGACGATGCCGGGCCGCGTCCCCGTCGGCAGGAAATCTGTGTCCACGAACGGGAAGAAGGCCGCCTTGTCATGGTCGACGACACGGCCCACGATCTTGTTGAAGTCGGTGATCAGCCCTAACCGCTTGACCTCCTCCGGGGAGAGATACATGTATCTTGGTAGATGGGTTTCAGGGATGAGCAGGTCATCGCGGGTCAGCTTGGTGTAGGCCAGGATGGGCCGGGGGTTCGTCGGCACGGCGACTTTGCCGCGCAAATCTGGTCCCGTCTTCAAGAATGGGATTTCGACGCCGGCAGCCCACAAGCCGCCCACCGTGGCAAGGCCGCCGCCAAGGAGAGTAACGAGTAGCAGCGCCACCGTTTTATACGGCGAGGATGAGCCAGCAAGCCGACGTGTGGAAACTCGTTTCATGGCGGTTTACTCTACAAGCTGGATGCGCGCGGTTCACGGCCCCAACACTTCGCGACGATAAATTGCCTGGGCCGAAATCAATCTTCGATAAGGCCGAACGTTGGTGGCAAAGACGAGCTGGTCGCCGAGGCCATTCGGACCCGAGTACGTTCCGGGTGTGGTCGTTCCGTCCGAGGGGTGAATGTAGTTGAAGTTGGGATCGGGCGGCCAGTTGGAGCTCGGCGCCGTCGCGCTTAAGCTCGCGGCCTGGAACGGATAGTTGATCCGGAGAGCGACGGTTCCCCGGAGCTGCGGCGCAACGTTGGCCGCCACAAGGCAAAAGGGGGAGTTGTCGGAGCTGTAACTCGAGTTCGGGCCGATCGAGGTATTTGGAAGAATCTCCTCGACGACCGGAAGCATCGCTCCGATGTGTTCGACCCCTCCTGAATAGGTCACCACGGGGATCTGCACGGTGTAGCCGCTAGGCATGCTCGAGTTGGCGACGAGGGCGCCCGGATACCGCAAGAAGCCGTTGGCGTAATCGGGGATCATGAGCGGCGCCAGCAGGCGGTTGAGGATCGGCTTGTCGTTGAAGTAGTCAAGGCCGTTACCGATGTCAACGACCAGGTACTGCGGGTCGAAGATCGTTTGTACGACCAAGGGGTTGTTGAAGGCGGCGTTGGTGTCGCTCGGATTTTCCCAATCGGTCAACGTCCCGACGACGGGCAGTCCGGGCGTCCGCGCGATCTCGCGAGCCGCGATGTCGGCGGCCTGCTGGAGAAGCTGGGCGGCCATGAGCGCCCGGCCGAACTCGACCGTCGCCGCTAGAATCAAGTACAGAATCAGGGCAATGAGCGCGAACTCGACCAACACCGAGCCGCGGCGGCCGCGCACAGAGCAACCATTTTTGAGATTCATCAATTTATACATGAATGAATCGACCGTGGCAGAGCTGATCGATCGCTAGACCGATTGCGATCGCGGGCAAATAGGCAAGGTCTCGCTTGCCGCGATAGAGAGCGAGCAGAGCCAAGGCCCCTCCGGAGGAGGCAATCCAGAAGAGGGCCGGGATCATGGCGGCGTGCCCCAGCGCGGCACCGAGGGAGGCGATGAACTTGACGTCGCCGCCACCAATCCCTCCCATGGCATAGAACGCACCGCTGAACCCGATGCCAATGAGAAACCCCCCCAGGAGTGACGCCCAGCCGACATCATGCAGATGCAATCCGGTGACGACAATCGCCCATCCCAGCAGAGACAACGAAAGCAGATCCGGTACTTCCCTGGTTTTCAAGTCGATCACGGTCGCCGGCAGGACGAAGAGGAGCAGAACCCACCAGATCATGGGGAGGATCCACGCGTCACATACGCGATAAGGCCACCCGTTCCATTAAAAGGAACGGGGGCCGTCAGACTCTTGAGAACCATCAGAAGAGGATTGCCGCCAGATTGCGGTAAGTCCCTGCCGCGATCGGTCACCGAGACTCAACGATGAGACCGTCGAAGCCGTTGGTAGTACCCTCGGTCGTACCGAGCACGTTGAGACCGAGGCGGTCGGTGTTCGCACCGCCGGTGATCGCAGGCACGTCGAGAGCGATCGCACCGCTGCTGCCGCTGGGCCCGGTCTCGATCAGGTGGCCGCTCTGGATCATATTGTTGTCGTCGGTGTGGGCACCGGGGAGGATCACGGCCACAGCGCTGATGATGTCGCTCGTTTTGTGGCCGAAAAGTGAAACCGCGGCGGCGGAGATCAGCGCGACGCCACCGATCAAAAGGGCGTATTCGACCAGGCCCTGGCCTTTCTTGTCGCGGCGCAGTCGGCCCAAAAAGTTCCGGAGCATTCGTGTTGTCCTTTCATGAGGGATCGTTACGACGATTCCCAGAGGTAGTTTCACCGAACAACCCCCGCCGCCGATCCCGCATCACTCGCGGGATCTTACGGGTTCTTCAAACGAATAGTGCCGAGGCCCGTGAAGAAGTTCCGGCCATCGCCATGTTTCCCCCCGACTCGGTTCGTCTGGGAGCAAGGAGCCGTTATCAAGTCGACGCACAATCATTGTCTCCCAGTGCTCGCTGGAGGGCCTCGCGCGAGCGCGCCAACCGCGACCGCACTGTCCCCAGGGGGATTCGCAGCCGGTCAGCGATCGATTCGTAATCCATTTGCTCGATCTCTCGGAGGATGAAGACCATGCGAAGGCGGTCCGACAGCATCGAGAGGGCTTGACCGATCCTCGCACTGATCTCCTCGGCTTCCAATGCCCGGGCCGCGTCGCCAGTCGGGTCGGACTCTGGGCGATGAAGACAAGCGAGCAGCTCATGCCTACGGCGGCGGTGACGCGAGCGGTTCAAATGCAGGCTGCGATTGACCACGGCGCGATTAAGCCAGGCTGAGGGGTTCGGTGGTAGCCGGCCCTCTTTCCAGAGACTCAATATCGCCTCCTGCACCGCATCCTCCGCCAGATCGACGCTGTGAAGGATCCGCCTGGCCAAGCGATGGAGCCGGACGAGCAATGGGGCAACGGCGTCACTGAAGTTCTCGTCCCAATCGATACGCCTGTCGGCGCCTTTGGTCTTCGGACAGGGGATCGGTTGTGCGAACCGACCATCCTGCTCGGATGGCGTCCGGAACATGCTGACATCAAAGCCCAATCGATCCCCGACCGTTTCGGCCCGCCAGGTCGATCCCAAAACCGCTGGGTATTGAGTCCTCGATAGCTCAATGTTCATTACCGACATTGTCGGCTCCTCTTCCTTGCTCCTGCTGTTCACTCGTGCCTTGAGACGGGACCGAAAGACGGGCGGTCGCTCTCAACGCCGGTCGAATCTCTCGACCATCGGTTGGGTCCGCTGCGATCGATCGAAGACATGGCGTGTTCGCGCCGAAAAGCCCTGGCAAGCCAGCCTATCGTCGCACTCAAACAACCTCTCGCCGAGCGAGGAGGCCGAGCGAACGGGACGATGAAACCGCAAGCAAACGGAAGGCGGGCAACGCGGCCGGCGCGAAAGGTAGGCTAGACGAGTATCAAGACCAAGGAGGGAGGAGCGCGCGGAGGAGAAGAAAGGTGCTGCTCTCGGCCATTGGGGATCGCCGAGTGGAGCGATACGTGGAGTAGGACCAGCGGCCGGCAGGCAGGGCGTGACTTGACAGTTGGCAATTGTCCCTGCGCCTGGAATTCGCAGAGTGGGCAGTGCGTGGACACGCCGGAGATCGTCACCACCTTCTGTTCGCTCGGCCCATGATCGTGGTGCGATGGGCCGGTTTCCAGGAGCGCGTGCAGACCGATTCCGCAGAGCGATACCGACCCGTATAGGGCCAGCAGCCATGCTATCAGAACTTGCCGCGCGAGTCGTGACATCTCCTGAAACTCTTCACAAGGCGAGTGAGACTGCTAACGGCGATCAGCTGGCGAAAACTTGAGAAACGTCCGGAAAGGTTCGAGCGTGGGCTTGAGGGCCGACCAACATAGAACAGATTTTGGTTGTTGACCTTCGAGTTGTCAATCGATAACAGTTTCTTGGGAGACGAAAGGTCCAAGATGCGTACCGCGTTGTTCGCGTACATGCGTGCGTCTCGGTTGTTCCGAGGCTGACCAACACGGTCCGCCCCGAATCCGCGAGGGCTTTACCAGGCGCTCGGTGACGGAAAGAGGGACGGCATGATCGCGGAGCCGGCTTCCACGGCGAACGACTCGACTCCCTCGCGGTTTCAGCCCACCTGGCTCGCGCTGCTCGGCTTCGGTCTTGCCACTCGGCTGATCGTTGTCGTCCTCGGATGTTTCCTGGCGTTGCCGGAGAGCTCGGCCAAGAGCCGGGTGGTCCACTCCCCGCATAATGACGGGATGAACCTCCGGCATCTTGCGGCGCTGTCGAGCGGAAGTCGACGCTGGATCGAACCTTGGTACCGCTGGGACGCGATGTGGTATCTCGACATCAGTCAGCGCGGCTATTCGTACCGGCCGGGCTCCGAGAGCAGCGTGGCCTTCATGCCGCTCTTGCCGCTTCTCATCAAATTCGGCGAGACCGTCGGATTCGACCCGTACTGGACAGGCTTGCTCATCCCCAATCTCGCATTCGTGGTCGGTCTGGCTCTCTTTGGCCGCGGTGTCCTGAGAGTGACCGAAAGTGCCGCGACGACATGGCGTGCCTGCATCTTGCTGGTCGCGTTTCCCAGCTCCTTCTACTTCTCGGCCCCCTATCAGGAGTCGCTGTGTCTGGCGCTCACGGCCGCCTCGTTACTGGCCTGGCTCAACCATCGTCCCGCACAGTCCGCAGTGCCGCTGGTGGCGGCGTCGGCCGCGCGATTGACGGCGTTGTCGATGTCGCTCGGGCTCGTCCTGGAATGGGCGCTCGACCTGATCCGGGGGCGGCCCGCCCGCCATTCGGCGTGGTTGGTCGCAATCGCGGGCACAGTGGGGGCGGCGCTCTTCTTCGGCTACCTCACCCTGCGATTTCACGATCCGCTCCTGCACCTCAAGGCCCACGCCGCCTGGCTGCGAAAGACGCCCAGCGTCCCTCAGCTTCTGGGCGCAATCTGGTCGTTGGTCCGCGTTTCGATGGTCATGCTCCAGAAGTCGGCGGTCTTCACTCTTTCGCTGATGCTGCTACTGGCGTGGCTGTGCCACAAGCCATTACGTCCGGTTTGTCGTCGTCTCGCGGGGCCACTGTTCGACCGTCGGACCGCCAGCGTGGCGCAGGAAGTGCCGAAGTCCTTTTCAGACATGCATCCTGCATGGATCGTCGCCTGTGGCGCACTGCTCCTCGTCGGCATCGCCCTGCTCGGGCTGCGCGCGGCGGGGTTGACGGTCGATGTTCTCTCGACGCTTCACATGGTTGCCTACTCCAGGGACCTCCTCGCCACGATCCTCTTTCTGGGCCTCGGCATCCACGCCTTTCTGAAGAGAGGGCCGCTCTGGGGTTGCATGGTGTTGGTCCCGATACTCCAGGCCCTCGCGTCAGGATCGATCCTGAGCATGACTCGCGTCGTTCTGTCATCCTACCCGGGCTTCGGCGACGCCGCGGAGATCGCATCGAACCGAGCGGTATTCGGGATCACCGTGGTCGTCTGCCTGTTTGCCCAGTTCGTCCTGCTCACGTCTTATGTGAATTGGGTATTCGTCGCGTGACCAGCATCACCCTGCGCGACGGTGCCCCTCTGCCGGCTCAGGACCGGGGCTTTTTCCGCAAGGCAATAAGGAGATGTCCGCGGCGATTCGGCTTTTTTCGGGTGCCCGTCTCGTCGAGGACGATCAGCCAGGCCGGGTCACGTGTCAAGAGTCCGCACAGTTCGGGGTAGAGTTCCGCCTCGATCACGATGAGGTTGACGTTGTAATGGTCGAGGAAGCGCTCGTATCCGGTCATGCCTGCCTTGGTCATTCGGAAATGCAACCAGTTTGTAGGCGTGAACATATGAACGTGACTATAGGCGATGACCGGTGTTTCGGGCGCCAGCCCCCAGAGCAGGTAGTCTCCGAGCAATTCGCTGGAGAAGACCGCGCCGCGGAATTGGCCCTCAGGGTAGTATTCCGTCAGACCGTGGGCTAGGTCGGGCAGCCACTTCCCCTTTTGTTCCGGCGTCGCGTGGAGTTCGGCGACGACCTGCCAGGGCGTGGCGTTATAAGCAGAATTCTCCAGTGTGTCAGGACTTCCGTTGACCAGCCAGCGGACGGGGGCTGAGAATAGGGCCGTCGCGATCAGGAGCTGCAATGCGATCAGTGTCTTGCGCACGCTCGGCTCGCTGGCGCGATCGGGCCGGCCCGATCGGGCCCGGGCGACAATCGCGGCGAAGTGCGGCATCAGAACCCAGGGCGCGACCATCATCCACCAGACCATCATGCGCTGCTGGTAGAGCGGAGGCACTCCGAATGCGGCGAGCAGCAGGTAGTCGCTCACCGGAAACCACTTGCAATGGAAGGCCTGGATGACGGCGGCCAGTCCGATCAGCCCCAGGTAATTCCAGTGCCAACCCGAACGAAGGTCGAATGTTAAGGGGCCCCATTCGATCATGGTGGCGATATTCGCGTTCTGGGCCAGCTTCAACGTCTGCCAGTAGAGCGACGGGCCATGCGGATTCAAGATCGCGATCGCCACGATGGAGGCAAGAAGTGCGCTCAGCAAGCGTCGGACTTGAAGGTCAGTCCAGGCGGCTCGCGGGTCCCACTTCGAAGCGATCCACACGTCAACCGCTCTTCCGGACAGGCATAAGCCCAGCAGTGCCAGTCCGATTGTGAACGATCCGTGCGCGTTGGCCCACAAGACCATGATGAGCGTTACGACGACCGCCGCGCGTGAAGAGAGGATCGGCCGGCTGAGGGCGAGCAGCAAGCCAGCGAAGAAAGCCTCGCCGATGATCTGGGGCCGCAGGATCGCCAGATGCCCGTGACCGGCCAGGAGTACGGTCAGTGCGAGCCAGGCACAGGCCAGTGGAGCGGAACCGCTCCGGCGCCGAAACGCGACGAGCAGCAGGACAAAGCGGCAAACCTCAATGCTGGCGTGAGAGGCCCGGAGCCACTCGATTCCCCCTTCGGTCCGGCGGATCTGGTCTCCGCCCGCAACTGTTTCGCCCGCATGGTAGAGAAGGTAGAAGAGCGACTGGCTCAGCCACTGAAAATTCACGTATGGCGCCCGCTGATCGGCGAAAGGCGTGAAAGGTTCGCGATCGGGCAATCGGCCGTGGCTCAGAATCCATTTGCCGTACTTCAGATGACCCCAGACGTCGCTGTGGTACATCGGATGCAGGTCGATCAAGTGCGCGCCCCGTCGTCGAACTTCGCCGATTCGGTGCCGAACGCCGCGCCGGCCTCCGCGGCCAACCCGCCCGCCGTCCCGGCTGCGTCCGCCACCGCACTCGTCGGCGCCTCGGTGCCTGCGGGCGGAATTTCCGCGAG
>JBKQMU010000333.1:0-8008 GCA_052146555.1 Isosphaeraceae bacterium
ATTCGGGCTCCACGCGACGCTCGCGGTCAAGACGATCAAAGCCCTGTACTACAAGGCCGGAGGCGACCGGCTGCTGACCATCGTCCTGGTGCGTGACCTGGAGGGGAAGCGTCCCGACCAGATGTTCTACTGTACCAAGTTGGATTGGGCCGCCGAGCAGATCCTTTCCGCCTACGCCTGCCGCTGGGCAATTGAATGTACATTTGAAAATTGCAAGCAACTGCTCGGCCTGGAAGACCCGGCCAACCGGCTCCCCCAGGCCGTTGCGCGGACCGCGCCGCTGGCGCTGATGATCTACAGCATGATCGTGGTGTGGTTCCATCAGGCCGGTCATCAGCTCCTGAGGTTGCCGTTCCGGCCGTGGTATCGGAAGAAGGAAGAACCATCGTTCGCCGACATGCTCACGACCCTCCGACGGGTAAGCTATGAGGAGAAAACGGACAGACTGGTGCCGGAGCAGTGTCGGCTGAAAGCCTGGATCTCCCAGTTGACCGAGCTTCTCAGTCGCGCGGGCTGAGAGACATCTCGGACTGGGATTCAGCCTCTACGAGCCGCTTGCTGATTGCTTCACAGGGGGTGGGTTCCACTCGCCAGGACGGTCGCGAATGGCTTCAGAATCTGCGAAACTTGAACTAAGGCGATGGAGCTGTGTCTTCCCAGCAGATGAAGGCCATCACCGAGCGGTTCCTGGACAGCATTGCTGACTATGCGCTTGAGCATGAAATTCCGGTGATCAATTTTGCGAGAGGCCAACGCAAAGAAAACGTCGCGAAGTACCTGGCTAAGTTCTCCGGTACCGAGGTCGTGCTTTTCATCGGCAAGGCCCAGGAGAAGATCCGCACCTTTCGCACCGATGGGCGCCGCAACGAGCGAGGCGAGACCTATCCCTGGATCGTCGATTCCACGGCAATGGTCAATCAATATTACTTCTATGCCGTCGACGAGGACTTCGGTCCGTTCTTCCTGAAGTACAGTTCCTACTTCCCCTATGGCGCCAAGTTATGTTTCAACGGCCACGAGTATCTCAAACGGCAGCTCGCCAAGGAGGGCATCGGCTATGAGGAACTGGCCAACGGCATCTTGAGCTGCGACAACCCGAGGCGGATGCAGAGCCTGGCCGATGGATTAACGCCCTGGAGCATCAAGCGATTCTTGCGCAAGTGGCAAGACCGCTTTCCTTGTCCGTTCTCGGCGCGCCAACAGGCCGCCGGTTACCGGTACGATGCTTCGATGTGCCAGATCGAGTTTGCCCTCACGCAAGTGATGGATCGGTCCGGCTATGGCCGGATCTTCTTCGAGGAGGTTCTACGAGAGAATCTCGACCTCGGTCGGCCCGACAATATGCAACTGATCTTCGAGCATCGCGTGACCAAGCGATCACCGGGTTCGTTCCGCACGCGCGTTGTCAGCGAGGGTGTAATCCCGTCGCTTCAGCTGGATTACAAATCGAACCGTATCAAGCAATACTTCAAGGAGTGCCGTGCCTTGCGAACGGAGTTGACCGTGCACAACCCGCGGGACTTCGGGCTCGATCGCAGTCTGGCAAGTCTTCCCGCGTTGCGGGAGCTTGGTTTCCAAACCAATCGACGCGTGCTGCGCGTTCAAACCACCAGCCAAGACTTCGCCATGTCCAAGCAATTGTTCTGCGAAGTGACCGGTCCCCATCGCGTGGGAGGCCAGCGGGCGTCGGCTTTGCGCTTCGGCGACCCGAAAGTGAAGGCGTTATTGGGCGTGCTAGTGCTGTTTCGGCTGCTGCCCTGTGGATTTCGCGGTCGTGATCTGCGGGAGCATATCGCTCTACTGCTGGGGGACGATCCCAGCCATTGGACCCAGGGCCGCCGCACTTACCAACTCCGCCGATTGCGTCTGCATGGTTTGATCGAACGTGTGCCCAGTTCCACGCGCTACACGGTGACAGAACGAGGCATCAAGGTCGCGTTGTGGTTCTCGCGGTGCCACGCTCGTTTGTTCCGACCCGCGCTGGGAGAAATGTTGGCCGAAGAATACCTAGCGCAGCTTATCGGCCGCAACCAAAGTCGGGGATCGCGAGCACGCGATCTCGGTTTGGGGGGATGATCCAGAACGGGCGGCGAAAGACCCTGCAGTGTGCGATTTTTACGAATGTTTATATCACTTGTTGGCTCGCCTGTGGCTCCGACTTTTTCGATCGGACCACCGAGGAATATGGTGTCCGACTTCGCGGGAACCATAACGTGCCGGAGAAGAAGGGGGTTATGTCAACCCCCTCCGATTTCGACCGCCCAATTTCGCGGTCATTATGGTATTGGCACCGTGCCGTCATTCTTCCAAGACTGGGGTTTTCCGGGCAGAGAAAAAACTTGCTGTAAAAACAAAGCTCTTCAGGTTTGTAGACCAGAGGATGGGCCTTTGCGTCGCGCTCTCGATCAATTGGACCGACACGTGGACCACCACCCTGAGAGGGTGGGAGTCCAACCAGCAGCTTGACTCAAAGACTTGACTCAACTGTGGCGAGTTTTGGGTTATAGGGGTTTAATGCAACGGCAACGCCAATTGCGAACAATCCTTTATTGGTTCGCCATGACCACGCTCAGCATGTCGCTGAGATTACTGCTGCGCAGAGTACAGCAAAGCGACCAACTCTTTTCTTTACGGCTCCTTACCGCGGTGGGAGTTCTACCGTGGAGACGCTTTGCATACATTCGTAGAGTGGAGGATCAAGTTGTTCCGAGTACAGCACCGCCGATAAAAGAAAAACGTGGAATTACTCGGTGAAACTCATTCTGCCAATATCATTAATGCATTAACTGTCGCACCCCGTCATACAAAAAAACCTGGAAGCCAATTCTTGGCACGATTGGTCACAACCCACTTGCGAATGTGGTACAGGTAGTCAGTGTAGCGTCAAAGGGTTTTGAGTGATCCTGAATGACTTCTGCACACATCCACTGACTTACATATACACACGCATCATTGAGTTTCTCCTGCGACGACTGCAAGCCTCCTCAAGGAACTGACGCATCGACGTGATTTTGATGATACTGATCCGATGCCCGACAGGACCCAAATAGTGTGCAGTGAGACCTGATGAAGGTCGATCCCACTCAAGCACACGCGGGCCGAACCAAGTCGGCCATGCTGACTCCCTTTGAAGTTGCGAAGAGGCTCCAAACCCGACGGTCAGCATGTCCACCAGTCTGATGTACTACTTTTCTTCCATCCAGGGCTACAACTATGTTCGTACCGCGTGCCAAAACGGCCAAGGGTTGATTTCCATACACCAAGAGCCTAGGACGTTCCGACATGAAGCTTGTTGATCGCCTGACATTCAGCCACGGGGCCAGGCCTAGCGGCAGATTCGGTCCCTGCCCAGCTGCTGCCGGGCAACGATAGTCGTTTTCCCATTCCGCGCGAGCCTGCCAGGCCTGCGGAGTGGTCTGCGAGGTGCAGATCGGCTTCGCCGACTCCCGGAGGACCAACACCAACGCCTTCGGGCGCTAGGCCCCGAGCTGTCGTGCAATATCAACCATCTTCGATGTACCTTAACGGAGGATACAGTTTGATGTCGATGAATTGAAAATCGGCAAATTTGCCAACGGAACAGACCGGGCCTATGCTTGCGATGAAAGAGCGTTCTCTCCCTCCCGTAAGGCCCTCACTAAAGCCTGACCCCTACCGCTAGACGATCGATCCCACACACCCCTGCCGAATTGACGTACCGGCTTATCTGGGACTGACCAGGAAAACAGCGCCGTTCCCGATCATCTGGTGAGCGCCAATCGGTACGTAACGGTTTGGGCGTCTCCTTCTGAGGCGCGCTTCTCAAGCCGTTTTGTTCTCTGTCTTGTTTCCGAGTGGGCGATAGACTGGCAAGCGAGCGTCTCATTCCTGTTGTGATCGCGCTCGGGGAGGATGGCTCAACACCCTCCCCGAGCTTTCCCCTGGGAGAAAGCACCTCCCATGGGCACTGGCCAGGGTATGGGAAAACGTGGCTGTTCGGCCAGAGGGCGCCGGCCGCGTTTGCGGATCTGCCTGCGCAAAGGATGTGGCCGCGAGTACCTGCCGCGGCGCTGGAACCAACGCTACTGCCGGGAACCGGAATGCCTGCGTCAGGTCCGCCAGTGGCAGGCAGCACGACGGCAGGCCAAGCATCGCCAGACCGCCGAGGCCAAGGTCCGACATGCCGAGGCTGAGAAAGCTCGCCGCAAGCGAATCAAGTCCGCGTCCCAGGCCGTTGAGAATCCCCAGGTTGCGCCACCGCGTGGTCACGCAGCAGAACCTTTTTTTCGCCCCCGTTATGCGATCGGCCGGGCTGCCACGAACACCCCGTGACCTCATTGCGCAACCCGGCGCGGTACTGTTGTCCTGCTTGCCGTCAAGCGGTTCGCAATGTCCAAGATCGAGAACGCAAGTGGCTCTCTCGCGGCACCTTGGACGGACGCAAGAAGCGGAGCTACGAGTACCAAGCCGCACCCCGCCGCCGGACTCCGCGATGGTGTAACACATCTGCTCCGGCGTCGTCATGTCCTCCTCCGGAGTGACAATTCCTCCAGGCCGCGCCGGTCGTCAATTATCGTCTAGCTCCTCGTGGGTTGATTAGCGTGGGCAACCTGTTCATTCACAGGAGCCCACCATGCCCCCGACACCCATTCTCGTTCCCGAGCGGTTGCGGCGCCCTCCGGCAACAGGCTGGTCCTGGGTAGACCGTCGCTTCGTGCGCGAGCACGCCGCGAGGCTCTCTCGCGACGCCGTGCTGTTGTACTTCTTCCTTTCGGCCGTGGCAGACAGGCACGGGCTGTCGTTCTACGGCGACGCCACCCTGGCGGCCCTCCTCCGGATGCCTTTGCCGGCCCTGGTCGAGGCCCGGGACGAGTTGCTGGCCCATGACCTGATCGCCCATGAAGCCCGCTTCACTCAGGTGCTCTCCCTGCCTTCGCCCGTCCGGAGGCGACCGGGCGAGTCCGGTGGAGGGCTGATGCAACTGGGCGCGATCTTGCGCCAGGCTATGGCATCGACATCACCTGACCAGGAAAGGGGCTCGCCATGAACGTCGGTTTGTGGGCCGAAATTCGCCGCCTGGCCGAAATCGAGAAGCTCTCCGGCTGGGCGATTGCTCGCCGGCTCCGCTGCTCACGACACACGGTGGCCGCGGCACTCAAGCAGGATCGACCACCAGTACCCCAGGCTGCGCGCCGCGCCAGCATCCTGGACCCCTACAAGGCCAAGATCGATGCGCTGCTGGTCAGGTCTCCGGACCTGTCCGCAGTGCGCATCCGCGAGGAGATTGCTCGTGGCCCGGAAGGCTACACGGGCAGTGCGATCTCCGTGCGCCGCTATCTCCGGACGGTCCGCCCTGCGCGCGGACGCGTCTATCAAGAAGTCCACTACGAGCCGGGCCAGGCGATGCAGGTCGACTGGGGCGAGTGCGGCCGCGTGCAAATCGGCACTACGACCCGCAAGGTTTCGGTGTTCGTGGCGGTGCTCTGCTACAGCCGGTTGATGTACATCGAGTTCGCACTCGCGCAGCGTAAGGCGGAGTTCTACCGTGGGTTGGTGGGCGCCCTCGCGTTCTTCGGCGGCAGCCCCCGGGCCGTGATCTTCGACAACTTGAAAGCGGCCGTGCTCAATGGCTCGGGCCGCACCGCCTGCTTCCATCCCGAGTTCCTGGCCCTCTGCGGCCACTACTGTTTGCAGCCCATTCCCTGCGAACGCCGCAACCCGGAATCGAAGGGAATCGTCGAGGGAGCCGTGCGCTACGTCAAGCACAATGCCCTGGCTGGACGTGCTGAGGAACTGGCCCGCTTCGAGGACTACCTGGAGTTCGCACCTCGATGGCGTGACCAGGTGGCTAACCTGCGGCTTCATGAGACGACCCGCCAGCGGCCGGTGGATCGCTTCCAGCATGAGCGCTCACTACTCCGCAAGCTGCCGGCCATTCCCTTCGACACCGACGAAGTCGTGCCAGCCGTCGTCAATCCCCACGCGCGGATCGAGTTCGACGGCAACCGCTATTCGACACCTCCGACCCTGGTGCGCCGGCCCGTCACGATTCGTGCCAGCCGTGACGAACTCCGCGTGGTCCATGAAGGACAGGTGGTCGCCCAGCATGCCCGTTGCTACCAGCGCGGGCAGTTGATCGTATTGCCGGATCATCAGCTCGCGGCGCTGGCGCTGCGGCGGCGATCACAAGCCTCCGCGCTGGAACATGAGTTCGATGCCCTGGGCTCCCAAGCACGTCAGTTTCATCTCCACCTGAGAAGTCAGCCGGTGAGGACCGGCGTCCATCTGCGTCGCCTCCTGGGGCTGGCCCGGCTTTATGGGCCGACGGAGCTGCTGGCGGCGATCTCCCAGGCCCTGGAGCTGGCAACCTACGACGCTGCCTATGTTGAGAACCTTCTGCTGGCCCAACGCCGATGTCGACAACTACCCACGCCCACGCTGCCCACTCCCCAGCGCCGCGAGCTGATCGACGAGATCGAGCTGGAGCCCGCCGATCCCGCCGTTTACGACCGTTTCTGTAAGGGAACCGAGGAGGACGCTCATGGCACGACGTGATGACAATCTCCAGGCACAGCTGGAACGGGATCTGGCCGAATTGAAGCTGCCCGAGATCGCTCGGGCTTATCGCGAAGTGCTCGACGAGGCGGCTCGTAAAGGTAATTCGATGATGGAGGTGCTGGCCACGCTTTTTGGCCTGGAGCAGGCGGCTCGTCAGCAGCGAGCGCTGCAGCGTCGACTCCGCGAGGCGCGGCTCCCCAAGCCGAAGACCCTGGCCGAGTACGATTTCAACTTCCCCAAGCGGATCCCCAAGGCGGCGATCCTCCGGCTCTTCGACTGCGACTTCATCGGGCGGCACGGCTGCGCCGTCTTGATTGGACCGACCGGGACGGGAAAGTCGCATTTACTCACGGCGTTGGGCTACACGGCGGCCGAGCATGGCCATTCGGTTCGCTACACGCGGGTGGTCGACATGATCAATCATCTCACCACGGCTCAAATCAACGGTCTTCTGGGCAAGGCGCTCAGGACCTATACCCGTCCCAGTCTTCTCCTCCTCGATGAGCTGGGCTATCTGCCGATCGACAAGCGCGGGGCCGATCTGTTGTTCCAGGTGGTCGCTGCCCGTTATGAATCCGGATCGATCGTGCTCTCCACGAATCGAACCTTCCGGGAATGGGGCGCCCTGTTCGATGTGGACAACACCCTGGCCACGGCCTTGATCGACCGGCTGATGCATCACGGGGAGGCGATCCTCATTCAAGGACCCAGCTATCGCATGAAAGACAAGGATTCCGACCCGCCCAGCGCGTGACCATACGCGGCGTGTCAACGTCCGGATTGGGTGTTCCCCGCGACGTGAGCTGCATCCGGCGTGAGTGGCTGGGATGTCCAGCCCACCCTTGAGCCAGCCTGGCCCTCGCGCCAGGCTGTTCAAGCGGCCGGTTCATTCCAATGTGGGCTCGAGTTGGCCCCAGGCTCTGGTCCGGGTTTGCAAGCAGCCCCGCGTCAGGGGTTTCGTCTTGGCGACCTGGCCACCCTGTCGTGGCCCGTAGCAGCCCGCGGCGACTGAATCGGCGGTGGTCCCACCCTCACGCCCGGCTCGCTGAACTCGAACGCCTGACCGCCACGTCCGCGAAACGTCCCGTCACGCCACATCCTGAGCCCGACCGAGCTCCGCGCTTCTCACCGCGTGCCGAGCTACGCCGATCCATGCGCCGATCTCCTCGAACCTCACTTGGTCATGCGGAGCAGCACGGCCTTCCTGATCAATAATGGCGCTGATTTCCCGATCGGCCCCATTTCTCGCTGCTGCACCGTGTGCGGGAGCGCCTTCCGATGCCCGCTGAGCACCCTTTTACACCCCGCTTATGCCGCGTCGCCTTCGGTTTTTCCCTCATCTCTCGCCCACTTCGAGAGAAGACGCTGAATTTGCGCCCGATGCCGCCGCATCAGCCGCTCCGCGTCCAGCACGCTGGGACGATCCTTGTCCTTGTTCCACGGCGGCCGCAACCACCAGCCCACTTCCCCG
>JBKQMU010000334.1:0-19560 GCA_052146555.1 Isosphaeraceae bacterium
TTTCGAGAAGCTCTTTGATGCGCTCACGGCCGATGACGCAAAGCAAGCGGGGCTGGGCGGGGGCGGGGGAGGGGGTGGAGTTGGTGGTGGGGGTTGAGGCGGCGGGGATGGCATCCCCGCAACCGCCCAGCTCAAGATGCTCAGGACCCTCCAGCAGGAGCTCAACGATCGCACCGAAGCGTTCGACGAGCTGCGCCGTCGCAGCCAGGAGCTCACCCCCGAGCAAACAAAGGAAGCCGAGCAGCTCGCGAGTGACCAGGGCGCCCTGGCCGACCTTGCCCGCAACCTGACACGGCCGAGACGGGACGACGGGGAGGAATGATGATGAATTGGAAGTTCGCTGCCGCGAAGTGGAAGTACGCTGCCGCTTCGCCTTTGCCCTCGGTCCTGACGTTTGCCCTTCTCTGGTGCACCACGGCGGCGGCCCAGGAGCCGGCAGCGAAACCGGATGAAGCCCTCGATTCGCTACTCGAAAAAATCGCCAAGCCGGGGCTCGAGAAGGGAAGCCCCGAGGTGCGCCAGCCGGCCCAACGTGAAAAAGACGGCGAGCCCGGACCTTCCGATGGATCGTCCGGCGCCAAGTCGAAAACCGGAGACGAAGAGAAGGCAGCGGCGAAAACGGTGTCCGGCATGACCAAAGCGGCCGCGCGGGAGGCCGGATCGAGTGAGAAGGACTCAAAGGCGTCCCGGATTGGCGCAGGCGATGTCTCCGCCAAGGACAAAGATCTCGACCTCTTGCTGGAGAAGCTGGGGCAAACGAGTGACGAGCCGGCCGCCGACAAGAAGCCTCGGTCGCACGCCGGATCCGGTGAGCCGGCGGATCGACCCGAGGTGCCTGGCGAAGGGGCAGGAGATGCTCCAAAACCGCGCGAGAAGGCAAAGCTCGATGACCGTGCTTTGAAGGGCAAAGACAAGGAGATCGATGACCGCCTCGAGGAGTTAACGGGTCGGAAACGAAAAAAGAAGGGACCCCACCAGGAGGATCAGAACAGCCCACTGAGCCAGATCATCAAGGAGATGCGCGATGTCCAAGAGCGGCTGAGCAAGCCGGACTCCGGCGAGGACACCCAGTCTCGGCAGAAGCGAATCGTCAAGCAGATCGAGACTTTGATTCAACAAATGAGGCAGTCCGGCTCGTCGGGAGCAATGGTCCTGCGACGCGTCCGGCAGGACGGGCAGAAGCCCGCTAATCAGCCTGGTCAGACTCCTGGCTCGACTGCCGGTGGCGCTCCCCCCATGAAGCCTGCTAAGCCATCTGACCGCCATGCGCTGGCCGCAGGCAAGGACATCTGGGGCCACCTGCCGCCGGAGCTTCGCCAGGAGATGGAAAACGGGTTCAAGGAAGACGGTCTTCCGGCCAAAGAGGACCTGATCCGCCGCTATTACTTGTCCGTCGCCAAGCAGAAGCTAGTCCGAGGAGAATAAGCCATGAGTCGACAAGTCCGGGCATTCCCGGGGCAGTCGCCTTGGTTTCTCGCGGTGGTCCTGGCGCTGCCCCTGGCCTGCGGAGGCGCTACGCTTGAAGGCGACGGCAAGGAAAAAGACAAGTCCAAGTCGATCGGCGCTTTTGGCCAGTCGCACCGAGGGGATGTGCCCGAGGGCACCCTCGCGATGCTGACGCCCGAGACCGACCGGGCCATCGAAAACGGACTGGCCTGGCTGGCGAAAACCCAAAATGCGGACGGCTCGTTCGGAACCGGAACCTACCGGGGCAACATCGCCGTGACCAGTCTCGCGGGACTGGCATTCATGTCCGCCGGATCGACGCCGGGGCGGGGTCCCTATGGCACTGTGATCGACAAGGCTCTTGCCTACGTCATGGAGAATACGTCTCCCTCCGGGTTCATTGCCGTGGCCTCGTCGTCGACCCACGGACCCATGTATTCGCACGGCTTCGGCACCCTGTTTCTGGCCGAAGCCTACGGCACGAGCCACCGGCCCGAGATTCGCGAGAAGCTCCAGAAAGCTGTTCGCCTGATCATCGATACCCAGAATAACGAGGGCGGTTGGCGCTATCAGCCGGTTCGACGTGATGCCGACCTGTCCGTCACGATCTGCCAGATTAACGCCCTGCGCGCTGCTCGCAACGCGGGACTTTATGTCCCCAAGGAGACTGTTGACGCCTGCATCCGCTACGTCAAGCAGTCGCAGAACCCCGACGGCGGCTTCAAGTACATGCTTCAGGGGGGGGCAAGCGCATTTCCCCGCTCCGCCGCGGGCGTGGTGGCACTCCAGAGCGCCGGGGAGTACGAGAACAAGGAGGTCAAGGACGGCATCGCCTATCTTCGCCAGTACGTGCGGGAGATCCGGATGGGCAGCCGGTATAGCCACTATTTTTACGGCCATTACTATGCGGCCCAGGCCATGTGGATCAGGGGCGGCGATGACTGGAATGATTGGTTCCCGGCCATCCGCACCGAGCTCATCAAGCGGCAAACACCGGGGGGGTACTGGATCGACAGCATCTGCAACGAGTACGGCACGGCCATGGCGCTTATCATTCTTCAGATTCCCAACAATTATCTTCCCATCTTTCAGCGATAGGCTCGCAGGAGGTCGCGATCATCATGTCGACTACCGCGCACCAACCGTCCCGGCGACGGGCTCCGGTTTGCCTTCGCGTTGCCCTGGTGACCTGTGAGTTGGCCCTGGCGTGCTTTCTTCTCGTCGTGGAGACGCCTCTGGCGGCCGGCTCTCCTTCGCTCTCCGATCCGATCTTCAGCGGGCAGAAAGTCGACGGTGGTACGATCTCAGGACGTATCGTGGCGCTCAAGGCCGGCCAGATCACGATCGCCACGGACGAGCTTACGCGTGAAGAATTGCCGCTAGGCGATCTGGTCAAGCTGGCACGCGACCCCGGTACGCCGCCCCAGACCATGGAGGGCTCGTGCGTACTCTTGGCCGGGGGCGACCGGCTCATGCGCGTGGTCGTCGAAAACTCGACCGAGACGGCTATCGTGGTCCGCTCGCGCTCGGCCTTGGGCAGGCTTGCCATCCCCATGGAATGCGTGCTCGGCATGGTTCTGGCCTCGCCCCCGGAGGTCGATGCCCTCGACCAGATCTGGACTCGCCTTGAGGATGAGCCTAGAACCACCGACGTCGCGTGGATGGTCAACGGCGACCGGCTCGCCGGCGGCTTCCTCGGGCTCGATGATCGCGTGATCAAGCTTCAGATCGAAGGCAAGCCGGTGGAGCTGGACCGGACCGGAGTCGTTGCCGTGGGTTTTGGCCCCTCAGGAGTTGGCTATCCGCAGGTCGATGCGACTTATGTCGACCTGACGCTCGCGGACGGGTCGCGTCTGGGCGTCACCGGAGCACGCATCGAGAAGGGGCAGGTCCTGGCGACCACACGGTTCGGTCAGGCCCTCCGGATCCCTCTGGCACTTCTGGTACAGCTCGATCCGCGCACCGGCTCCGTCATCTACCTGTCCGAGCGCAAGCCTGATGCCGTCACCTATGACGCCTACTTCGGGCCCATTCGACCCGTTCGTCTCGATGGCACCGTCGAGGGCCATCGGTTTCAGCTCGCCGGCCGTGTTTTTGAACGCGGCCTAGGAACACAGAGCCGGACGCTGCTGGCTTACAAGCTCAAACCCGGAGATCGTCGCTTCCAGGCGCTTGTTGGGGTCGATGACCGTGCCGGACCACTGGGTAGCGTGGTCTTCCGGGTCCTCACCGATCGCCAGAGCCGCATCACCACGCCCGCGATGACGTTTCGCGACCCGCCGCGGCCGATCGATATCGACATTTCCCAGGCGAAGGTGCTTGTCTTGATCACCGAGTTTGGAGATCGCGGCGACGTTCGAGACCTGGCCGACTGGGTCGAGGCCCGGATCATTCGCTGAGCGGCCAGGGCCGTGCCGGCAAAGCGAGGTCCCGGCATTCAAGTCCGTTTCGATCCGAGGTGAAGCGATGCAGAATCAAGATCTCAAGCCGTACCTGGGTTATCTCACGGCGGTGGTCGGCCACCACGTGATCAATTCCTTCAGCACGATCGTCAGCCAGTGCGAGATTCTGCGCGCGCTGAGCAGCCCGGCCGAACCGCTGACGCCGGATCGCTTGGACCGCATCGAGACCGTTGTGCGAACCGCACTCGATGCCTCGGTCACGATGCGCCGGCTGATCGAGCTTAGCCACGACTGGACGTCCATCGACATCAGCTTAGACGGCAGTCCTGCCGAGGAGATTCGCCTCGATGTGCTTGTCGCTGACTTTCTCGAAGCCGAGAAACAAAATCTTGGTCCCGCGGTTGACTGGTCTTGGCAACCGGCCGCGACCCCGCCCTTGCGGGGCCGGTCGTCGCAACTGCGCATGGTGCTAAGATTGCTGGCCGAGAACGCGGTGGAATCACTGCCAGGGGGGGTGGGTGCCGTCACCATGGCCTTGCTGTCACTGCCGCGCAACTGGGTGTGTATTGAGATTCGCGATACTGGTTGCGGGATGACACCGGAGGTACTGGAACACGCGACCGAGCCTTTTTTCACCACCAAGGCCGACCGCCTGGGTATCGGCCTGACCATCGCGCGAGGGATCTGGAGGCGCCATCGGGGCACCCTGACGATCGAGAGCCAACCCGGCAGCGGCACGACGATCCGGCTCTCGGCTCCCTCCGCGGAGGGTTTCTGATCGTCGCTTGTGCCGCGCACCGAGGACGAGGGGGGCATGAGGCCGAAGGTCGCGGCGCTTTCAATTTAGCGGCTTTTTCTTGGCTCGCTGGCGGCCTTGCGGGTGCGTCTCGCCGGGGTCTTGGGGTGAGTCTCCGCGGCAGCTTCCGCGCGGGGGTTGCGAGGAAGTTGAACCTTTACCGTCGTGCCTGCGCCTGGACTTGAGTCGATGAAGATCTTGCCGCCGAGCCGCGCACAGAGTTCGCGGCAGATCGACAGCCCCAGGCCATTGCCTTCGATCCGCGAGTGTTCGTCGCGAGCCAAGCGAAAGAACGGGTCGAAGACGCGATCGAGCGATTCACCCGGAATGCCTGGGCCGTCGTCCATGACCGCCACGCACCAATCGTCGGCTCCAGCCTCTGCTTCGATCCGAACATGGCCGCCAGCGGGTGTGTACTTGATCGCGTTACTCGCCAGGTTGCCGAATATCTGCTGGCAAAGCGAGGCATCGGTAAGGATCTCGGCCTCAGGGTAGGGGGCAACGGCGTCCCAGAAGAGCCCCCTGGCCAGTGCATCGGGGCGGAACTGGCGGTCGATCTCTTGGATCAAGGCCCCTATCGAGAAGGTCCCCAGCGTGGGGGTTCGACCGCCGCCTACCAGGCCCGCATAGTCGAGATAACCGCGTGTTAGCCCGAGCAGTTCATCGCAGAGGGACACCATGGTCAAAAGGTGGCCGCGCTGCTCAGAGTTCACCGGGCCAGCCGGGTCTCCCAGCAAGAGTTCGAAGCCCGCCCGCAGCGAGGCGAGGGGGCGGCATAGTTCATGGCTCAAGCTTGAGAGCAAGGTGCTGAGCTCGCCGCGATCGATCGAGCAGCGATTAGCTTCCAGTTGCAGCGCGGGGTCGCTCTTGGTCTGGAGTCGCACTTCCATGGCAGTTCCGTCTTGCTGGTTCCTAGGGTCGCGTGGGCAGAACGACCGCCGCTCTCAGTTCACCCGTGGCTCCGCGTCCGCGAGGGCGAGCGGATGAGTGAGGCGGACGAGATTTCGACGGCCGGATCACAATCAAGCGACGACGATCTGGTTGGCCAGAAGCGGATGGCCATCGGTCAGGTCGAGCACGGCCTGATGGGCAAGCTGCTTAGCATGATAGGTGCGTGACCGCCCTTGGAGAATGATGCGGTCATCGGAATAGACGACGTGAAGGTCGCGAATCCTACCGTTGGCTACTCGGTTCACGTGGCCCTCAATGAACTGTGCAAGTTCTTGCGGGCTCTTTCCGAGGCCAACGCAAACGCTCTCGGGGCTGAAGGTGCGTAGCGCCATGCCTAGCTCCCACTTTGATCGGCTTGACGTGTGCTCTTAAGTGACGGCTCTTGCAAGGCCGAACGGATGGATTGGGAGACGCCCCCGGATTCGGGAGCTGCAGAGGTCTGGGACCGGACGAAATCTCTCGAGGCAAAGCAAGGAGAAACCGACCGAACCGTCCTTGTTCCCAACCGGCAACGACAGAGGGCGGACCCGCTACGGTCAGACGGTCGGAATATCCCGAGCCAGGTCATCCACCACGTTCATGCTAACCGGGCCAGCACGCGGCGTCAAACACTATTCGTCCAAGGGCGCATCCCCAGGCGGCCGTCGGATGGGTCGCGGGCTCACGTTGCCGGCCTGGTTAGGGGCCTCCAGGAGCTCATCGGTCTGAATGATCGACTCGGCCAGCTTGGCCATGGGAATGCGGCGATCTTGACTTTGCCGCTGTAAGAGCCGGAACGCCTCGTTCTCGCTCAAGTGGCGGCGAGACATAAGAATGCCTTTGGCGCGTTCGATGAGCTTCCGCTCGCGGAGAGTCATCTTCAGATGGTCGACATTCTCTTGCAGGACCTGGATTTCCCGAGAGCGGGCGACGGCGACCTCGATGGCGGCGTGGAGCCCGGGGTTGGTGACGGGTTTCAGCAGGTACGAGGCAACTCCGTCCTCGACCGCCTGATCGATGAGATTGGGATGGCCATGGGCGGTCAGGATGATGACCGGCGTACCAGGGTCTTCGGCAATCTGCCGCGCAGCGGCCAGACCGTCCATGCCTGGCATTTCGATGTCAAGGAAGACTGCGTCGGGGAGTGACCGGCGGCACATTTCGACGGCGCGCTCGCCATCATTGACAATGGCCACCACGTCGTAGCCCAGCGCTTCAAGCTGTTGCTGTAATCCGGTGGCGACGGGTTTCTCGTCGTCTGCAATCACAAAGCGATAAGGCCGAGGCATCGCCATATTCCCTTCTGCTTCGAGACTTGTTCCTTGCCGTGCGTTCACTTTGGTGGGCCTCCCCCGGACCCTCTGGCCGCAGCTCAGAAGAGTCGATGCAAGCAACCGACGCATCGACAGACACGCCAAGAAAAGCATTTCACGGCATCGGGCTGCCTTGACGATCGGATCATCACAGGTCAAAATCCGGTTGTTCTTCGCATTCAAACGGCATTCCAAACATTACATTTTCTTTAGAGATTGCTCCGGCATGTCACAGCAAGACAATCCAGCCGTCCGCCGGCACCCTTTAGAAATACTAGGTTTTGACGACCTCGAAGTCGGCGATGAGTGGGAAAGTCCGGCGCGGACCGTGACGGAAACGGACATCGTGTTCTTTGCTGGTCTTTCGGGGGACCACAACCCGCTTCATTCCGATCATGAACTGGCCAAGACTGGGCCGTTCGGTCGTCCAGTGGCACATGGTCTGCTTACGCTGGCCATCGCGACGGGCCTGTACAGTCACGCTCCGAGAGTTGACACTTTGGCGTTTCTGGCGATTCTCGAGTGGAAATTTCTGCTCCCGGTCGTCTTTGGCGACACCATCAAGGTCGTTTCCCGGGTCGTTGCGATCGACCCTCAGGCCCGAGGTCGGCGTGGCGTCGTGACCTGGCAGCGTCAGATCTTCAACCAGAAAATGCAAATCGTTCAAGAAGGCCGAACCCAGACGCTGGTTCGTTCGCGGCAACGCTCCCGGATGCCGGAACCCAAGGATCTCACTGCTGATCTGGCCGACTGAAGACAGGCGGCCTGGACACGTTTGCCTCCTTCCTTCATACCCATTTTTGCCGTATGAGATCAACATTTTTCCACCAGCCCATGAGGGATTTTTAACCAACGCAAGTCCTCATGCGACCTTGGGTGACCCAGTTGCTTTGTCATGGTTCCTGGCTGGCTAATGCGTCGGCTCATGATGTTCCGGGCTGCTCCGAGCTATTGGAGAACTCGAAGGTGCGGCGGGCTTCGTGAGGTTGCCCAAAGTCCGGCGGATGAAGTCGAGTTGGAGCCGGCTGTAATGCGGGCTGTAGATTCCATGCCGAAATCCCGGATAGATCATCAGCTCGAAGTCCTTCCCCGCGGCCTGAAGAGCCTCCACCAGCCGCATCGAATTACGCACCGAGACGTTATCGTCGATGGCGCCGTGGATTAGCAGCAGCTTGCCGTGGAGGTTCCGTGCCGCCTTCACCACCGAACTCGCTTCGTAGCCATCGGGGTTGTCCTGGGGCAGACCCATGAACCGCTCGGTATAAATCGTGTCGTAGTCGCGCCAATCGGTGACAGGCGCACCGGCGATTCCGGCGGCGAAGAGGTCGCAGTGAGTCATCGCGAACGACGTCATGAAGCCGCCGTAGCTGTGCCCGCTGATGCCGATTCGCGAACCATCGACGTAGGACCGCTGTTTCAGCCAGGCGATTCCGTCCTTGATATCCTCGAGTTCCTGCACGCCGAGTTTCTTGTACGCCTTCCACGCAGAGACGGCTCCCTTGCCACTGGCGCTGCGGGGGTCCAAGTGGAAGACGATGAATCCCTCGCTGGCGAGCGCTTGGTCCCAGAGCCGGCCCCCCGTCCAGCTATTGCTGGTTGTGGGCGTGTGCGGTCCGCCGTAGGTCATGAACCAGACCGGGTACTTGCCTGCAGGGTCAAGGTTCGCCGGCAAGATCAGCTCGCCCTCCAGCAGGAACCCGTCCCTGGCCCTGATGCTGACGCGCTCTCGCGGTCCGAAGCGGTATTCCGCCAGCCGGTGCAATGGGTTGGTATCTACGTTCCGGATGAACGTCCCGTCGGCGGCATGAAGCTTGACCCGGGCCGGCGTGTGGATGTCGGACCAGGTCGCCACGTAGTACCGGTCACCCGGGCTTTGGCTGACCTGATAGCTCCCTGCGCCCTGGGTAAGGCGCTCGATCGGGCCGCCGAGCTTCACCCGGTAGAGGTTCGGGGTAAGCGCGTCGTCCCGAGTCGCGGTGAAATAGATCCAGCCCGAGCCGGCATCGACGTGGACCAGCGAGCGAACTTCCCACGACCCTGAGGTCACGCGGCCCCGCAGGGTTCCATCAGGGGCGTACTGATAAAGATGCTTCCAGCCGTCGCGCTCGCTGCACCAGAGAAAGCTCCCATCCTCGAGGAACGCGATCGGGTCCGGCTCGGCGATCCAAGCCTTGGTCGCATCGCGGAAGAGGCGTTTTGGCAGCGGCGCACCGTCGGCCGCCGCGAGCGTCACGAGGTCCAGCCAGGTCTGGGTCCGGTCCTGCAAGGAGCAGTACACCGCGGAGCTGTCGGCCCACCATCCCACCTGGCTGACTAAGAGCGACTCCGACGAATAACCGGAAAGCTCGGCCCACCGGACCGGGCCCCCGGCGACATCGACGATCCCGATGCGGACCTTGGGGTTGGGCTCTCCCGCGCGGGGATACTTGTTTTCTTCGACCTTGCGCGGGCTGGCCGTGTCGTCGAGCATCGTCAGCCTGCCCACCGGCGCGTCGTCGAACTCCATGAAGGCGATCCGCTTCGAGTCGGGACTCCACCAGAACGCCGGCCAGTGACGGTTGAAAATCTCTTCATAATAAACCCAGTCGGCGATGCCGTGCCGGAGGGTGTCGCGGCCGCCGCTGGAAAGCGCCCGTTCGAGAGGCTCGGCCACGGTCACGACGTGCAGGTCGTGGTCGCGGATGAAGGCGACAAAGCGCCCGTCCGGGCTGAACTGCGCGTGTTGCTCGATGCCGGGATGGTCCGTCAGACGCACCGCGATAGAGCCGTCGAAGGTCGCGTAGTAAAGGTCGTCATTGTGCGTAAAGAGGAAAGCCTTGTGCGCTGGGTCCATATCGAAAGACAAGTCCGAGGCGATCGCCCGGGCGGTCGACTCGTCGAGCGAGGGCAATCGTTCCAGTGCTGGCACGAGCACGAGGGGATCGACGAACGGCCGCGATCGCCCGGTCTCCGCCCCGACCTTGTACAGTTTTCCGTCCCGGATCTGCAGCCAGTGCGACGGGTCCAGCCAGGTGATCGAAACGGGAGAGCCCGAGAGCATCTTTCCGTCTTGGCTTCCCCAGGCCATTTCGAATGTGATCGGCAGATCGTGTTTCCGCTCTTCGGCCAAGGGCTCGGCGGTGGTGGTGGAGATCGGCGCGGGATCGATCAGGCGAAGCACCGGGAAGAGTGCGCCCTCCTTCACGCCCATGCCGAAGAGCTTCCAGGCGGCTAGTCCGTCTTCTGAACGGGGTTCCAGCAAGTAAGTCGCCAGGCTGCCCAGTGGCTGGTCGGTCTTGACCAGAAGCGTTCCGGCTGGCACTCGCTGTGATTGCCGCCGCGGCGTCACGCAGAGTTCTTGCAGATCGAGATCATCCCCGCCGCGCGAGGCCTGCCGGGAGACCGCGCCTACGTGGTAGGCCTCGACGTCCAGCTCGATGTCCTCGCGCATTTCCTGGACATCCAGACCATGGCGCTTCAAGGTCGCAGCGGCGTCCGAGCAACTGGCGGGCAAAAGATACGCGTACGGGCGCGTGACCGTCTCGGTTGCGACGAAATCGAGCAGAAGCTGGGCGGGATAATCCTTGGGCGTCTCGGTCCGCTCGTGGCGGCCGTTCTCGTCGCGCTCGAGGTAGCCTTGGATCGGCTCCGGACTGGGAAGCGGCCGAGCCTCCGAGCGGATGGCCACACCATCGTTCTTACCAGGCGACCGGCCGGCATTGATAAGGGCTTCATCGGCCTGGTCAATCAGGCGGATGATCTGATTCTTGTGCGCGGCCGCATAGATCAGGCATTCGCGCACGAAGTCTCGGGTCGCCAGCACCCGGTCCTTGTACGGGGCAAAGGCGTAAGCCTCGCACAGAACGCTCAAGCGGTTTCGCAGGCCGACGTAGTTCGTGGCGTAGCGTCCCTCGGCCGGGAAGGTCGTCCACTGGGTGTGGTCGCGATTGAAACTGCCGTAGTAATAAGCTTGCAAGCCCGTCTTTTTCTCGAACTCGCGACTGACCGCCGGCAAGAACTCGGATCTGGTGAAGGCGATGAGGCGAGGATCGCCGGCGGGGTTCTTGGGGCCATCGTACGTGATCGCATAGCGGTGAAACGACCCGCTCGTCGTGTGGATATCTATGAACAGGTGAGGACGCCAGATATTGAAAAATCGGACGAGGGTCCGGGTCTCAGGTGCGTCGAGCTTGATGAAATCTCGATTGAGGTCGATCCCTCGGCCATTGGCACGTTGGCCCATCGCTTGCTCGGGCCCGTTCTGGCCGGCTCGGTTCTGCCTCGAGACACGCTCGTTGCCATCGGCGCTTATGATCGGGGCCACAATGATGATGAGATCTTTGAGCAAAGGATGATGCGGCGTGGCCAGGATCTCGCGGGCCAAGATCGGAAGCGCTTCTTTCTCGCATACTTCGCCGCCGTGGATGGTGCCGATTGCCAGCGCGATCAGCTTGCCGGATCGGGCTGCCTCCAGAGGGGTCTTCACCGGAGGATCGGCCAGCACCAGGGCGGGCAGGGGGCGTCCCTCCGCCGATCTGCCCAGCTCGGTGTAGTGGGCCGACGCGAATCGCCTGGCGAACTCCTGGCAAAGGGCGAGGACTTCGCCGTGCCGCGCCTTCGCCGAGTCGCCGCTCCGTTCCGCGACAGTCTGGAGGGTGTCGACTTGCTGGGGGGAATTTGCCACGATGAGCAAGAAGAGCGTGGCCAGGCTGTACTTGGTGAGCATCAACTGGTGTCCTCGAAAGCCGGGAAGATGAGCGTCATGGCAAGGCTGCAGGAGGATCGTCCCGAGGATTCCAAGGTATCGAAGCGCGATGAAGAGTGCGAGAATCCGCGGGTGATTCTGGGTGCCAGGCGGCCGCGACAGGGACAGAACCGAGGAGATCAACTTGGCCTGCATTGACGATGGACTCTAAGCAGAATGGCCGGCAAGCGGCGATCTGGATGATCACCGCGGCCTTCTGTTTCGCGTCGATGGGCGCGCTTGCGCACACCGCCGGCTCGCGATGTGACTGGTTCGTGATCGCCCTTTTCCGCATCATCTGCACGTTTGTTTTCTCAGTGCTTCTTGCCTGGGCCAGTCAGTCGCCCCTGGTACTCTTTACGCCGCGGACACTCTGGCTTCGCAGCGTGACGGGAACGATCAGCCTGGTCTGCACATTCTACGCGCTCGCGCGTCTGCCGGTAGCCGACGTGCTCACGCTGACTAATACCTACCCGCTCTGGATCGTCCTGCTTTCGCTTCCGCAGTTGAGACGATCCGAGATCGCCATCGACCTTTTGTGCGTGCTCAGCGGGGTGGTTGGCGTGGCCTTGATCCAGCGCCCCTACCTTTCGGGAAGAGGCGACGTGGCCGTGCTGGCGGCACTCGTCGCTTCGTTTACAACCGCGGTGGCCATGCTCGGTCTGCACCGGCTGCGCACGGTCGCCGCTCCGGCCGTGGTCGCGCACTTCGCGGGGCTGGCCAGCCTGGCACTCTCGGTCTGGATCACCGTCTGTCCCCGGAACACCTCCTTATCGACGTTCGACACGAAGACCGGCCTTCTGCTGCTTGGGGTTGGCCTGACCGGAACGATGGCTCAGGTCTTCCTGACCAAGGCGTTCGCGGCGGGCCCTCCCTCGCGGATCTCGGTCCTCAGCCTGACCCAGGTGGTCTTCGCCATGGCCTACGACACGGCCATCGAGGGGCGCGTGCTGACCCTTTCGACCATCGCCGGCTTCGTGCTGGTACTGTCCCCGACGGCCTGGATCACGCTCCGCGCCGGACGAACGACCGCCGAGCCGGCAGCGCCAGCCTGAGACAGCGCCATCCCCTGAGCCGATTCTGAACAAACCGCCAGGCGTTTGCGATTGCGTCCGTGAAGGTCTTAGACGCATCATGATGAAGAGAGCAAGCATGAAGACGACCGTCCGGAGAGCCCGCCCGATGCCCGATCGATTCCGCGAGAGTCCGGAGTTTCAGAGCATGCTGCAGGGAGAATCGCGCCCCAGCCTCGCGCGCATCGCGATGGAGATCGCCCGGGATGCATATCCCGAGCTGGATCTCGAACATTACATGAGAACGATCGAGCAGATAGCCACTCGGGTTCGGGCCCGCTGCGATTCCCGCTCAAAGCCGCGCAAGATTCTCGGCCAGATCAACTGGGCTCTGTTCGTCGAGGACGGCTACGAGGGGAACCGAGAGAATTACTTCGACCCGCGAAACAGTTACTTAAACGAGGTCATCGACCGCAAGAAGGGAATTCCGATCAGCCTTTCGATCCTGTACGGAGCGGTCGCCGAGCGCCTTGACCTGGCGCTCGACGGAGTGAACCTGCCTGCCCACTTCATGCTTCGCCTCGCGGACTCCTTCGAGCCGCTGTTCATCGATGCGTTTCACTCGGGCGAGCTTTTGGATCGCTCCGGCTGCGAGCATCGCCTCACGGAGCTGACGCACAGCCCGGTTGTGCTCTCCGACCTGCGGATTGCCCCGTGCTCGACTCGGGAGATCGTCGCGCGGCTGCTGCGCAACCTCAAGGCCATCTACCTGGGAACGCACGACTACCTCTCGGCCCTGGCCGTCCAGCGACGACTGGCTGCCGTAGCCCTCGACCCCATGGAAAACCGCGACCTGGGAATGATTTGCCTCCAGGTCGAGCGTCACGGCGAGGCCATCGACCCGCTTCAAGCCTACCTCGACGCCGCACCTGACGCCGACGACCGCGAAGCCGTCTCGGGCCTGCTTGAGACGGCCCGCAGGGTGGTCGCCCGGTGGAACTGATCGCCACAATCTTCAGACTAAAAGCCCTGGCGGCGGAGTACCGTTCGGCGGGGCAGCCGGGTAAGAACTATCCCGATGATGCGGCAGGTTTCCGAAACGTTTAATCGCAAGCGTGCATGCCGCCTCGAAATGCCTTGCGTTCACTGACTCAGGATCAATGCAAAACTCCTCAAGTTTGATCCCACCGAATGCCGATTGCCTCATGATGAAGCACTGGCACTCGCGCAGAGCGAGCGCATCCTTGGAACATGCAACAATGAAACGAGCTCGAACGGCGCGTGGAACTCACGGGTGATCAGGAAGATCGCCCACGACGATCGAACCACCGATCGGACACGTCTTGCCGTTCTGGCCACGAGGAGGGCGTCGTACCTATGCGCAACACGAGCTGGCTCCCCGTCCTTCTCTTGCTGCCATCAGGCATGTTTGGGTGTTCTCAGGCTGGGGCCTTGCGGCAACCGCCGGGCCAGGACGTCAGAACCGTGGCTTCGGTCGGTGACAAGCCGCTGCCGATCCGTTCCGGGACGTTCGACTCGTCCGTTCGGGCACAGGAGCCGGAGCCACTGGTCACTCCGCCCAGTCGCGGGCGGATTTCCGGGCGGGTTTACGACCAGCGAGGAAAGCCCGTTCCCGATGCACGCATACGGCTGGCTGTCAGCGGCGAGGCGGGGGGCAAGGCTCTCTCCGCCGTTTCCGATGCCTCGGGCGCCTTCACGCTCCGAGGCGTTCGCCCCGGGTCCAGCTACACTGTGATCGCGGAGTACGAGGGGCCCGACGGTCTTTTGACCGGTCGCGTGGAGACCGAAGCGCCCGACACGAACGTGCGGATCGCCTTACAGCGGCGCGGCGGCGAGATCGACGACTCGCGATCGACCGTACGGCCAGCCCGCCCGGTCGTCGCACCCGTCTCGAACATCGATGAGTCGGACGAAGTTGAGGGCGATCGCCAGGCGGCGCCCCGGGCCAACCGCGAGGACGTCGAATCCGTGGAACCCGAAGCGGATTCGATGCGCAAGCCCCAGCGCCGGACTGCACCCACCCTATCCATCGACGCGGACGAAACCGACCGGAGCCCGGGCTCGGTCCAGAAGCCTGCCTCCTCGAAGAGTTCTTCGGCAGGGCAAGGTGGCTCGGTCCGAAAACGTCTGGCCGATCCCGAGCCGTCCGCCACCAGGACGTCGCCCCGCCTCGAGGTTGAAGACGACGAGCAAAACCCACTGCCGCCGGCACTGGATCCGGAGAAAGTCGGCGCCAGCGATGATGCCGCGGCCGACGAGCAGGTCAAGCTCGCAATGACTCCGAGACGACCAGCCGCTTGGGTGCACAAGCGCGCAAACGCCTCGGAGGTTCCGGCGAGCAGGGAAGAAGACGCCCCGGATGATGCGGCGACTTCGCTCGCCCAAGATCCGCTCCGGCCGCTTTCCAGCGAAGTTGCGAGCCGCTCCTGGAAATCCAGTGCCGACTCCCACCCGCCTGTGGCGATTGGTGAGCCTGAAGCTTCCTCGCCGGTTCCCGGAGAGGCGCCCAGACCTGACCAGACCGATGGCCAGGACGCATCCGCCAGACTCGCACCCAGCTCTGTGCCTATTGTCAGCACGGAGACAAGAGTGAAAGCGCCCGACAGCAAACCAAAGCCAACCTGGGGTGAGCTGGTCTTCCAGAAGCCATCGATTCCGCTGGACGAATCACTTCAGAAGGCCTCACGCGAGCAGGAGCCGAAGAGCGCGCCGGCCCTCCGCACAGCTTTGCCCGCGGAATCGAAGCCGAAGTCGGCCCAAGTGGCCGCGCGGAGCGAACCCAAGCCGCAGCAAAGCCCCCAGGCACCAGCTCGCCAGGGTGTTTGGTGCGAGTTCAATCCGCTTGAGCGCAGGCTCATCGATTTTCAGCTTCCCGACGCTCGGGGCCGGATGGTCGCCTTCCACGACATCGATGCCGACTTGGTCCTGCTTGATTTCTGGGGAACCTGGTGTGCTCCCTGCCGCAAGTCGATCCCGCACCTCAATGAGATCCAGCAGATGCTCGGGGGGAAGAAGGTGCAGGTCATCGGCATCGCCTGCGAGCGCACGGCCAGCAAAGTTCGGGCAGCGAAGGTCAAGGCGGCGATCGGCGAGCTCAAGATCACCTATCCTGTCCTCATTTCAGGGATGGACGGAACCTGCCCGGTTCAGGATGCCTTCGGAATCCAATTCTATCCCACCATGGTGCTGCTCGATCGCCAGGGCCGGATCTTGTGGCGCGAGCAGGGGGCGACCGATGTGACGCTCGCGCGCATGGACCGGTTCATCGCCAAGAACTTGAACCTGCCTGCTCCTGATGCCCAGCTCGCCATCGGGCCGCAGCGCACTGGACCCAAGAACTGAAACACTGGCGTGCCCACGATCTGTCTCGAGGGCGCCACCGCTTGAGCCCTTCAGTCGGTGCCATTGAATTTCGATCCGCGACCCTGAGCTTGCTCGTGGCGAAGGTCGTCCACCGGATCGACCCATTGATCGAAATGAATCCAGATTGTCCGCGAGTATTGCCAGACCCAGGGAATCAGGGGGACGCAGACTGCCCACGCCAGAAGCACCAGCCGCAGCAGCGACCAGCTTGGAATTAACAAGTGTTCAAACAACGTTAGCAAGGCGATCAGCGGAATCGCCAGCGCATAGCTGACGTACATGGCCCCGGTGAAGTACCCCGGCTGGCCGCGATCAAAATCGAGCCCGCACTCCGGGCAGTTCTCGCGCATCGCCAGCGGCCCGGCAAAGATGGCCTTACCGCACCGCGGGCAACCGCGGCGGAGAATCGTCAGAGGATTGAGCCGGTATTTCATGGTCGTGGACTGTACGTAAAATGGAGGTGCGACGAACGCAGCAACTGCCCACTGTCCACGACTCACTTCAAGTACCGCCCCAGCCACTCCTGCACCTCACGCCACCAGACGATCCGGTTTTGCGGCTTGAGGATCCAGTGGCCCTCGTCGGGAAACCAGACGAAGCGGCTGGGAACGCCCAGGCGTTGTAGACACGTGAACATGCCAAGGCCTTGCGCGTCGGGCACGCGGAAATCCTGTGCACCGAGGATGACCAAGGTCGGAGTCCGGAAGTCGCGGGCGAACGTGCTGGGCGAGCGATCGCGATAGTGCTCGGGTCGGTCCCAGGGAAAACCTCCATACTCCCACTCAGGAAACCAGAGCTCCTCGGTTGTGCCATACATGCTCACCAGGTCGAAGACTCCCGCGTGGCTGATCAAGGCCTTGAACCGGTCGGTATGCCCGCAGATCCAGTTGACCATGAAGCCGCCGTACGAGCCGCCGGCCGCCGCGACCTTCGTGCGATCCAAGAACGGGTACTTATCGAGCGCGAAATCCAGCCCCTTCATGAGGTCTTCGTAGACTTTCCCGGTCCAATCCTGGCTGATCTGGTCGGTAAATTTCTGGCCGTAGCCGGTCGAGCCTCGGGGGTTGATGGCGACTACGGCGTATCCAGGAGCCGCGAACATCTGATAATTCCAGCGCCCGTGCCACTCATCGTGCCAGGCACCCTGAGGACCACCGTGGATAAGGAGAACGACCGGATAGCGCTTGGTGGGATCGAACCCGGGAGGGCGAAGCAGCCAGCCGTGGACGTCGTCATGATCGGCACCTTTGAAGGCAAAGCCCTCGACGTCGGGCAGGTCAAGCTGGGCCAAGAGCGGTGCGTTGTGCGAGGTCAAGGCCCTGGGCCGGGGCTTGCCCTCTTCCCACAAGTAGATCTCGCCGGGAAGGCTGGCGCTATGGTGCACGAAGGCCATGGTCCGCGCTTCCGGACCGATCGAGATCGCGGAGCTGGTTCCGCTGCTTTCCGTTTCCGGCCGGCCGGTCATCCGGTCGCGCATCTCGGAGGGTTTGCGGACCGGCAGGGTGACGATCGGCTCGGCACCTTCACTATCGATGACCGCGGCCAGCGAGGTCGAGTTTCTCCAGGCAAACGATTGCACGGGTCGATCGAGATAGCTGCTGACGTCGATTGTCTCGCTGCGGTCACGCTTCTGCGCGCGGAGGACCCAGAGGTCCGCCTCGAAGCCCGCGCGAGCCTGGCTCACATAGCCGAGGATCGAGCCGTCGGGCGAGTACGACGGCTGGGCGTCGGCACCGGCGTTCGAGGCGGTCCGGTTTTCCAGCGTGCCTCCATCGGCCGGTACGGTCCAGATATCGGTGTTGGTGGACCAGGCGTGGTCCTTGAGCGGCTCGGCAGTGAAGGCCAACTCTTTGCCTTCGGGCGACCAGGCGTAGTCAGTCGAGCCTCCAAACGGAGCCGGAGGGGTGTTGACTTCGAGCTTGGGAGTCAGGTCTTTCGCTTGGCCGCTCGTTGCGTCGGCGACGAACAGGTGGCTTCGTTTCCCCTCGTCCCACGCGTTCCAGTGGCGGATCATCAGCCGATCAAACGTGCGCACCTTGCTCTTGGAGGCTTCCTTCTCCTTGTCTTTGGCCGCGGTCTGGTCGGGCGTCATGCCGGGATAGACCTCGGCCACGAAAGCGATCTTGTCTCCCTTGGGTGACCAGATCGGGCCCGAGACGTCAATCGGCAGTTTGGTGAGCTGACGGGCCTCGCCCCCCTCAACCGGTAAGATCCAGACCTGGTTCGAACCACCCCGGCTGGAGACAAACGCGATGCTCTTGCCGTCGGGACTCCATCTCGGCTGGTTGTTCGTGCCCGGCGCTGTGGTTAGACGCTTCGGTTCCCCTTGGACCGTGGGAACCAGCCAGAGGCTGCTATCGGTCTTATCGGTCGCCCGGTCCAGCTCGGAGACCACGTAGACGACACTCTTTCCATCCGGCGAGATCTGCGGATCACTGACGGACTTCACCGCCAGGAGGTCGTCGATCGTGATCGGCCGGCCATCAGCAAAGAGCGGCGCGGCACACAGCAGGAGCGTCAAGAACGCAAGGAGAACTGTCATGGAACGCACCTTTTCATAAAGATCTTTGAAATGTGCCCTCGCGATCGACTTACACGCCGGGCATGGCGCGTTTCAGCGGCGGAAGCAAGAAGAGCAGAACGATCCCCATGGTCAGGGCGGATAAAGAGCAGAGCAGCCAGAACGAGGAATGATACCAGGGGTCCCAGAGCCGGCCAATCGCCGTGAGCTTGTTGCCGATGGCCGTCGCCACGAACCAGCCGCCCATCATCAGTCCGCGCATTCGCACGGGGGCAACCTTCGAGACCAGCGACAGACCCATCGGGCTGAGCATCAGTTCGCCCAGTGAGATGACCATGTAGGCAGAGATGAGCCAAAGCGGAGAGACGCGATGCTGCTGGACCTTGTAAACCCCGCTGGCGTCCTTCAGGAAATTGCCCGCGGAGTCGGTGAGGAACGTCTGATCGCCGCCGCTCTTGGCGGCCACGAACAAGATGAAGAAGGCCAGGCTCGTAAGCAGCATGCCGATGACCATCTTGGCGGGGGTTGAGGGCTCAAGCCCGCGCTTGCTCAGCCAGCCCCAGACGCGCACCAAAGGAAGCGACAGAACGACGATCCAGAACGGATTGATCGAGTTGGAGATCACGCCCGAGACTTTCCAGTCGGTGTTCTCATCGGCCCAGTAAGTCATCGTGCTGCCATTCTGATGAAACACCATCCAGAAGACGATGACGATGCCGTAGATCACCAGAAGCGCGACAATACGGTTCCGCTCCGGCACGTCGTCGATGGCCGGTTTCTTAGGGCTCGGGGCGACGTCTTCGGTGAGCGCCAGCTCGTTGGAGCTCGGTGCGACGTCTTCGGTGAGCGCCATCTCGGCTGCGTCGTGGTCTGCCTGGGCCTGTCGGCGTTCGACCGTGGCCAACAACCGGTAGAGCGCCGCGAAAACGACGGTGCCGATCGACAAGCCGATCGCGGCAGCGTAAAAGGCAGCCAAGAACCCGCTGCGGAGACTGGCCGCTTGCTCCACGGAGAGCGGCTTGTCGGCCTTGG
>JBKQMU010000335.1:0-6749 GCA_052146555.1 Isosphaeraceae bacterium
CAAGCCATGGTGCGCATCCTTGCATGGGGACTCGATCTCGGTGAACATCCTTACGAGAAACGGCCCAAGCGTATCAGATTACGCGGGGAGCGGGAATGTCTCAGTCAGGGACGCGCGGGGTATAACGCGGTCCGGCCTCACAGCTCACTGGGATATGCGACGCCGAACGAGTTCAGCGCTGCCTGTGATCAACGGGGAACAACTCATCGTACTAATGTATGTGGATAAATTCGTATTTAGCTTATTGCTGAGGATTCCCGTTTCAAGTGGACCAAGAAATGGGGAGCAGCCCAGGCCATCCGACGCAAATCCCTGCCTCCCGACCACCCCCACATCGCCGACAGTCTGATGGGCCTGGGCAACGTGCAGGAGGATCTGCGGGATTATGCGGGTGCGAAACAGAGCTTTGAGCAGGCATTGACAATCTGCCGCAACGCCCTGCCCAAGGGCCACCCCCTGATCGCATTTTCCTTGAATAACTTCGGGTGCGTGAGCTTGACGTCCGTTGTCGCTGTCACGGATGCGGGCCCTCGCTTTGCCGAGGCGACTGATCTCCTGCAGGCCGAACAGCTCCGGATGGCCGTCCTCCAGGACGAGCAGGAACAGCTCGCCACGGCCGCCCTGGCCAGAGGATCGCTGGGCAATCTCCTTTCCGCCACTCTCATCACGAGCGCAGAGCCGGCCTCGGCCTATGATCGCGTGGTCCGCGTCAAGGGGTCAGTGACCGCGTTGCAACGGTGGGCGCGCCAGGCGCGGAACGCGGCGGACCCCGAGACCCGTCGGCTGCTGGACCGGCTCCGCCAGGTCAGCGGCCAGCTCGTCGGCCTGTCGATGGACCAGCGGTCGGCGCAGACGAAGTCTGACTCTAAGGATCTGCCCAACGAGATCCGAGCCCTGTCCGCCGAACGCGATGGGCTGGAGCGGCAACTGATGGAACGCAGTCCAGTCTACAAGAGCACCCAGGCGCGGGCCCAGGTCGGTTCGGCTGCGGTCCGGGCAGCCCTGCCCCAGGGCACCGCTCTGATCGACCTGACCGATTACTGGCACCTGGGACCTCCGGCGAAGGGACAGACCGAGCCCTCCCAAGAGCAGCGGATGGTGGCGTTCGTGGTCCGGCCCGATCGGCCGGAAGTGGTGATGGTCCCGCTCGGGCCGACGCAGGCCCTGGCGGGCTTGATCGAGGGCTGGCGGGCCAGCTACGGCGCCGGCAAGGCACCGCCGGCCGGTGGGACGGACCCTGGCTCTGAGCTTCGGAAACGGCTGTGGGAGCCGCTGGCGAAGCGCCTGCAGGGCGTGCAGGTGGTGCTGGTGTCGCCGGATGGCCCGCTGCACGGGCTGCCCTGGGCCGCGTTGCCGGGCTCGCAGCCGGGAACTTACCTTGTCCACGAGCATGCCTTCGCCGTCCTGCCCGTGCCCCAGCTCTTGCCCGAGCTGCTAAGCGACACGCCGCGGCTGGCGAACCAGCAGCCAACCCTGCTGCTGGCTGGCGGGATCGACTTCGGACAAGACAACATCCGGGAGGAGGAGGCGACAGCCGGCAAGCTGCCGCCGGTTCCCGTGTACAGGCCACTGCCCGGGACCGGGAGCGAAGTCAACGACCTCTACCTCCAGTTCACGGATCGATTTCCCGATGTCCCGGCGCCCAAGCGACTGGTGAAGGACAAAGCCACCAAGCGAGCGATCCTGGCCGCCATACCGTCACATCGGTTCGCCCACCTGGCCACCCACGGCTTCTTCGCCGACGAGTCCGAAACATCAATCCTCCTGGCCGAGCAGCGCGCCGCGTCGCAGCGGGGTGACCTGCACCGGCTTGCGGAGCTGGCCGGTCGGCACCCGGGTCTTCTCTCCGGTCTAGTGTTCGCTGGGGTCAACCGGTCGGACCGGCGACCGGAAGAGACCATCCTCACGGCGTTGGAGGCGGCCGAGCTGGAGCTGAGCGGTGTGGAGCTGGTGGTGCTCAGCGCCTGCGACACGGGCCGTGGTCAGGTGGCCGGTGGCGAGGGTGTGCTGGGCTTGCAGCGGGCCTTCCAGCTCGCCGGTGCCCGCTCGGTGGTGGCCAGCCTGTGGCGGGTGCCCGACGAGGAGACGCATCAACTGATGCGCGAGTTCTACCGCCGGGTCTGGTCCGACAAGCCCATGCCCCGAATCGAGGCGTTGCGCCAAGCGCAGCTCTGGATGCTGGAGAACTGGAAGCCGCGTGGCGGCCTGGAACGCCCGGCACCCCAAGGACCACCGCCCCCCTACGTCTGGGCCGCGTTTGTGCTCTCGGGCGACTGGCGGTAGGGGTCATGGTCGGATGGTCGGACGGATGAAGCGGAGCGGAGCCCACCAGGATCACCGGGCGCGTCACGGTGCGAGTTCCCCGCTTCACAATCTCGAAAAAACGAAATCATCCAGGGCGTTTTGAATGATTGTCGATTCAAAACGCTCCGTGGTAGGATCGTGCGTGGATTCTTGAGGTTTCGCGAGCATCTCCCGATAACGACCTTCACGGGCCCCCGTCGCGCGATGTCGTTGCCTGCTTGCTGACAATGTGGTCATCAGTGACACGTGATTTTGCTTCCACGGTCTTGATCATAAGAAAGGCAATCATGCGCAGTCTGGCGCGGTGGTTTGCGACAGCCCTGGTTCTCGGTACATTCGCGGATTTAGCGGCTCTGGCGCAACAAAGATGTCCGTTCACAGTCTTTGACACGACAACCGCCAAGAACACGGAGCTGGCACCGACGGCCGATGATGCGAAGGTCAATCGACTCGCTCCGACGTCGAGCCCGTGGTTGTTCGCCGATCTTGGCTCGACCAAGCAGCCGGCAAGTCCCCTCTGGCGGCCGCCTTGCTCCGAGCTGATGAACGTTGGCGCCAAGGCGGCACCAGCGACCTCGCCCGACGCTATGGCACTGAAATCGTTTGCGATCTGGGCACCAATCACCACCAAGGAAGCATTGCCTGCGGCTGGGCCGGTCGTCAAACCCAACGTCTTGAAGCCGATGGGCCTTGAGGGCACACGGTTCCAGGAAGATACGGCGAAATGCGAGGTGAAATCGTTCGCAGGTTCGCTCGAACTCTCCACTCGGCAAAATCTCCAGGGTGGCGCGGTCAAGCCCTGAACCCTCTCAGAAGCCACAATCGGTTGATCTGTCCTGCTTGTCCTGCTTCGCCCTGGGACTCCCGCAGCACAACGGGTTTTCGCTCGGAACATCCTCTCAGAGGAGGCTCGATCATGAACCGTGGAAACTGGCGACGATGGGTCGTACCGTCCCTGTTCTGCTGGTGGACTGTCGGCGTCGTCCATGCAGAAATCACCCAGTCGGATCGTGACCTCGTGGAGCGAGTCTCGCGCCGCCTGCTCGCCGTGACGGATCCGGTCGCCGATTACACGTGGCCGCCAAAGTTCCGCGTGCTCGATGACAAGAACATCGACGCCCGCTCCTTTGTCGAGGAGGGGCATGGCAAAGCTCTTCCCAAAGTGGAAGTAACCTCGGGCACGCTTCATCAGGTGATCCAGGGACATCCCGATCGCCTCGCGTTCGTTCTGGGTCACGAACTGGGGCACGTGATTCTCCGGCACCTTGTACGCAAGCCCCGTGGTCAGACACCGTTTGTGCAGACCGTTTTCAGCCGGGAACAGGAGATTGCCGCCGACGGCAAGGGCATCGAACTGGCCCTGCAAGCAGGCTACTCACGTCGGCGGGCCCTCAAGGGCATTCAGCGGATGATCGACCTTGGCCTGGAATACTCGTCCATCGAAGGCCTGGGAGCGGACCATCCGTCGTGGTCTGAACGGATGACGTTTCTCAGCAAGGACCAGGCGACCCTCTGGCGCACCATGTGCGCCTTCCATGATGGGACCTACTTCCTGCTTTGCGAGCAATATGCCTCGGCCGAGCGCTGCTTCCGGGAGGTCACCCGAGAGTTTCCCGACTGCTACGAGGCATGGGCCAACCTTGGCGACGCCCTGCTGATGCGGTACTGCGATAGCCTGGGGACCAGTGACCTCCGCCGCTTTGACATCGGTCAACTGGTCATTGGCGGATTTTATCTCCGACCTGGCTCCTTGAAGGAGAAGATCCGGGGTGTGAACGAAGAGCTCTGGCGCGATGCGGTCGCGGCCCTCCGTGAGGCACTCAGGCTAAAGCCCACACTCTTCCTGGCGAAGGCGAACCTGGGCGTGGCCTACCTGGTGAGCCCTGCTGGGAAAGACGTGAATGAGGCTGAGCGTTATCTTGATGAGGCAGCCAAGGCCGCCGAGGAACACAAAGATCTGAACCCGCTCATGCGGGCGGCGGTGCTCATCAACGCCGGCGTCGCCGACCTGGCTAGCGGTCATCCCGATGTGGGCGTGCGAAGGCTTGACCAGGGAGAACAGATCGGGCTTGCGTTCGCAGGCAACCGCTCGGAGCCACCCGTCCCGCCAGCATTGTCCCCCGCGCTGCTCTACAATCGCGCGCTGCTGCTAGCGGGCTCGCCCGAGGAAGATACGCGTCGGGCCGCGGTGACCCAGATCGAACGGTACCTGAAGATCACCAGCTCAGCCTCGACCTGGTGGCCACTGGCCTATGAGAGATACGCCGCGATGTGCAAGAAGTTCGGCCTGCCGGTGAAGGACGAAGCGGATCTGAAGCGAGCATCCCACTCCCAACTGCGGCCGCTGACCGAGGTCGAACTGAAAGACGGAGTCACGGTTTCGCTCGACGAACCGCTGACCGAGATTACCGACCGCTTGGGGCAGGGAGAGGCCGTGCCCGTGGTTGCCGGAACCGACCTCGCGCGACGGCACTACGCTCGCCAGGGCATCGACCTGCTGTCCTCCGACCGCATTCTTGCGATCTGCCTCCGCGGGCCGGAATCCCCCGTGCTACGGCTGCGTGACAAGGGCCTCGGGGCGGGAGCCACGGTATTGCATGTGGGGACCTCCCGATCCGAGCTCGAGAAAATCTTTGAGGATGGGAAGTACGACTTCCGCGAACTCGATACCCCCGATGTCCGCTACCGTTTCTACCCTGAACTGGGTTTGGCCGTGAAAATCCGCGGCGGTAAGGTCGAGGAACTTGTGGTTACCCGGACTCCCAGGCACTCGATGCCTTTTAGCCAGTAAATCGCCTGTGGTTGTGACCCGTGTGAACTCTAGCCAGAAAGAACGTGCATCATGTTGAAACGTACCCCAACGTTTGTGCTTTTGTGCATGGCAATTCCGCTCATCCTGGTGGCCACCGGGCTACCGGCGACCAGGGGCCAAGAGAAAAATCCTTCTGAGGCGGACGACACCAGTAACCCACGAGCAACCAAGGACCAAGAGAAGAAAAACGCCGAGTCGAGCACGAACAACAGCGGCAGAACTTTGGAGGGCCTTTTGAAAGAGGCAGGTCTTGACTACAGTCGCACGACGGACGGGCAATACCGAACTGCGCTGGACATTGGCGGAGAGGCGTCGGTGATCACCGCATCGGAGAAGCACATCGGGGAACAAAAGGTCGCCTATCTCTGGTGTGTGGTCACGACGGTACCCAAGGAGTTTCGGCCCACAGTGGCCATGTTACGCCGAATCGCGGAGATGAACAACGGCTTGATCATCGGCAATATCGGCATGGATAAGCAGGCGATTTACTACGACTCGTCATTCTGGTTGAGGACGGCGGACGAGCGGCTGTTGAAAGATCAGCTCGCGGTTGCCCACTACACGCGCCTGAACCTTCGCAAGGAACTGCTACCTTACCTGCAAGAGTAGAGGGCAGCAGCGAGGACGAAGGGAATTTTTGTCAATCCTATGAAAACGGGCGGACGGCGTTGAGCCTCTCATTTCCGCGGGCCCGCCCTGTTCAAGACCCTCTTGGGTGCTGTCCCTGGATAAGCGGTCCCTTGTTTTTGCCGCGCCGGTCGTCGCCGGGGCGTGCTTGTACCTCGGACTGTCCTCAACGACGATTGCCCAGAAGGCAAACGACAAAGCAGCCATCGACGTCAGGATCGAAATCGGCACCAGGCCGAAATCCAGCTCGGCCGCCGCGGCCGTGGAGCGGATGGCGATGGCCCATTCGCTGATCAAGGACGGCCATGTGATCGTGACCAACTGAGGTCGGCTCTTGTCCGTAATGGCGGGTGCCCCGGTGGTCGGCTGATCCCTGGGTCTCGCTCCGCAGTGCGACCGACCGTTCCGGCCCGGCCGGGGGAGTTTCTTGCCCCCTGCATGAGCCAGGGCTTCCCCGGCTGCTGACCGCCTGAGACGACCGCGGTTGGCAGGGCTTTTCGGCATCCTTTCCCCTGGTACCTCTCTGGAGACCGCCATGAGTGAAGTAAGAAGTCGACGTCGTTTCCAGAGTCTGCGCTCGGTGTGGCGGGCCTGGATCTGGGTTGTGATCCTGGCGCCGGTGACGTTCTTCGACGAGCCTCTGGCCCCGCAAGCCGCGCCCCCGCGGTCCCACTCGAAGGCCGATGATCGATTGGCCGAGGCCAAGAGTTTAAGTGCCGAGGTGGTCCGGCTCTACGGCCAGGGCCGCTATCGCGAGGCAACGGCGAAGGCTCGTCGAGCCCTGGCCATCCGCGAGCGGGTGTTGGGCAAGCATCACCCCGACACCGCCGCTTGCCTGGACAACCTGGCGGCGCTGCTGAAGGCGCAGGGTGACTACGCCGTAAAGCTTCGCCGAACCCGTTTTTGGGCCCATTTGCTCTATGATCGCATAGTCCATTCTGGGTACAAGCGTCCTTGTCATGGACGACACGCTTGTTCTCCCAGTTCCAGCCTCCGAGTTGGCTGA
>JBKQMU010000336.1:0-62224 GCA_052146555.1 Isosphaeraceae bacterium
CTCCACTGGGATCTTCCGACCGCTCTTGGTGCGGTGCAGGCCCTCGCAGACGAGCTTGTCCTCCTGGTATTGGCACTTCAGCTCCTCCAGGAAACCGGAGCCGAAATCCGGGGCGTCGAGCTGGCTGGTCGTCATCCCCAGCAATTCCTCCCGCGCGTAGCCGAACTGCCAGCAGGCTGCCGGGTTAGCGTCAAGAATGCGGCCTCGCTGGTCGTGCACGATCACCGCGTCGTGAATGCCGTCGAAAATCGCCCGGGCGCGGCGCTCAGACTCGACAAGCGCCGCCTCGGTCTCCTTGCGCTTCGAGATATCTTTCAGTACGCACCGCAGTCCGACGATCCGGCCATCTTGGTCGCGGTGTTCGCGCTCCTGGATCTCCACCGGAAGTTCGCATCCGTCCCGCGTCAGCAGGACTTCCTCGTAAGCGGCAAGCGGAGTCAAAAGGCATTGTCTATTGGCGTCCTCGAACTTGGCGCGCAGGCTCACGACTACCGCATCCCTCTGGGCGTGAGCGACCATCTCCAGCAGCGATTGGCCGAGCAGCTCCTTTGGTTCGTAACCCAGCAGCTCGCAAGCCGTCTTGTTGATGTTTTTGATCCTTCCGTCGCGATCGATCTGGTAATAGCCGATAGGAGCCTCGTCGTAGAGCTCACGATAACGCTGCTCGGACTCGCGCACCGCCTCTTCAGCCTTTACGCGCTCCGAAATGTCGGAGATGAAGCCATAAAGACCTATCGGTTCGCCCGAGTCGTCGCGGAAGGCGCCGACCATGAGTTCCACGGGAACCAGGCTTCCATCCTTGCGGCGGTAGTTCTTGACGACTCGCTCGTTTTTGCCGCTGGCCAGGACCTCGGCATGATAGCGCCGGGTCAGCTCGACCGACTCGGGCGCCGTCAGCTCCAGCGTCGACATCCCCTCGAGCTCCTGCCGCGAATACCCGACCAAGTCGCAGAATGCCTGGTTCACCTGGACGAGCCGCTGCTGGAGATCGGTCACGGCAAACGGGTGAGGTCCCGTCTCCAGCAAGTGGCAAAGCCAGCGGATCCGCGCGGTTGCGTCGTCTTCGGGTTTGCTCCCCGACGGCTCGCGCCCAGCGGCCGCCATCGAACTCGAATGTTCGATGCCAGCCAGCGCCCCGGAAACCTTGCTGTCAGAATTTGGTAAGGGGTTCACGAGAGCCTCCCTGGCCGCAACCGGGTCGACGACCGGCCCTCCACATTATAACCACGATATGAAATGGGATATTGCCATTATACCGATCGGGCCTAATCATGGCGCCAGTTTGCCACGATAGGCGGGTTAAGTGAATGTTCCGCCTCTCGATGGGAACGTAGCTTCCCGATCGTTTTTCGGAACTTACTGCCGGGGTCTTGATCGAGATGGTATCCTGTGTGAGGAATCCTTGGCCAGGCCGGTCAGGCTGGCTGGCCCACAATGGCCCGGTCCGCACCCTCTTAACCCGGGATTCACTGCTGGAACGATGCCCTCGTTTACCTGGCACGTTTTCGTCTGTGGCAACGTGCGCGAAGCTGGCCACAGGCGAGGCTGTTGCGACCCCGAGGCACGGCAGGTGCTGCGCGAGGCTTTCAAGACCGAACTTCAGAAGGCAGGCTGCGGCATGTTGGCGCGGGCCAATCACGCCGGCTGCCTGGAACAGTGCGAGCATGGGCCGACCGTAGTGATCTACCCTCAGGGAATCTGGTACGGTCACGTCACCGTCGAAGACGTCCCGCGAATCGTCTCCAAGACGATCCTGGGGGGAGAAATACTGAGCGATCTACTGATTCCCGAATCCTGCCTCAACAATCCTGACTGTCCGCATCGCGGCTACAGCCGACAACTACGGACCCCGGAATGAGCCAGGACACAAGGAGTCTCGAACCGGTCGAATCGATCGTCGCGGTTCGCGCGCGGGTCACCGCGGCGCGCGCCTCGGGCCGGAGCGTGGGTTTTGTGCCCACCATGGGAGCACTTCACCAGGGGCACGGGCAATTGATCGAGCGATGTTCCGCGGAAGCTGATTTCGTGGTTGTTTCGATCTTCGTCAATCCGACCCAGTTCGGCCCGGCGGAAGATCTCGCGCGCTACCCCCGGACCCTCCAGTCCGACTTGCTAACCTGCGCCTCAGCCGGCGCCAGTCTGGTCTTCGTGCCGTCGGAAACGACGATCTATCCGCGGGGTCGAGGTGCGACCTACGTCGAGGTGCCCGGGCTATCCGACGTCCTTGAGGGAGCGATTCGTCCAGGCCATTTCCGGGGCGTCGCCACGGTCGTTCTCGCCCTCCTGGAAATCGTTCGCCCAGATAAGGTCGTCTTTGGCCAGAAGGATTACCAGCAGCAGGCCCTCATCCAGCGCATGCTTGAGGACCTGCACGTGCCGGTCGAGATGATCGTCGCCCCCACCGTGCGGGAAAGCGACGGTCTCGCCTGTAGCAGCCGGAACCGCTATCTCGACCCAGACCAGCGCAAGGCGGCATGCGTGCTTTTTAACGCCTTGGAGCGGGCTCGTCAGGCGGTCGCTGGCGGCGAGCGAAACGGCAACGTGATTCGACAGATACTGGACCACGCGATATCATTAGAGGCGTCGGCCAGAATCGACTACGTCGAGGTGGCCGACGCCGCCTCACTCGATCCTCTGGTTACGATCGAGCCGACTCGTCGTGCAGTGGCGCTCGTCGCTGCCCGGTTCGGATCAACCCGGCTCATCGACAATATGATCCTCTCGGAGTGAAACGGTCACCTCTATGCGGCTCACGGTGCTCAAGAGCAAGCTCCACCTCGCCACCGTCACACGGAGCGAGTTGTACTATCACGGCAGCCTCACGATCGACTCCGATCTGATGGACGCCGTCGGCCTCTATCCGTACGAGGCGATCCTCGTGAGCAATGTAGCAACTGGCTTACGAGCCCAAACTTATGTTCTTCCAGGAAGGCGTGGCTCGGGTGCGATCGAGCTCAACGGAGCCATGGCGCGGTTAGGCTCGGTGGGCGACCGCGTCATCGTGATGGCGTTTGCCGAGTTTCAACCGGAGGAACTGGCGCTGCATCAGCCGCAGGTTGTGGTCCTAGACCAGCGGAACCGGATCGTCGAGCGGGTCGATTATCCGCCGGTCTGCAGGGCCTGCGAGCCGGAGGCCCTCGGGGCGCTGGAAGCGCACTGAGCTAGCCTGGTTTGCGACAGCCCAGCGGAAGCTGCCAGGGATGAACAGGGGAAAACACGACACGGATGAACAGAGAAAAAAATCGCCATCGATGAACTGGGAAAGAATGAGTCCCTCGGTTACCCGCGTTTTATTCGTGGTCGATTTTTCATTTCGTCCGTGGCCATGATATGACCTCTCCTTCTCTCTATGGCTCAATCCGCGTTTCTCCCAGGATATCTCGCCCATGCGGCAGGTTCTCTTCACGATCCCCGTCTTTGGCGGGCTGAAAGTCTTCGGCTACGGCTCGATGATGGTCTTGGCCCTCTTGGGCTCGACCTGGATGGCCACCTGGCGGGCCCGCCGCGAGAAACTCGACCCCGAAATCATCCTCGATATGGCCTTCTGGATCTTCCTTTTGGGAATCGTTGGAGCGCGCCTCTTCTACTGCTTCCAGTACTGGGGACGTGGCATTAATAGCTGGCTCGATGTGGTCCAGTACTGGAAAGGGGGGCTTGTCTACTATGGCGGCATCCTGGGCGGGGCCATCGCCTTTTTCAGCTATCGCCGTTTTCGTCCTTTTCCCCTTCGCCCATATCTCGATACGATGGCGCCGGCGATCATGGTCGGCACGTTTTTTGGCCGTCTCGGATGCTTTCTTAACGGTTGCTGCTATGGTGATCCTAGCAACTTTCCGTGGGCTGTTTCCTTTCCTAGGCCGTCCCCTCCGTGGGAATTCGAGGTCTCGCGGGGCTTGATCACTCCGGAAGCGACGCACTCGCTCCCCTTGCATCCGACGCAGCTCTACTCGGCGCTCGATTCCCTGGTGATCTTGATCTTGCTCTTGGCCTTCTACCCTCTGCGCCGCCGCGACGGCGAGGTTCTGGGCCTGCTGATGGTCGCTTATCCGATCACTCGTTTCTTGATTGAGTATCTGCGGAATGATGAGGGAGTCTTTTTCGCCGGCCTGACCATTTCTCAGAACATCAGCATTCTGCTTCTAGCAGGCGCACTGGCGTATTGGGCGTGGCTGGCCAGGCTGCCGAGGTCTCGCCATGCGGACGCTGCGGCCGAACCCAGCGCGGCCGGCCAGCTTCTCAGTCCGGCCGCTTCGTGACGTGGAGGCATGAAGGCCGGAGCTGGCGTTTGACCTCAGGGAACAGGGATGTGATCGAGGATGCGGCTGAGGATATCGTCGGCCGAGAGGCCCTCGGCATCGGCCTCGTAGCTGATCATGATGCGATGCCGCATGACGTCACGAGCCAGCGTCTTGACGTCGTGCGGCACGACGTAATCGCGCCGGGACAGAAGCGCGTGCCCGCGGGCTGCACGCAAGAGTGCGATGGTGGCCCGAGGGCTGGCGCCCAGCTCCAGAAGAGGCGCAAATCTCAGGCCGTAGGCGGTTGGGTCGCGGGTCGCCCGCACCAGGTCGACGACATATTCCTTGATGGCCGGGGCCACGCGGATCGAACCGGCGAGCTTGCGGAATGCGATCAGATCCTTCGGACCGAAGAGGGGAGGTTGATCGCCGGTCCACGACTCGGCGTGCGACGATTCGGCCAGGCCGGGCAGATCGAGCATGGCGATCTCGCTTGTGCGATCGGGGTAGCCAACGACCAGCTTCATGAGGAAGCGATCGAGCTGCGCCTCGGGCAGAGGGTAGGTCCCTTCGTGCTCGATCGGGTTCTGGGTCGCCAACACCCAGAAAGTTTCGGGCAGGACCAGGGTCTTATCTCCAACGGTGATCTGACCTTCCTGCATGGCCTCCAAGAGCGCGCTTTGAACCTTGGCCGGGGCCCGATTAATCTCGTCGGCTAAGAGAACGCTGGTGACGATCGGGCCGGGCCGCACGTCGAACGTGCCGCTGGTGGGCCGGTAGATCTGGGTTCCAGTAAGGTCGGCGGGAAGCAGGTCGGGCGTGAACTGGATTCGCTTAAATGGCAGGTCGAGAGCCTGCGCTAAGGCACGTACCGCTCGTGTCTTGGCCAGGCCGGGCACCCCTTCGATCAGAACGTGACCACCGGCGAGAAGTGCGATGACCAGCCGTTCCAGGAGGGGACGCTGGCCGATGACAAGCTCTTCGAGCCGCTCGATCAACCGTGCGAGGCCCGCTTCCGCCTCAGAGATCGAAGAGTTCAGGAGCAATGGATCGGCCGTGGACATTACGCAGCAGGTCGCTCGCAGTGAGGAAATTAAGGCTTGGTAGTGCGGCGCCGTTCCATCAGCTTGCGGAGTATCTCGTTGGCCGCGTCGCTGCTGTCCTTGAGCGGCCGCTTGCCAGCGGCTCCCGCGGCTGGTGAGCCCTTCGCCGCCTTAGCCTTTTCTTTCTGAGCCTTCTTGGCCGCGTAGAACGGGTTGGACGGGTCCATGAACTCGTCCTCGGGACTCGAACCGCTCTTAGCGTCATCGTTGTCCTCGCCCAGATCGTCGTCTTCGATCCCGCTCTCACCGAGCTCATCGTTTCCGGCTTCCGCTTCCGCGTCGGTCTGACGCTCGTACTCGGTTGCGGACGAAAGAGACTTGGCGGGTTGGGTTTGCGCAGAGGCCGCCGGGGGGTTCTTGAAGGCGGCGATGGTCTTCGTTTCGCCGTCGTAGACCTTCTCTTCGGCCCGGCGATCGGTGGTATCGCTCGAGAGCCAGGACTCGATGTCTTCCGGGGCAATCTCGTCGGGAGAGGTCTTTTGGGCTCGGGCAGGCGGAGCGGCCGGTACCGGTCTCGACGTGGGAGCCTGCGGTTCCAGGATCGAGACGGCGAAGGTCAGCGGCCCGACCTGAACGAGGTCGCGATCTTTGAGCTTGCACGGCTCGGTCGTCAGCGCCTTCCCATTGACAAACGTACCGTTGCGGCTTCCCATGTCGCGGAGGATCACGGCGCTTCGTTCGATCGTAAATTCTGCGTGCTCGCGGCTGACTTGATCGCTATTGGGCCGCAGGTGGCAGGTTTCGCCGCGGCCGATCTTGAACTTGGGGCCAACCAGGGGAATCACTTTCCCCTCGGGCTTGCCTCGGACGACAATCAGCTGCACTTTCATGGAAACCGTCCTGACCCCTTACGGTCAACAGCGATGCTGGCAAACATGCAATCTCACAGTGGGATTAATGAGATCAAGCGTGAATGTTCCTCAGTAAGCAATGGCGGGTTGCAAAAAAACCACACCTTGTCGACGCAATTCGTAGTCGCAATGCCGCAAGAATGGCCGCAGACGGCGTGCGGCCTGAAAACCCGCAGTGGCCGAAAACCTTGCTTCTGCCCCGATCGAGTCGACAAAGGCATACTTTGCTAGGCGTGATGCTGCTAAGTTCCACGGATCAAGCCGCATGAAAATCGAGAAAGGGCTCATTCGCACGTGGCTAGGAGGTGCCCTGGTAAAGGCTTTCCTTCAAGTGACCAGTTCATCTTAACTTAACGGTTCGTGGTTCCAAGATCCATGACTGATTGACGCGTTCCGGTTTTTCGGGATAGACCGTTTCTGTTAACCCGGCCGCGAAATTCCCAGCCGGCACCATCACCTGCGCCAGGTTCGAGCGCGGTATTGCGCTACCGCTTGGCCGTCCAGCATGCGTCGCCATAAAGAGTACGCGCGAGGTAAAGGGCGCGACGGCGGATATCAGCGGACCAGTCCGCCAGGGCCGGCGTTACGCCCAGGGCCGCGGCGATCCGCAGCGCGACCGTCTGGGACCACTGGCGAGGATCCGACGATACGGCCGCGAGGTCGCAAACCCCCTTGAGCTCGGGTGTTCGATCCGAGCTTGCCAGCAAGATCGAGCCATGTTGGAGGATCGCCCTGCCGCGCCGACGCTGCGCGCTGCCTACAACCTTGTAGCCAGAGGCGACGATATCTTCGGGATCAGCGTCGCTAAAGCACAAAACGGGGCGATGCTGCACGCCCAAGGCGCTGAGGGCGGGCATGCTCGCGGCGTCGGCCCGGCGGCAGGCGTCGAGCCCTTGTCCCCGCAAGAGCTCGGCGATCGCCGAGTGCACTTGCCGGTAGAGCGCCCGGGCCGGACGCGCCTCGGGAAAGTCAGCCGGCAGGACGACCGCGTAAGTAAGCTCTCGATCGTGCCAGATCGCCCCTCCTCCGGTGCTCCGCCGGACCATCGGAACCGATAGCCAGCGAGGGTCGGCCAGGGCCTGACTCTGCTGCTGGAAGTAGCCCAGGCTGAGCGTCGGCTCGAGCCAGCCATAAGTGCGCAAGAACACCGTGTCGGGACATGATCCGACCCGCTCCAGGAGCGCTTCGTCGAGCGCCATGTTCGCAGGCCCCTGGGCGATCTCGTAGGGTAAGAGGCAGCAGGCGAAGCTCACGTAAGCCCCGGGACAGACACCAGGGCGAGCTTCTCGCCCCTTGGTGGAGACACGACACATTTCATCATGACAGGGCCACGGCCGGCTGAAAAGACGGCGGGCCGCACGTGGGGCGCTCGCACGAAAATGAGCGTGCGCCATCGTCTTGGCAGGTGCAGAATCGCCGCTAGAATTGCCGGGTCTCTTTCGATGACGATGACAAGGAGCATGTCGAGGTGAAGGGGCAACCGCAGCAGACCTGGTGGCGGCTGGCGGCGATGATGGCCTTGGTTTATGCCATCCAGGGCTCTTTCTGGCCTCTTTTGGCCATCCATCTGCAGGACCTGGGGCTGGATGGCCGATCCCGCGGCTGGATTTTCGGGACCATGGCGATGGGGGCGGGACTCGTGCCGCTCTGTGCGGGCCAACTGGCGGACCGCTTGATGCCGGCGCAGTATGTTCTCGCCATGGCCTACGCGCTGGCTGCGGCACTCTTGGCCCTTTTAGGCAGCGGGTGCGTCGTCCGCGAGAGTTCGCTCTTTGCTTTGTTTCTCGTCTACTGGATGATCGTCGCACCGACGTACAGCCTCTGCGGCTCGCTGGCGATGCGCCATCTGGAAGACCCCGGGCGCCAGTTCGGCAGGGTGAGGCTCTGGGGAACGATTGGCTGGATCGTCGCCGGCTGGATGGTCTCGCTGGTCATGGCCGCAACCGGCGCGAACCGGGCCGGAAGGGGTGCCTTCGAGGCGTTCCTGGTTGCCAGCTCGCTTTCTGTTGTCTTCGCGGGTTTCAGCCTGACCCTTCCAGACACGCCTCCTCTGGCCCACGGCGCCAATACTCGTGGCAGTGTCATCGAGCTCTTGACTTTGCTCCGCAATCGCGACGTGCGCGTTTTTCTCGTGACATCCTTCGGAGTTTCCTTGACCACGCCTATGGTCTATCAGGTTATCCCCGGATATCTCCAGGCGCGCGGGCTTCCCAAGGCCTGGGTTTCCACCGCGATGACGCTCGGCCAATGGCCCGAGATCGCCACCCTGGCCCTTCTACCCTGGCTGGTGCGCCGGCTCGGCACGAAAACGATGTTGATCGTGGGAATCACAGCCTGGCTGACGCGCTTTCTGAGCTTGCTGGCCCGGCCCAGCTTGGCCGTTGCCGTCGGAGGGGGAGTGTTGCACGGCGTCGGCTTTGGCTGCCTCACGGTGGGAGGTCAGGTCTTCCTCGATCGCTACGCCCCAGTCCGTCAGCGTGCCAGTGTCCAGGGGCTGTTCGTCGTCCTGACCTTGGGGCTGGGATCGCTGCTGGGAAATGTGATGGCCGGCGAGCTGGCCGCTCGCACCTCCGGTGATGATCTCGTCTTCCTCATGCCTTGCGTGATTAATGGCCTGATGCTCGCCTATTTCGCCATCGGGTTTCGATCGCGGATTTCCGCACTAGACCAGGCCGGCTCGGCCAGCGCCGAGCCTTTCCCCCAGTCTCGCGCGGTAGGGGAGATGGTGGGGTGCACTCGACACCTCGCGACCAAGTCGGCCGATGGGTGATGACCACCGCCTATTGACCGCCCATGACCGGGGTGTGCCGCTGGCCACATTGCAACGGGCAGTGTCGTTCGGCACAGTCTGACCGGTTGATCACGAGACGGTCCGGGCGATCTACGCCATCCGGATCCATCCCGAAGCCATCCAGAACCACCCCGATGCCCGGGATGCCGTCGATGCGGGCCGCATTCGTCTGCGGTCCGCTTTCGTCTCCAGAATTCGGGACTCTCGTTGTTGCTGAATTCCGCTAAAGCGTTACGGACAGTTGTGTTCGAGGAGCTCGTGGGCAAGTTGTGAGACCCGCGCTGGCAGGACACGCGGGTCCCACTTTTTTTGCTTGTTATGCCTTCCCCTCTTCGCAATCATTCGGCCGTCACACCGAGCTTCCTCCGGGCGTAATCACGGCGATGGGTCAGCCGCTTACCCCAGGCGATGAAATGGCGCTCCATGTGGAAGGTCGATAGGTGCGCCAGCCCGAACGTGATGACCAGGCTGATCGGCCGCTTCAGGTACTTGACGAGCTTGTCGCCGGAGCCCAGCCATCCGTACATGGTAGACGGATGGATCACGTAGAGCGCGTAAGAAACCTCCGCGATATAACGCATGAAGCGGGTCCGCAACCAGCGATAAGCGGCAGGATTCGAGAGCAGCGTGTGCCCGACAACCGCGGACCCGATGTAGGGCCGGGAATACTGGAGCGGACCTGATCGAGGGCTGGCCACTAGGAGAAGCAGGCCCAACCAGGCCCAGAGCGGGACAGACTGCATCAGGGAACGCCAGCGGCGCCCCGGCCCCCCCAGCCTCCCCGCGTAAACCAGGGCGAGCGTCGAGCCAGCCAGAATCTCATCCGCCCGGTAATGAGTGATGATGTTGACTTTCTTGCCGTGCGCAATCCGCAGCGCCGTGATGAGAATCGCGACGACAGGAAGTACCCTCAGGCCGTCCGCGCTGGCAATCGCGACAAGCAAAGCGATGAAGATGTAAAAATGAATTTCGACACAAAGGCTCCAGAAGTGGCCAGTCAAACTGGTGAGATAATCAAGAAGATAATTTTCCAAGAACAGAAAGTGGACGATATAGGAATCCCAGTTCTTCGCCAGGATGGTCAGGAATACTGCGGTGGCCAGAAACGCCAGCGGCAGGATCCGGCAAGCCCGTCGGATGAGGAAGCTGCCAACATCGGGATGCTTGAGCAAATTTGTCGTGATCAAAAAGCCAGAAAGTGTGAAGAAGAGTGACATGCCGGCCACTGCCGTTGTTTCATTCAGCATGAGTGCCTTGGGACCAAGTGGCAGCATGTGGGCGGCGAGGACCAGGAGGATGCTCACCGCGCGCCATCCGTCCAGCACCAGCAGCCGCGCGGCCGTCGCATGCTCGTTGACAGCGCTCTTCTCGTTGGCGGCAACGTTCGGGGTGGAGACAGCGAAGGAGTCGACAGGGCTATCCGCATGAACCGAAGGAACTGGATTGAGATGCTCTTGAGAATTAAGCACACTTTGGCTCGTGCAAGGTTGAGAGGAATAAATTTGCACACAAAGATGAGCAAAGGCAACCCGTGCCAGGGCACCGGCTCGTTCCCTTTTCGCCCCAGCCGTGGCCGATGACCGGAAGGCGTAAGCGGCTCACCCGTGGTCGCGCCAGCGGCCATGGCGGCTAGAACGGGGTTTCGTCGACGGTTTCGCCTGAGCCGGAGGGGGGCTGGCGGCGGGGCTTGGGACTTCGACTGCTCCGATTTTTCGTTCGCCGCCTGGAATGAGGCGCGTCCTGCGGAGGGGGCCCGAGCGCTGGATCACGCTGCGTTCTGGCCTGCTCTTCGAGGAACTCGGCGGATTGCTCGAGATGGCCCATGATCAGCCCCAGGAAATGCAACCGGGCACCGTGCGATTCGAGAAACTCGTGAAACTGAAAGCCGCCGGCGACGAGGTTTTCTTGCTGGTCCAGGACCTCTTCGGCGAGGCTCTCGACGAGCAGCTCGTGTCCTCGCTGGAGGACCTCCATCGCGGCCCGGTACTTGTTCAGCGGCAGGTCACGCATCGCGGAAACAGCCTCCATCGTTGGCCCGACGCCGACGCAGTCGGGACCGGGTCTGGTCAAATGGCACAGTCGAGATCCCCCACCGGTCGGCAAGCCAGGCGGCCAGGCGCGTCTCCAACCAGCGGCGGCCGCCCCACCAGGGCACCTGGCTGACATAGCCCAGGTGACCGCCGTGCGGCGTCAGCTCCAGGCGCAGGCTGGGTGGAAACTGGGCCTTGGCCACCGCCTCGGCAAGGATGAACGGATCATCGGCGGCGTGGACGACCAGCCCCGGCAGAACGACCCGCGGCAGGAGCGGGCCGGCACTGCTGCGGGCGTAATAGTCGTCCGCTGAGGCGAAGCCATTGCGAGGCGCCGTGTATCGGTCGTCGAACTGATAGACCGTACGAACCCCCTCCAGCCCCGGCGGGCCCAGGTCGGGAAAGGCTTGATGCAGCCGCCACACCTGGGCACGCAGCCAGCGCACGAAGTTCCAGTCATAGATCCGGTTTTCGGGTCGGCTTAACGCCAGGGCGCAGAGCTGGAGATCCAGCGGAGGACTGGCGGCCAGGACGCAGTCGAGCCCGCTGACCGGTCGGCGCGCGGCCTCGGCAGCTAGCTTCATCGCGAGGTTCGCCCCCAGAGAAAAGCCCGCAAGCGCGATTGCCGAGCCGTCGGATCGGTCCGCAAGCCAGTCCATGGCCACACGCAAATCTTCGCTGCGGCCCGCGTGCGTGATGCCACGGGCCAAACCAAAACCCTCGCCAGCTCCGCGCAAATTGAGTCGCACCGACCGCACGCCCATCTGCCAAAGCCGGTGAGCGAACCGTACCACGTAAGGACAACCGGCAGACCCCGCCAGACCGTGGACCAGAAGGGCTGCGGGATCACCCCGACTCCAGGTCCGGGGCATCGAATCCAGCACGCAAAGCCGATCGCCATCTTCGAGCTCGATCCGGTGCGCGACCGACTCGATATCACAGCCGCCCATCCCCAGGTATCGGCCGCCGATCGTCTGGGCGTGGCCGCCGCGCAGCCACCGATGAGGCACAAACGGTGGAACCGCTTTGGCATGCCGGTCGTTTATGGTGCACATCCCGCCGGGGATCGTCGTCATGAGTGCAGACCCTGAACGCAAAGCCAGGTGAGCCCGCAGCGGCCTCGATTGTATCAACTGCTAGGTGCCTTTGAGAATCGCCACGATCCTCCAAGTCCGTCAGCCGTCGGATTCGTGGTGGAATATGAACATAATATAGGATATCTCAACCGGCAGACGGCGGGGATCCAAGTGACAACGGGCGGGGCACACTTGAGGTTCTCCCGGTCCTTCGCCGATAATGCTTTGGCGCATGTTTTGCGGCAGGCTGTCGCGAGTTCAGCGATCGGCGGGAGGGGAATCGATTCCCTTCCGGTCATCGCGCTTGCGTGTGTGCATTTGTGGCGCGGCAGGTCCTCGTTTGCTTACAGTGGCTTTCCCGGTGCAGCCTTCGAGGTCGCGCCCTCGCCACGCCATCCGACCCTCCACCCGAACTGAGACAAAATCCGATGGCTGATATCGTGATCATCAACCCCCGGTTTACGACGTCTTACTGGGGGATGGAGCACGCCTTGCCGCTTCTGGGCAAGTTAGGGAACTTGCCGGTAGCCTGCCTGCCGCTCTTGGCTGCGCTCACGCCCAGCGAGCACACCGTCGTTCTGATGGATGAGAACGTCGAGCCCATCGACTGGGAGCGTTGTGCGAAGGCCGATCTGGTGGGCGTCAGCGGGATGAGCGTTCAGCGGTTCCGGATGACCGAGATTCTCACCGAGCTGAAGGATCGCGGCTGCTTCGTGGTCGTCGGGGGCCCCTGGGTCACGGTCCAGGAAGACTATTTCGAGGGACTGGCCGACGTCATCTTCATCGGCGAGGCCGACGAGACCTGGCCGCAATTCTTGCGCGAGTGGTCGCAGGGCCTGCATCAGAACCGCTACGAGCAACCCGAAAAGACCGACATGAGCAAGCTGCCCACGCCCCGTTTCGACCTGTTGAAGATGGACCGCTACGCCTTCGGCAGCCTTCAGTTTTCACGCGGATGTCCTTTCCAGTGTGAGTTTTGTGACATCATTGTGACGTTCGGCCGGCGTCCTCGGATCAAGACGGCGGACCAGGTGCTCGCCGAGCTGGACGCGATCTGGAAGACGGGTCAGCGCATCGTCTTCATCGTTGACGATAACCTGATCGGCAACAAGAAGGCGATCAAGGAGCTTCTCCGCGAGGTGATCGCCTGGCAACGGCGCAAAGGCTATCCCCTGACCCTCTTCACGGAAGCGTCGATCGATCTGGCCGACGAGCCCGAGCTTCTCGACCTGATGGTGGAAGCCAATTTCATCGCCACCTTCGTCGGCATCGAAAGCCCCAGCGAGGAGTCGCTGCGCGAGACCAAGAAATATCAGAATGTGCGCGAGGGAGGGACGCTGCTCGAGAAGGTGCACCGCATCCAGAAGGCCGGGATGGAGGTCTGGTGCGGCATGATCATGGGATTTGACAGCGACGACGCGGGGATCTTCGACCGCCAGATCAAATTCATCCAGCAATCCCGGGTGGCGTTCTCGATGAGCGGAATGCTCAGCGCGATCCCTAAGACGCCGCTCCACGAGCGACTGGCTCGCGAAGGACGGCTGGATCTGGCGGACCGCTGGGAATTTGGCACCAACGTGATTCCCTTGCAGATGGGGCGCGAGGAACTGCTGCAAGGCTACTTGCGGGTTCTCGAAGAACAGTACGAGCCGGAGGCCTACTTCGAGCGGACCGACGCCCTGTTTCTCGACCCTAACTTCGAGATCGGCATCCCCGGCAAGCGGCCCTGGTGGCGGATCTCGGCGCGTTGGCTACGCTCGGAGGCCCAGTGCGCCGTCGAGGGCGCCGGCCTGTTCGCTCGGCTCATGAAGCGGGTGGAAGACGACGGCCTCCGCCGCGAATACCGCAAACGCTTGCGGCGTTTTCTCAAGGTCCATCGCCGGCCGGGCTTGATCCTCTTCTACGTCTTCCACATGGCTATGCACTACCACGTCTGGAAGCTGCGCAAAGACATGTCCTCGCGCGAGGCCCAGCTCGTCAACTCGTTCTAACGGGGCCGAGCACTTGCTCCCGACCGCCCCACTGTCGACTGCGGACCGCCGACCGTCCACTGCCTAGGACTTCCGTATCCTAGACTTGGCCGGTCGGCATCCGTTTCGGTTTTCCGGCGTTGTGGGTGGGATTTGCAACCGCCTGATCATAAACTTTTGGTTTAGCCTGGTCCGCCCAGAATACCTTCTTTCACACGGCGACAATAAGCTCGAGTCCCTCCGGAAAATCCATCCGTGAAGCGAGAGCTGCTGCAATTGCTGTCCCATTCCTGGGGATGAACGAAGGAAGCCAACCCGACCAAGCGAGTCCTCGCGACCACTCCTCCTGACGCAAGGCTATCTCCCCCCCCGCCAAAATGGTTGTACCTGCGAATGTGTACGCTTATTTTGGCATAACTTGTGTTTTTTGACGCAGCAGTATGCCATTACCGGCCGGGTCTCTTCACGGATAATTCTTCGAGCTGAGAAAAAGGTACGCCCCATGACAACGACGACTCTCCAACCGGTCAAGCGCCGTGTGGCATGGCCTCCAGTGCTCTGGGTCGGGGCCATGCATGTTGGAGCCTTGCTGGCGCTTTATCCTGGGTACTTCTCTTGGTCGGCCGTGGCCATGTGCGTGTTCTTGCACTGGCTCACAGGCGGGATCGGCATTTGTTTGACCTATCACCGGCTGCTGACACATCGCAGTTTCACGGTCTGGCCGAGGTGGCTTGAGTATCCGCTGACCATCGTGGGCACGATGGCTTCGGAGGGGGGAGCAATCGGCTGGGTGGCCGACCATCGCCGGCACCATGCGTTCTCTGACGAGGCGAACGACACGCACACGCCGGACGAGGGTTTCCTCTGGGCCCACATGCTTTGGTGGATGCTCGTGGACGGCGGTTCGAAGCACACAAACGATTACTACGAGAAATGGGCGCCCGACCTCAACAAGGACCGCGTGCACCGGTGGCTCGACGCCAATCACATCATTTTCCCGATCTTGCTCTTCGCTCTTCTTTACGCACTGGGCGGGATGAGCTGGCTGGTCTGGGGCGGGTTCCTGCGGACGATTCTCGTCCTGCATACGACCTGGCTGGTAAACTCGGCCAGCCATATCTGGGGTTATCGTTCCCACCCCACGCGTGACAAGTCGACCAACCTCTGGTGGGTTGCCCTTCTGACCTACGGCGAGGGCTGGCATAACAACCATCATGCTTTCCAGACGTCCGCCCGGCACGGTCATAGATGGTGGGAGATCGACCTGACCTACGTCACGATCAAGCTCATGTCCTTCGTGGGGATGGCAGGAAACATCAGGCTGCCGAAGCTCGCCAAGCTCGGCGGCGCCAAGCTCGCTGGCCAAGGCTCGCCCAACCTGAACCCGGATGCGCTGGTGGACGACCCGACCCAGTTTGTTCCCAGCGGCGTTTGAACAAAGCCTGCCCTGGTAGTTCCCGGCCAGGCTCGAACCGAGCTCGTCGACTGGCCGGGTCGAACGCCTGCCGGGGCGGCTCTTTTTCACGAGGATCTTCGCGCGAGGGCTGGCTGAACCATCGTGGTCGCCAGCCCTCGCTGTTTTGCTGCTCTTGTCAGGGGACGGGCCAGCGGCCAAGATAGATGCGTTCGCTGCTGGTTTTTTGCGGCCCTAGCTCAACGGCAGAGCAGGGGACTCATCAAGTTTAAAGGTGGCACCGGAAGGTAACTTCCGGATGCGAACCGGGTGAATTGCGGGAAACCTAAACTCTCGGCAAGCTGGACGCGGGCGGCCCAAAGGTTCGCCGTGAAGGGGCCATCGCAGAAGCGGCGTCCACGCGGCAGCCATGAGCACGGCAATCCGCAGCCAAGCCTGGCCGGGCATTGGTGGCCAGGACGGTTCAGAGACTAGCGGGGTGAGTCCCAACGATAACCCCCGCCGACGAGCGCCCGGCCTCCCCTGCGGGGGAGGATGAGATAGTCCAAGCCTCGCGGAAACGCGGGGGCCCTTGAATCCCTTGGTTGCAGGTTCGAATCCTGCGGGCCGCAATTTCCGTAACTTTAGCCCAAGGCTCAGGATGAGCTTACCTGCCGGACGATCGGCAGAGCCGGACTGTGGACCCATCAAGCCGGTAGTCTACCGGATTAGAGGCCTATACAGTGTCCGCTCGGACCCCCCCGAACCCCTTCCTACCGATACCACAAACCCAGCGGTCAAGCCGTTGTCACCCTGAACGGGCGTGACGTCTATCTTGGGCGTCACGACACCCCGGAATGCCGGGCTCGCTACGACCAGGTTGTGGCGGAGCTTCTGCGGTACGTGGGCGGGCCAGAAGGCGAATGGCAGTTCGTTGGCTGCTAAGGGACGAGCGAGCCCGTATTCAGGGGACTTGGCGGTGCGATGGCAAACAATCCCGTGGCCATGCAGCTTGCAAGCGATAGATCGAATGCCGAGGTTTGGTCTCGGCATGTCTCGAGTTGTCGGGGCCACGGATGGTCCAGAAATGCGCGTTATGCAGGCGACATGGGAGGGGCCGCCGCCCCGCTCTGCGCTCGAGCAATCATCTGCGCAACGGACTCACTAGCCCTCCAAGCAACAATCCTAATGTCGGGATTGGCCTGATGAAAGACTCGAAAGATCTCATCCGCAAATGACGGGCCGATCGAGTCGATCCCAGCGAAATCCAAGAGAACTTCCTTGAACCCCTGAAAACGAGTCAAAACGCGCTTGGCTTCCGACCTGGAGACTAGCTGGCGGGAGCCATGCTGCTTTGCCAGAACCAGCGGAACATGGGTCTTGGAGAAGGTGAAATCACCTGAAGAGGGATCTGCGAACATGTCGAAGACCTCCCGCGTCGTCCGTTTGCTATCAGTTCTAATTTCCATTGTGACCACCGTTCCCGGCTCTGGCTTCTGATCAACCTCTATCAACCAATCTCCGTCTTCACTGTGACAATAGCCCAGATGATTGGCTCTCATCATAAAGTCGTCGAACATCCTGGATGCAAAGAAAATGCCCTCCCCCGTATGCCTCGATTGGTCAGTCGTTAGTTTGCCTTTGCACAACTCCAGGATCGCATGGCGATGATCGTCGAGTCCAAAGTACGTTTTAATCTTTTCGAAGATTCCAATGCCGTTGTCCGCAATCCCTACTACGACTGTATCGGAATTTTGTTCCGCCCAACACAGAATATTCGTTCCGCTGGAGTGGTCTATGGCGTTGTTTAGGATTTCAGTAAATCCATAATAGCAGACTCTCTGGACATTTTCAGGAAGCCACCGCATTGCAGCGTCAAAGTGGTGATCCCATACCTCATCCTCTGCGAGTCCAGCCTCGAGCGCAAGTTGTATCACCACCATGAAGTTAGGCACTATAATGCCGTCAGAGTCCATGCGAACTTCGGCGATGTCATCCACTCGGACTTCCTCCCATTTGGAATACGCAAGATTTGTTCTCTCTTGCGTATTCATGCAATCTTGCTGACGCGGCCGCGGCAAGCCTTGGCGTTCGGGCAATTCTATTAGACAGGTTTAATCTCTCTGTCGACGATAGTCCAACGCCCACCGATCGCTCTCCAGCCGATCGAGAGAGGCATTGCCTTCACTCATCAAAACCGCGATTGACCAGTTCTCGCCTTGCCCGGCGATCATACGCGGTGCAGTCCCATGGGTCGAACCACCAAACGAGCGGGAGTTTCAGCAAGGCGATCAAAGCCATGCCCGGGGATCGTGGAAACCTCCATTCCCTCCGGTGCCAAGTGATCTTGCCACAGTTCTTACACCATTGCTGTTCGCGGGGCATCCATTCACTCTATCAGGCGAGTCTGCCTGACGGAAACAGAAACGGCCGAGGGTCCAGACGGATCACCTCGGCCGATCACTGTGGCCAGAACCCGCCCCTCGGAAGGGCGGGGTTTTTCATGCGCCGGTAGACTACCGGATCGGGTACGATGTTACCGCGAAAGTCTGCTGGTACCTGACCCGGTACGCTTGCACTTGCGGCAGGCCGGCGAGAGCCTATAATCCAAGGCAACGAAAGGATTTCGACGGCTTGGCATGGGTCCGGAAAGCGTGCCCTTGAATCCCTTGGTTGCAGGTTCGAATCCTGCGGGCCGCACTCGCATTGAATTGAGAAGTGCAGCGAGCGTCCGGATCGGGCTTCTCAAGCGCAGGGAAAAATCGCCTGGTCGCGATGCTCGGGCTCACTCCGCTCGTCGCAAGTCTTGTCCTGTCCTGCGGGATCAAGCATGGCTGATCTTGAGCCGATTCCGCTGGCCGATAGCGACGAGACGTTCTCGGTGCAGCGCCACCTAGCGCCATCGCAAGCCGTGCGGAAAGTCGATTGGCCGGCGGTCCAGCACGCCGCCAGTCCGCCGCCGGCGCGCTCTGCTCTAGGACTGCTGGCGGTGCTCGCGCTTTGCATCCTGCACACGCTGGCGATCTGGCGGGGAATCGGCGGAGTTGAAGGACTGACGAGCGGATGGCCGATCTGGCGCGACGATCATCCCCTTTATTTCCACAGCGCTCTTGTGACCCGGTCGTTTCTCCGCCAGTCGGGAACGACGGCCGGGTACGACCCCGGCTTCATGGCCGGATATGCCAAGAGCGTGATCTTTCCGGCCTCATCGGCGCTTCCGGAACTCGTGATCGCGGCGGCTGGCGGAACGCACCCCGAGCAGGTCTACAACCTCTACGTGCTGGTGGCCACCGCACTCTTGCCCTGGCTGGTCGCGGTTGCCGGGCGGGTCTGGGGCATGCGCTGGGAAGCCTGCGCCGCTTCCGTGTTCCTGTACCTCCTCTACATCTGGACCGATTTTCCAATCAACTACGCCGCGTTCGGGATGGTGCCCTATCTGCTCTCGATCCCACTGGGCCTCTTAGCGACGGGGCTCTTCGCTCGCTTCCTGGCCGGCGGAGGACTCTTCCGGTGGCTCATGGCCGCCGTGCTGCTCTGCCTGGTGGTTCTGGTGCATTTCACAACGGCCATGATGATCGTGCCGGCTTCAGCCCTTGCGTACCTGGCTGCGATGAAGCCGGGCACAACCGCGCGCACGGACGCGAGCGGGCCGAGCCGCACCCTGGCATCGTCAGCGCCGCCGACGCGCGAACGATTCCCGATCTTTCGCCACCTGGGGGTCTGGTTGATTCCCATCCTGGTCCTGGCGGCCAACGCGTTTTGGTGGCTTCCCGGTTTGTGGCTCTACGAGACGAAGGGCCAGAGCGACTTTGCGTTTGCTCACCCCGAAGGCTGGCGTCAACGCCTGGTGCAAATTTTTTTCACTGAGCCGCCCATCCAAACGGTCTTGCTGGCGATGGGCGTGCCGGGGCTGGCCATGATGATCCATCGGGCCAGGGTCCCCGGCTGGGCTCTTTGCGTGTTCTGCGCCGCGGGGTTCTTCTGGGGTTATCTAGCCGGTCAATTTCGGTCGCTCGATTTCTTGCAGCCGGGACGGCACACCTACGCCTTCTATAGCGCGCTGGCACTGGCCGGGGGATTGGCTCTCGAGGCATTTCTCTCTGGCCTGCGATCCGCCGGCGGCCCGGTCGGAAGGCTCGACCGCTGGGCCCTCCTGGCTATCTTGATTGTGAGTCTTCGACTAGAGGCTGGGCCGCTCATGGCCTCTTTGAATGTGCGGCTGCGGGCAAGCGAGCCGTTCCTCTCGAGCACTCCCTGCCCTCAGCTCTTGTGGGTCGTCGACCGCATCAAGACGCACCTAAAGGTTGGCGATCGCCTGCTTTACGAGGAGAGTGGCTTCAGTTTAAAGGGCATTCCCGATCCTTACAAGCGGGGACGGTATAGCGGCATCTTGCCGTCCCGAACGGGCGTGGAGGTGATCGGCGGCCCCTACCTGCATGCATCGTTGACGACGAACTTCACGCAGTTCGGCGAAGGTAAGCTGTTTGGCGAGCTGAACTGGGATCGTGATTTCTTCGTGCGTTACGCTCGGATTTACCGGCCCTCCGCGATCCTCTGCTGGAGTCCGCATGCGCGGCGGTTCTGTCGTGAAAATCCGGACCTGGTGCAGGTTCTCGAGGATGACGGCACGTTATTCCTGGGTAAGGTTTTGGGTTTCGGCGGTGAGACGTTGGTCGGTACCGCGAAGGTCGAGGCGACGCCGGGTCGGCTGCACGTGCGCAAGCTCTCCCCCGGGCTTGACGGGTCGGTAGTCTTGCGGTATCACTTCGTCCCGAGTTTGCGGGCCCGACCGCCCGTCCCGATCGAACCGCAGTTCGCGGAAGCTGATCCAGTCCCCTTGATCGGATTGCGACCCTCTTCCGGGACGGACGAGGTCGAACTGGAAATGGTCTCTCCACCCTGGTTCCCCTGGTGAGCGGGGTCGAGAATCGGGCATCCGCAATCGCATCGCGGCGCACGGATGAATGGACGTCCTGCGTGGCTTTCTCCAGGGAGGGAGTATGCCGTGCTCGAGATCGACTCCGTACCGCAGCGCCGTGATTGCAGTCGGTTCTCGCCTTATGTCTTCTGGATGCTCTGGGCAACGATCGTCCTGATCGCCGCCGCTTTCTATTTCCCCAAGGCTGCCGATCACCGCAGCGCCTTTGTCCGCTGGCGCCCCCAGGTCATCAAGTTCTGGGATGGGGTCAACATCTACGACAAGATGTTGTTCCCCTGTCCGCCCATCCTGCCGATCACGCTCGGCCCGCTGATGGCGCTGCCGCCGGTCGCGGGGGCCATGGCCTGGTTCGCGATCAAGATCGTGCTGACGACCGTCGCCCTGGTCCTTTGCTTGAATGTCGTCAAGCCACGAGGACTTCCCTTTCCGCCGTTTTTCCAAAGCGCTGTCTTGCTTTTGAGCCTGCGGCCGATTCTCGGCGACCTTCAGCACGGCAACATCAATCTGCTGATCCTGTTCTTGATCGTGACCACGTTCGAAGCGTGGCGCAGGGGCTATGACGTGCTGGCCGGTCTCTTGCTGGGGCTGGCCATCTCGTACAAGGTGACGCCAGGGCTGTTTCTGGTCTATTTCCTCTACAAGCGATCGTGGCGCACGGTGGGGGCGACGTTTCTGGGTCTCTTCCTCTTCCTGCTGGTGGTGCCCAGCTTGATCATCGGCCCTCACTTCAACCTGCAGTGCCTGGAGATGTGGAAGCACCGCATGTTGACGCCGTTTCTCGTCGAAGGGAACGCCAGCCCGCTGGAGATCAACCAGTCGATGGTGGGCGTGCTGACGCGCTTGCTGACGGAAATCCCGCTGGGAACAAATCGCTATGATCTGCACCTCGACGTGCACCTGGTGTCCTGGCCGCCGCAAGCAGTCAGCTACCTCGTCAAGTTCTTGACCATCGCCCTGCTGGCTCTCTTGGCCTTTTTCTGTCGGACTCCGACAGACAATCGTCGCGACCCACGGCTGCTCGCTGAGATCGCGCTGGTCGTCCTGACCATGCTCTTCATCTCGGAACGAAGCTGGAAGCATCACTTCGTCACGCTCTTGGTTCCCTATGCTTATCTTGTCTGGGAGTTTTATTTTCCATCGAAAGGGCAGGGGTCGCGGTGGGGCATTGGCGGGGCGCTTGGCGGCTCGTTCTTGCTGATGGCGACCACGTCGCCGGAGATCGGGGGCTTGTTCGCCGACGGTCGGGGACACGAGATCGCGCAGGGCTACGGCATGTTTCTCTGGGCGGCCGTGCTTCTTTACGCCGCTGTTGCCTGGCGGCTACTCGCGCGCGGCCATGGCAAGACAGCCAGGCTCTTGCCCGCCGCCGCGGAGGCTGGCCCGCATGTCGCTCGCCGGAAGGAGCGATCGCAGCGGCTTGTCGGAGGATGACCGCCCCGGACTGGAGAAAAAGATTGGCCCTGGACTGCGGAACGTTCCGATAATTCCGAGGAGACGCGAGCACGGCCCCAGCCGGCGCTCTTGAGCGCGGCCCCGGCCGGCGCTTTTGTTTGACCGAAGACCAGGCTCACTTCCGCGATTGGTCACTCGGGCTCTGGTCCAGTCCGTGGACAATTCACTTCCTTAGGATGAGTCAGGTGTGGATTGGCCGATACCCCATCTTCTCTTCGGCCGAGGGCCAAGGAGGGCCTATGATTCCGTCGCACAAAGTGCCGCGCCAGAAGCGCGGCCAGAGATTCACGCTGGAGCCGCTGGAAGATCGCCAGCTCTTGAGTTCCGGAGAGGGGAGCACGTTCGCGATCATGCCTGGAACGATCGCCAAGTCAGGGCAGATCTCGACCGTCAAGTTCACGCTCAACTCTTCCGAGTTCAAACCCAGCCATGGCGGCAAGATCCTCCTGGGCATCGATGTCGCGGCCGATTCGAGCACGAATCTCAAGCCACAGATCGTCGGTGTCCAAACGGCCAACGGCCACAGTGCCGGAGAGCTGATTCGCTCGATGTACACCGCGACGATCATCAAGTCCAAGAAGCTGTCCAACCCTCTTACCTCGGCGGTTCTGATCAGGCTGGCGGTCCCCAAGACCGGCCAGGCGCCAGCCACGTACACAATCGATGTTCGCGGGCTTAGCGGAACAACTGGTAACTACCTGATCGGCTACTATCTCCCCGGTGACGTCGCCGGTACCGGCACGGTCACCCAGGCCGATCTCTCGACCATCGCTTCGGAGAAGGGCGCCACGCCGACCTCGTCGAACTACAACTTTGACGCCGACGTCAATCGCGACGGCAAGATCTCCCCGGCCGACCTGGCGCTTGCCTCGATGAACCTGGGGGCCTCGACCACGGTCAGCCCGATCATCAATGTGATGCTGGACCCCGCGACGGATGGTCCGCTCAACGACCGGATCACCAGTTTCCAGACCGTTCATTTCACGGGAACGGTGTCCCCCGGCGCGACGGTGACCTTCACCGAGATCAACCATAACTCGCCCGGCGCGACGACCACGGCCGATGCCTCGGGCAACTACAGCATCATGGTTCCGCTGGGCAACGGCTCAAACACGTTCAACGTCACCACGATGGACGGTTTTGGCCAGTCGATCAGCGGCCAGATTGAGCCGGTGACGTACTCGACCAATCCGCCGCAAATCATCAACTCCCCCTCGCAATTGGCTACGACCAGCACGGGGGCGATGCCCGCGTCGACTTCGTCGAGCACGACATCAACCAGCACGAGTTCCACGTCGACGTCGTGAACCGAATCGCAAGAGTCGTGAAACCCGCCAGTCCGTCAGGGTTCAAAAGCGTTCTCCCGGGCAAGCGGGGTGGTCGGGCTCGTCGCCGCCCGGCTGCCCGGCTGAGCGCTTGGACTTGATGCTCGCAAGCGCCGAGGCGACGGCATCGCGCACCGTCGGATCATCGGAGCCTTGGTTTTCGAGCAAATGCTGGCGTGCGTGATCCGAGCCGATCTGACCCAGAGCCCAGGCGCTTGCGGCACGGATGACGGGGTCTTCGTTGAGATCGGCAAGACGGCGGCCTAGAGCCGGCACTGAGCTTTCCAGACGCTGCTGACCCAGGACCAGGGCTGCGGTGCGCACCAGGCCCACTCTTCCGGTCCGCTCGAGCGCTGAGTCTTGAAGCGCTGCGTGCCACGCCGCGGCGTCGCGGTCAAGCCACTCGATCAGGTCAGGCTCAGCCCCCTCGGAACGATCCTGGAACTCGGCAAGGTGGCCGGGCGGCGCCTTACGATTCCACGGACAAACGTCCTGGCAAATATCGCAGCCGAAAACCCAGCCATCCAGCGATTCTGCAACTGACGCGGCGATCGACCCCTTGTGCTCGATCGTCCAGTAGCTGATGCAGCGGCGCGCATCGAGTTGGTAGGGACCGACGAAGGCGCGTGTGGGACAGGCGTTCAGGCATCGGGTGCATGTTCCGCAATGATTGGCCTGGAAAGGAACATCCGGCGACAGTTCGCAATCGACCAGGAGCGCTCCCAGGAAAGTGAAGCTGCCGAGCTTGGGATCGATGAGCATGGTGTTCTTGCCGATCCAGCCCAAGCCCGCCAGGCGGGCGAAATCGCGTTCCAATAGGGGGGCCGTATCGGTCACAGCTCGGCCGCGCGTTTGCGGGCGCTCCGTACGCAGCCAATCGAGCAGGGCGCCCAACTTGTCCTTGAGAACTCCGTGATAATCGAGCCCCCGGGCGTATCGCGCGACCTTGCCTGAGCCAGCTCGAGGCGTGCTCGACCCCTCCCTGGCACTTCTGTAGACGACGCTCGCCATCACCACCGATCGGACGCCCGCCAGCACATGCTCAGGATGAGAACGAGCCTGGGCGTGGCGCCTCATGTATTCCATGCCGGCCGCGTGCCCGGCCTGCAGCCAGGCCAAAAAGTGGCCGTGGCCCGGCGGCGACAGGGCAGGCGCGATGCCCACGCGGTCAAACCCAAGGAGAGCGGCCTGGGCCTTGAGTCGCTGAGTCAGCTCGGCGGAGGTCATGGACAGTGGTTGCCAGGTCAAAGCTCACAAACGGGCTCGGATCTCGAGGTCGCGCGAGTCCTTGACCCCGAGGTTCTCGTAAATTCGCCGGGTCGAATCGGACCGGTTGAGCGTGTAAAAGTGGATACCGCGAACCTGGTTGTCCAGCAGGTCGCGGCACTGCTCGGTGGCCCAGTGCACCCCCACATTGGCCACGGCCAGCGCGTCATCGCCGCACCGAAGAATGGCGCGCTCGAGACGGCCCGGGATCCGCGCCCCCAGCGCCAGTTCAGCCATTCGCACCATGTTTTCACGCGAGGTGATCGGCATGATGCCCGCCAGGATCGGCACCTTGATTCCCGCCAGATCGCAGCGGTCGCGGAAGTCGTAAAAGTCGGCATTGTCGAAGAAAAGCTGGGTGCAAATATAGTCGGCGCCGGCGTCGACCTTGCGCTTGAGGTAATCACGCTCCATGAGCCGGTTGGGCGTACCCGGATGACCTTCGGGAAAGCCGGCCACGCCTATGCCAAAACCGCGCGGGTCAGGCACGTCCCGACAGGACCGAATGAACTGAACGAGCTGTTCGGCGTACTGGAAGGCATCGCGGGAGCGGTCATGGTTCGGAATGTTGCGCGGCGGGTCACCACCCAGGGCCAGAATGTTCTCGATGTCCGATCCGGCATAGCGCTGGAGGATCGCCGCCAGCTCGTCGCGGGAATGACAGACGCAGGTCAGGTGCGAGACGGCAGTGATCTCAGTCTCACGCTGGATCCGCACGATCAAATCGTGCGTTCGCTCCCGGGTCGAGCCCCCCGCCCCGTACGTCACCGATACGAACGACGGCCGCAGAGCCTGAAGTTGCGCGATCGTCTCGAACAGCTCGGTGGACGCCCGATCCGTTTTGGGAGGGAAGAATTCAAAGCTGAAGGTCGTCGGATGTGCCTGGAAGATATCAACGATGTGCATGCTGGTGATCGTCTCTGACCGGGGTTGCGAAGCTTACGCCGCCAAGTAAGCGGTTTTTAGGATAACTCATGAGACCTCAAACCGGGAGACAGATCCCCAGCCACCGACTGACTCGGGGAAAGAGCCGTGGAATACTTCAAGGGACGTGGAGTTCTCGCCGCCACTCGCGACTGCCGAGTGCCACGCTCAGAAAGATGTGAGCGCGCTCCACCTGCCCACTGCCGCCTGCCCACTGCCGCCTGCCCACTGCCGCCTGCCCACTGTCGCCTGCCCACTGCCGCCTGCCCACTGTCGCCTGCCCACTGTCGGCTCATTACTGGGACGAAGAGACACCCATCCTGGGACAGATCTGCGCGAGGCCGCAGGTGCTGCACTTGGGATTACGGGCCAGGCAGATTCGTCGGCCGTGATGGATCAGACGGTGGCTAAGGTCGACCCACTCCTTGCGAGGAACGATGGCCATCAAATCCCGCTCGATCTGTGCCGGCTGCTTGTGCGACGTCAGCCCCAGGCGAAAGGCCAGGCGCTTGACGTGAGTGTCCACGACAACCCCTGTAGCGATGCCGAAGGCCGTGCCCAAAACGACGTTGGCCGTCTTGCGGCCGACGCCCGCCAGGGCGGTCAGGGCTTCCACGTCCCGTGGAATCTCGCCGTCGTGGTTAGCCGCCAGGCGCTCGGCCATGGTCTTGAGATTCCGCGCCTTGGCCCGAAAGAACCCGGTCGAGCGGATCAGCTCCTCGATTTCTTCCTGCGACGCAGTTGCCATGCTCGACGGGTCGGGGAAGCGGCGAAAGAGGGCCGGCGTGACGAGGTTGACTCGTGCATCCGTGCACTGAGCCGAGAGGATCGTCGCAACAAGAAGCTGAAACGGATCTTTATGAACAAGCGCACACGTGGCCTCGGGATACAGACGCTTAAGCCCTCGCACGACCTGTCGAGCCTGGACACGCTCGTCAGTGCTGGGCTGCTTGGGTCGCGGCATTCCCGAATTGCCTTTCCAAAACAAAAGTCCAGCCGGCATGAGGGCGGATTGGCGGGGGTGCTTGAAAGCCTTGAAATGGGAGAGTCTTGCCGCAGCCTTGTAAGGATCTACAATGCGACTTGCCGAGACTCCGGCTGGGAGATCCGCGGACTCGGCGGCGCGTGCCCAAGTCGCCTCATCGCACTGGTTTCTCATTTCCTTTTCTCTTGAAGTCGATGTCAAGGTCAAGGCCAGTCCTGAGATTCGACCTGGCCCCCGAAATCAAGATCGACGGTGACAGAACAATCCATGATGGCGAAAGACTTCGACTTGCGAGATTTTGATCATGTGAGCAGGCTCTTTCCTCTTCCCAACTTCGTGATGTTCCCGCACGTCGTGCTGCCTTTGCACATCTTCGAGCCACGTTATCGCCAGATGACAGTCGATGCCTTGGAAGGGGACCGCATCATCACCATGGTCCAGATCAGCCCTGCGTCACCAGGGAAAACATGGGCCGAGCCCGTCCCGATCGAAACAGTCGGCTGCCTGGGAAAAATTATTCAGCACGAGCGTCTTGCCGACGGCCGATTCAATCTACTGCTGCTAGGCTGCAAGCGCGTGCGGCTTTTGCACGAGCTGGAAAGCCAGAATCTCTACCGGTCCGCCCTGGTCGAAATCCTCGAGGACCAGGAACCGACCCCGCCCCACGAGCCGGTTCGGTCCGAGCTGATCGGACTTTTCCGCCAGGCGTACAAGACGCACCGGGAACTCGATTCCGAAATGGCCGAACTGCTGGAGAAACCTGTGCCACTGGGTGTGCTCACCGACCTCATCGCCCATGCCCTGGCGCTCTCGCCGGCACTCAAGCAACGGCTTCTGGGCGAGAGTTCCGTGGACCGTCGCGCCGAGATCATTCGCACGGTCCTCCGCGAGATCGCCCACCACGGACCGTCTGCGCGCTCTTTCCCCCCACCCTTTAGCATCAACTAATGATTTCGGCGGAGCCCTGCCGCTTGATTTTCACGCGGAACCGGCTTACAATCTATGTCTATGGATGGAAGTCGAAAGCCGGCTTGACCTTACATCGGAGTTTCAGGCCCTCCTGGCCCTCCGTCCGCCGGAGTGAGCCAGCGAGTCTCGCCCTGCCGTTGAGGATCTCCCGATGGGAGAGCGAGTCTGAGAATCCGCTTCCGCCCCGAATCACCCGGCGTCCCTAACGCCGATTTCAATGGATCCAAGGATGCGAACGAATTCTTCCCTGAAGCACGCAAACGGTCAGGATAACAGCAGCGTGGCGCAGGCGACGGCAAGCGCAGCCAGCGAGCTCGAGGCGCTTGACGCCGGGCCCTCTGCTGCGCCCTCGCCGATCGGGGTTGGGGCCAAGACCCAGGCCGTGGACCTCGATCGTATCGCCCGGGCAGTGCGTGAGATCTTGATTGCCGTGGGTGAAGACCCGGATCGCGAGGGCTTGCAGGAAACACCCGACCGCGTGGCGCGCATGTACGCCGAGGTCTTTCAGGGCCTGCACCAAGATCCGCGGGGCCATCTTCAAAAGCTTTTCACGCAGAAGTATGATGAGATGGAGCTGATCAAGGACATTCGCTTCGTCAGCTTTTGTGAGCACCACCTGCTGCCGTTTATCGGCAGGGCCCATGTGGCCTACATTCCCAACGGCAAGGTGATCGGGCTGTCGAAGATTCCCCGCGTGGTCGATGTGCTCTCCAAGCGGCCGCAGATGCAGGAGCGGCTCACCGAAGAGTTAGCGGACCTGCTGATGAAGGAGCAGGACGTCAAGGGAGTGGCCGTGGTGATTGAGGCCAGCCATACCTGCATGACGATTCGCGGAGTGAACAAGCCTGACAGCTCGTTCGTCACCAGCGCGATGCGCGGTGCTTTCAAGGAGAAGATGGCGACTCGCTCCGAGGTGATGTCGCTGATTTTTGGCTCGAAGATTTGAGCAAGCAATGATCGCTACGCCGATGCTCTCCGACTTTGCGGTTCGCCTGGCCTTCGGGCTGGCAGTGTTGCTTCTTTGCACGTCATGGCGAGCCGTACCGCTCCCCTTTTTCCGTACGCACTGCCAGATTATCCTGGGACTTCTGGTCTTGGCGGCACTTGACCAGTCGCGGTTGGAGGGGTTCGACTGCGGCGTCTGGATCCTGATCGCCGGCGCGGTGCTGGCCTACCTCGCCACAGTCACATGGGGGCTTGGCCTTCCCCGCTTCGCCCTGCCGGCAACCTGTTTGATCGCGCTTGGCGGCGCGGTGTGGCTGGCCTTAGCTTCGCGGGCTGACTTGCCTGCGGCTTGGGCATTCGGCTCGGCCAGCCGCTATGCTTCCGGATTCCTGTTAGGCGCGATTCTCACGGCCATGCTGCTAGGCCATCATTACCTGACCGCGCCGGCCATGTCGATCAAAGAGCTGGAGCGCCTCGTCCTGCTCATCGGCTGGGGTCTGGCCGTTCGCGGGGTCATCGCTCTCTTGGGTGTCTGGCTTGTGCACTCGGGCAAGCTGCCGGAAGTTTCGACCGGCACGCTGGAATCAAACTGGCTTCTGTTCTTCCTGATGCGCTGGGGCATGGGCTTCGCCGGCCCGGTCGTAGCCGCGATTTTGGCCTGGAGGACGGTCCGGATCCGCTCGACCCAGTCGGCCACGGGCATCCTCTACGTTGCCATGATCTTGGTCCTTTTCGGCGAGCTGACCGCACTCGTCGGGGCCAGGATGGGCGGACTCTTGGGTTGATGGTCGGGTTTCCGCCGGACCCTCCTTGGCAGCCGGGTCGGAGCGTCGATTGCTTTGATCAACGCTCCGGCAAACTCCGGGACGCCGGATGATCGCTGCGTTTTCTCTTGCTAGCCCGCGCGATTATCCGCGGTTAGAATGGAACTCGGTTATCGAAGGAATGATCTGCGTTCCTCTCCGGGTGCGGGCTGGCGCCCTATTGTGGTGCACAGGCCATGGAACTGACGTATCAGTGTTCGAAATGTCATTCAGTCAATCATGTTTCATTGCAGGCGGCGGGCGACCGTGTGCTCTGCCGCGTGTGTGCCTGCGAGCAACCGCTGCACCGCGAGCACGTGGACGACGGGCTTCTTTCCGCCTGTCCCCTCTGCGCGACGACCGATCTCTACGTTCAGAAAGACTTTCCCCAGGGCTTGGGCCTGTTCATCGTCGTCATCGGCTTCGCGATCAGCACTGTCTTCTGGTATTTCGAGAAGCCGGTGCTCACCTATCTGGTTTTGCTGGCATCGGCACTTCTGGACATGATGCTCTACTATCGGGTACCCGATGTCACGATCTGCTACCGTTGCTTGAGCCAGGTTCGCGGTGCGGGCTCGAATCCTTCAGGCCGGTACCACCCGTTCGATCTGGCCGTTGGCGAGCGCTATCGCCAGGAGCGAATCCGCATCGAAGAGCTGCGAAAGCGGGGCGCGAGCGTCGAGCTGTCGCCGTCGCCCGTCTCCACGGGTCCCCCGGGCAACACCTGATCCCGCCGGGCCGCAGGCCGCCGTCACACCGTGAACATATCGGTCCATCCGGCATGCCGTTGAGGTCCACTGTTGACTGTGGATGAGCGTCGCGCCCGCATCTTTGATGATTTGAGGGGGCTGGTGGCGGGAGAGCTCTACTTCGAGCCTCTGGATCGTGCCTCCTACGCGCAGGCGGCCAGCGTTTACGAGATCGATCCTCTGGGCGTGGTCGTTCCCCGAACTGAGGACGACGTGGTGACGGTGGTTCGCTATGCCGCTGAGCACCGACTTGCCTTGCATGCGCGAGGGGCTGGCACGGACACTGGCGGGGGCACGCTTGGCCCTGGCCTGGTGATCGATTTCAGCCGCCATCTGCGCAAAGTGTTGCGGATCGCCGGCGATCAAGTGGTCGTCGAGCCGGGTGTCGTCCTGGATGTGCTCAACGCGCAGCTTGCTCCGCTGGGCCGCCGGCTGGAGCCGGTTCCAGTCAATGCCCGAACCGGGACCGTAGGCGGAATGATCAGCGTGGACGCGGCCGGAACGAGGTCGCCGCGGTTCGGATCGATGGGCGACCAGGTCGAGCAATTGCGCGTAATTCTCGCGCAGGGAGAGATCGCCGATCTCGGCTTCGCCCCCTGGCCGAAATACCAGGACGAGCAGTCCAGCTTCCTGGACCTGGTCGTTCGCAAGCTTCAGAACATCTACCGCCAGAGCCAGAAGCCGCTGGCCCGGCTAATGCCCGCCGTGCCGCGTAATCGTGCCGGATATGCGCTCCAGCGAGCCGCGAGCCCCGCGGGCATTAACATGGCCCGGCTGGTCAGCGGCTCGGAGGGCACGCTGGCCTTGATCCTTCAAGCCGTTCTCCGAACCGTGCCTTTGCCAGGCGCGCAGGGGGTCGTCGTGCTCCCCTTCGCGCGCATAGGCGATGCGGCCGCATGCGCTGGCGACTGCCTGGGCCCCGGCCTCGAGCCTTCCGTCTGCGACCTTTACGATTGGCGGCTCTTGAGTCTGGCGCGTGACGCCGATTCCCAGTTCCGAGGCTGGATCGACGAGGCCGCCGAAGCGGTGCTCGTGGTCGAGTTCGAGAGCGACGATCAGGAAGAGGTCGTGGCCAAGACGCGGCTCTTGATCGACCGGGTCCAGAAACGGGGCCTCTTGACGGCCGAGCCGGTGACCATCTTCCGCCGGACCGAATGCGAGCGTCTGGTGGCGCTACGGCGGCTCACAGAGCCTTTGCTTCTGCGGTCGCGCAGCCCGTCTCGCCCTGTGCCCATCGTCGACGACCTGGCGGTTCCCCCCGATTGCTTGGCCACCGTGATCCGCCAGCTTCAAGACCGCTTGAAGCGGCACGGGATGATGTGGACCCTAAGCGCCTACGCGGCGGACGGGCGGATTCGCCTCCGCCCGTTTCTCGACTTGGCCGATCCCGGCGACCGGGCCCGCCTCGAGCCCCTTTGCAGTGAGCTCTCGGAACTGACCATCCAGGCGGGGGGAACGGTCTCGGCGTCTCAGGGCTGTGGACTGGCGCGCACCCAGTTCCTGCCGCGCCAATACGGCGAGCTGATGCAGGTCTTTCGTGAGATCAAGGATGCGTTTGATCCGTCGAACATCTTGAACCCGGGCAAGGTCATCGGCGACGATCCGCACCTCTTAGCGCGGGACCTGAAGCAATTTCCGATTCCGGCCGCGGCACTGTTGGCCGAGGCGGGCTCCGGCTCTGGGCACAGCCAGCTCGGCGGCCTGACCGCAAGTCCGCCGGATGGAGGTGGACCGGCGGGGGAAAGGGACCAGTCGCTTTCGGCACCTTTGGCCAGCGACGAGCTGCCGGCACTCGACGCCCCGGTAATCTTGCCCGTGCTCCGCTGGAGCGAGCCCGGGGCGCTGGGTAGCGCATCGGCATGCCACGGCTGCGGCGAATGTCGCAGCCTCGAGCCGACGCTCCGGATGTGCCCAAGCTACCGTGCTCATCGCCGCGAAGCCGCGACCCCGCGCTCTCAGGCAAACCTGGTCCGCCAGATCGCCACCGGCCAACTGGATCCTCGGCTCTGGGGCAGCGAGGAATTCCGATCTCAGGCGAACCTGTGCATCCACTGCAAGCTCTGCAAGTCCGAGTGCCCGGCGGGCGTCGATGTCTCGAGCCTGATGCTCGAGGCCAAGGCCGCTTACGTCGAGAACCACGGTTTGCCCCCTGGAGACTGGATCTTCTCTCGTCTGGAGGTCTGGGCGCGGCTGGCCAGCCGGTTTCCCATCCTGTCGAATTTCTTGATGTCGAGGCGCTCGGCCCGGTGGCTTATCGAGCGGGTGCTAGGCGTCTCGCGGCACCGGGTCCTGCCGCCGATCCGGCGCACTCCGTTTACACGCAGGGCCCAGCGGCTGGGCCTGGCCCGGCCACGGCCGCATCAGTCCGGCCCACGCGTGGTCTACTTCGTCGATGTCTATGCCAACTATTACGACCACGAGCTGGCCGAGTCGGTCGTGGCCGTGCTGCACCAGGCCCAGGTCAACGTCTTCGTGCCGACTCGTCAGCGCAGCTCGGGCATGGCCCCTTACATCGTGGGTGACGTCGACTACGCGCGCGATCTGGCCCTCTGGAATCTCCGCGTGCTGGGCAACGCCGTGCGCGACGGCTACACGGTCGTCTGCTCTGAGCCCACAGCCGCTTTGATGTTGCGCCATGAGTACGTCAAGCTGACCGACGATCTCGACGCCGGACTCGTCGCCGAGAACACAATGGATCTGGGCCAGTACCTCGCAGGATTGAGTGCACGCGGCCAGCTTCCCAGGCCCCACGAACCACTGCGCGCACGTATCGGCTATCATGAGCCTTGCCATCTCCGCGCTTTGGACGTCGGCATGCCCGGGCTCGACCTGATCCGCACCATTCCCGAGGTGGACATCGAGTTCATCAATCGCGGCTGCTCCGGCATGGGCGGGACCTATGGCCTGCGCCGCGACCAGTTCCGAACGTCACTCCGAGCGGGGCGTCCGCTCTTACGCAGGCTCCGGGACGACGACATCGAGATCGGCGCGACGGAATGCGGCGCCTGCCGGATCCAGATGGAACAAGGCGCAACCAAACGAACCTATCATCCGATCAAGCTCTTGAGCCTGGGCTATGGGCTTAACCCATCGCTCCGCCAGCAGCTCAAGGAGCCCAAGCCGCGGCATGCCATGTCATGAGCGCCGGCTGGCAGCTCCCGGCAGGGCTCCGCCGGGCGCTCCTTTTTCCGTGCTCGCGAAGAACCGCTTGTTTGCCCGCGGAAACCACCGTCTTGCCGTTGAATGTCCGTTATGTTTGACTAAGTTGGGGAAAGATGGCCACGGTTTGTCCACCCGTCATCAAACGCTCCGCGTGGGTCTGCCTGCCAGTTGAACGTGACGGCGCGCGGGGTGATCACCGTGGCACCCTCCTTCCGAGGTATCAATGACCGCGACTCTCTCTCAGGCTACGATCTCGCCGGCCTTTGCCGCCAAGCTGCCGTCGAAACCCCAGATCAATGAACTGTCGATCCGGGTCGGCACCATCAACGGCTCCGGCAGCCAGTCGGCCAACTTCGTCTTGCTTCGCGCCCTCCACGCCATGGGCATTCCCTGTAGCGGGAAGAACATTTTTCCCTCGAATATCGAGGGCCTGCCAACCTGGTTTCACCTTCGCGGCAGCGCAAAGGGCTATGTCGGGCATCGCCTCGACCCTCAAATTTTGGTCTGCATGCACGAGCCGGTCGCCAAGGACGACGTCACCGGTCTTCTGCCAGGGACGATCTGCATCCATCGCGACGATTTCACGGAGGACTTGAAGAGCCTTCGCGACGACGTACTCTTCCTCCCGGTTCCGTTCTTGAAGCTGGCCGAGGAAGCTTATCCCCCGGACAAGACGGACAAGGGATACCGCGACAAGCTGCGCAAGGTCGTCAACATGGTGTACGTGGGCGTGCTTGCATCGATCTGCGACATGCCGATCGACGCGGTCCGGGAGGGGGTTCGCCGCGAATTCCCGGGCCGCAAGGCGACGGCTGCCGACATCAACTTCAAGGCGGCGCAGGCGGGGTACGATTGGGCCAGAGAGCATCTGCCCACCGACCTGCCGTACCGTGTCGAGCCGATGGAATCAACCGGCGACACGATCTTGATCGAGGGCAACAAAGCCGGGGCTTTGGGTGTGCTCTTTGGTGGGGCAAACGCTCTGTCTTGGTACCCGATCACGCCGTCGACCAGCCTTGCCGAGTATGCCGAGGAGTACTTCAAGAAGTACCGCACCGACGCCGACGGCAGGCATTCCTACGCGATCGTGCAGGCCGAGGACGAGCTGGCCGCCGTCGGCATGGCCATCGGTGCCGGTTGGGCAGGAGCGCGGTCCTTCACGGTGACGTCGGGGCCCGGCATTTCGCTGATGGGCGAGTTCGTCGGCCTGGCGTACTTCGCCGAGATTCCGGTGGTGATCATCAACGTCCAGCGGATGGGCCCGGCCACCGGCCTTCCCACCCGGACCAGCCAGGGCGACGTCCTCAAGATGTACCTCTTGGGTCATGGCGACTGCCGGCACATCGTGCTCATTCCCGCCTCGATGGAGGAATGCTTCGGGATGACGATCGAGGCCCTGGACCTGGCCCAGCAGTTCCAGACGCCCGTGTTCGTGGCCATGGATCTCGACCAGGGCATGAACCTCTGGGAGAGCAAACGGTTTCAGTATCCGTCGAAACCGATCCAGCGGGGCAAGGTCCTCACCGCGGACGACATCGAGCGGATGGGCGGGTTCGAGCGGTACAAAGACCTCGACGGCGATGGCATCTGCTACCGGACTCTCCCCGGCACCGAGAACCCGCTGGCGGCCTACTTCACGCGTGGCACAGGCCATAACGAGAAATCCGGCTACAGCGAGCGGCCCGAAGACTGGAAGAAGAATCTCGACCGCCTGGCGCTCAAGCACGAAACCGCCCGCAGGACCGTTCCCGGGCCGGTCATCGAGGGAGACGTCTCCGCCCGTGTGGGACTGATCGCCTACGGAGCCACGCATTTCGCCGTGACCGAGGCTCGTGACCTGCTGCTCGCCGAGGGCATTCCCACCGAATACTGCCGGATCCGCGCCCTGCCTCTCTCCGATGAGGTGATTACCTTCATCGAGCGACACCAGAGAGTCTACTTCATCGAACAGAACCGGGACGCTCAGATCACTGCGCATATGCTCACGCGGCTGCGCGGCTCCTTGTCGGACCGGTTGGCGCCGATCACGCATTACAACGGCATCCCGATCGCCGCCGAGAACATCGTGCGGCCGATTTTGAGCTGGGAGAAAAGTCCTTCCGGCCCCGGCTGGCCCACCGGCAACGTCGAGCGCGATAACCCCCCGGTGGCGCGCCATGCCAAAGATATCTCTCCGCAATAACAACGGCTCGATTGCAGGGTCGAGGTTGCGAATTCCAGAGTGAAAATGCAAACTGCGGGTCTCATACCAACATTATTATTCCAGCAAGCAAGGCGATCGATCCATGTCCAGTGAAGCGACGGTCCAGGTGTGGTCCAACGGCCGCACTTTCCCACTTCCCACGTTGGCCTATCAGGGCTTACCGTCGACCCTGTGCAAGGGCTGCGGACACAACAGCATCACCAGTCACCTGATCGAGGCGTGCAAGTCGGTCGGGATAGACCCCTATCACACGGTCAAGCTCAGCGGCATCGGCTGCTCGAGCAAGACCCCGGCGTACTTTCTGCAATACAGCCACGGCTTCAACGCTCTGCACGGCCGGATGCCTTCGGTCGCGACCGGGGCGATGATGGCCAATCATAAGCTTCTCTGCATCGGCGTCAGCGGCGACGGCGACACGGCGAACATCGGCATGGGACAGTTCAAGCACGCTTGCCGGCGCAACGTGCCGATGATGTACGTCGTGGAGAACAACGGCTGCTACGGACTGACCAAAGGCCAGTTTTCAGCCACGGCCGACCTGGATGCTCACCTCCGCCGGGCCACCGGCGATACCAACACCGTGCGACCATTTGACCTCTGTGAGGAAGCAATCGTCGGCGGCGCCACGTTTGTGGCCCGGTCGTTCGCCGGCGACAAGAAACAGCTAGTGCCGTTGCTCAAAGCCGCGCTGGTGCATAAGGGCACGGCCTTCTTGGATATCGTCAGTCCGTGCGTCACATTCAACGACTTCGAAGGCTCGACCAAGAGCTGGGACTGGGCCAAGTCACACGAAGAGCCGCATCAGGCCGTGGAATTTTTGTCCCATGTGCCGGAAATCGAGGTCGAGCAGAGGGCCGGCGCGGCAACCCGCGTGGATCTTCACGACGGTTCTTGGATCGTTCTGCGGGCGCTCAATCACGAAGAGCACGACGTCACCAGCCGCAGCTCGGCGCTCCAGCTTCTTGAAGAGAGCCGCAAGAATGGCGAGTTCCTGACCGGGCTTATGTACGTCGATTCTCACCGCAATGACTTCATGACCAATCTGCACGTGGTCGACACGCCGATCTCGCTGCTGACCGAAGAGACGTTACGGCCGCGGCCGGACGTGCTGGCGAAGATCATGGACACGATCTAGCGCAGTTTCCCGCTCAGTCGCAGGGTGTTTCCCCGTGCTTCACTGATTCGCCCCGATCGGGCATGACATACCGGCACGGGGTAACACCTCGTGACAAGGCCAGCGTGTTTGCCCCTTTCTTTCTGGGGTTCTCACAATTCCCAGACCCGTCTTCCCTTCAGGAACATGGTCACGTAGCCGTCCTGGCTGATCTTGAGCACCGGCCCCACGCCGTGACGGCAAGCTCCGCCTGACGCTCATCACCATTTCTCCCACTCGTCCCTGCTGATATTCGCCTGTCGCAAGATTCGGCACAGAAGCTCGACCCCGATATCGGCCCTGTGAGGGTTGGGAATTCGGAGGGTGATCAATCCCCTGACCATAAACTGGTGTTTGCCGCCCGAAAATGGCCCGTTATATCCAGCATTCTTGAGATGGCGGATCAGGTCGGCTCTCTTGATAGGCCCCAGCGGAGGCATCACGCGAGTTCCTGAATTGTCAGGTCGATCCCATCGATGGCCGGGACGGGAAGGTTCCTATGCACCCTGAGCAGGACCCATTCCTCAAGAACCTCACGAAGCTCTTCCCGGCAGTTCTCGAGAGTCACGGCAGTCGCATATACGCCTGGACACTCAAGAATGGCCCCGTAATAGCTGCCATCGTCCGGAAGAATCTCGTAAGTCGCGTGGCGGAGAGCCGCCTGGAGGTATTCGAGGAGCATTCGGAGCGGTCGCTTTCATTCTCGGGGATTTACAGCTCCCAGACCCGTCTTCCTTTCAGGAACATGGTCACATAGCCGTCTTGGCTGATCTTGAGCACCGGCCCATACTGTGACGCGGCGCGGGCGGCGACGGTGCGCGCACCTTGGACCGTCCGCACCAGCTCGAGCGATTCAGGAGCGATGCGGAGGATCGCGCCGAAGGTGAGCAAGCGGCCTGAACCGTCGACCACGACGGCCCCGTCCAGGCCGGCGATCGATTCCAGTACCGCCGGCTCGAGATCGCACAAATTGGCGCCCCGGACAGCATGATGGAGGGCCTGCTTGGCCATGCGCGGCGAGAGGTTTTCCGGGTCCTGGGGATCGTCGACAGCAACCTCCTCGGTAATCCGATCGCTCGGTGCGATCAGGTCGCGGATTGCGCGCTCGGGCTCGCGCACCACGACGAACAGGGCACCGGCGCGGGTCTCGCTCAAATTCAGCGCGGCCTGAAAGAGCATAAGAGCCAGGTCCGGTGGCGTGGTCTGGCCAACCGCACTTTTCCAGGCGGCGAACTTGGACGGAATATCCAGAAGCCGCCACCGCGCATCGCTCAGGCTGAAGCTCATCGTGCCGCCATGGAAGACCTTGATCTCCTGGCTCGGGGTCAGCATCAAGCAGATATGGCCGCCCTGGCGCGTGGCCTTGGCATGGCTCTGATATTGCCGAGGGCAGGGGTGTTCCGGCGGGTCGGGCCCCTGAACGCGGTCTGCCCAGGAGCCGATATCCGTCATCCGCAGCAGGCTGCCGTGAAGGTCGACGATGAAAAGCGTCTGGACGCCGTCGCAGAGACGGTGAAAACCCTTGATCGCGGTGAGCCGGCTGTTGAACCGGGGCGCTCCCTTGGTGTTGGTCCGGTCGGGGTCCGCCGGATCGTTCGGGGAGCCCAGCAAGAGCGCTCCAGTGGAGACCCTCCGGTTCTCATAGGTGGAGAGTGCCGCGACTCGTAAGGCCTCGAGAGCCGCGGGGATGCGAAAGGGACTAACGGGACTCAAGAAGTCGGCGATGATCAGGTCTTCGGTGAGATATTGAAAGCGTTCTTGACGATCGGCCAGATCCAGATCGAAGAGGCCGCGGAAACGAAGATCGACCGCGCGAACGCTCACCTCGACCACCCTCCGCTCCAGCGGCAAGAGCGGAACGGGATTTTCGGGCCGGAAGCTCAGCCGCGTGCCCAACCAGACGATCTGCAGTCCCAAATGATCGGGGTCTTCGATGAAATGAAAATGCGTCTCCTCGGGACTACCATCCCAGTCGATGATGCTGCGGTCGCCCTCGATTTCCAGGATCGCCGTGGGAAAGAAATGCTCGAGCGTCTTGCGCAGCAGGTTGTGGTACAGGCCGACAACCTTTGAGATCGGGCCGCTTGGCCGTTCGGGTCGGACCACCAAGGAATGCTCCGCTTTCTCCAGGGCTCCATCGAAGTGCAACGACCTGGACATGGCTGTCATCATAATCTTTCTGCTCCTGCCTGTCTTCTCTGGCGGGCCGTAGACAGATCGTCTGTCGCTTCCTTTCTTTTGATAGCGTGGGCGGGGCAGAGTACCATCTTTCGCGAATCTGTGAACTCTTCCTGGCGAACGCGCCGGTTTTTCCGGTTTTGATCCAGAATTCGGCCCTCCGCGTCGATTTAGATACCCATAGGCGCTGGACTTAGATTCGCTGAGAGGTTTGGGTTGTTGTCAAGGTGAACACCTGCTAGGATTTGCCACCTTCGCTCAACTGGTGGAGAGCCATTCTCCCCCACGGCCGGCGGAGTTGACGGCCCTGGCCCGGATCGGGGGGAGATCGGCCGGATGACCATCCGACGAAATTGGGTGAACTGGGGACTCGCGATCGGTCTCTTTTTTCTGGGTCTCGAGCAGCTCTGGCAGCACGGTCACGACTACATCCTGCCGCGGCAGTTCGCGGTCGTCGAGCCGGGCAAAATCTACCGGGGAGGCTGGCAGAAGAACTGGCCGATGCGGCGGATCGTCAGCGACTACAAGATTCGCACGGTCCTGGCCCTGGCTCATCCCGACGATCACCCCCTCTCCGTCAGTGAGAAAGCTCTGACGGAAGAACTCGGCGTGCGCTGGGTTCATATCCCGATCGTCGATCAACGAAGTACGGCCAACCCCAAGACACTGACGGACCTTCTGGATGAGGCGGCCGCCGTCCTGGCCAATTCGACCAACTATCCGATTTATTTCCACTGCCACCACGGTCTAAACCGCGCTTCGATGGTGCAGATCGCCTACCGGACCAAGTTCTGCGGCTGGACCCTCGATCAAGCAACCGACGAGGTGGCGCGAACGGTGGGGCTGGTCAAGGTGACACACGGCCCCGACTATCGCCACATGGTCGACTATTACAATACGCGGGTACTCCCCACTCGTGGTACGGAGTCCGCACCGACAGCACAGATCTCGTCCCCCTCCGCCGCCCTCGCCGCCCACGCAGCCATTCCGCCGGCCGTTGCATCGATGGCTCGCTGATCGTAAAGTGGGCAGTGGGCAGGCGGTAGTGGGCAGTCCGCGGTAAGCAGCGGCTTCGGGCGCCACGCTTGCGTCTTGACAAGCGCGTGCGGGTGCCGCGGCGTGAGCCCCTCATGCTCACGGAGACGTCGGCGAGGCAACCGACGCGACGGACTCCCGCCTGCCCAGCGTCCCGCTTACCACCTGCCTACCGCCCACTACCGCCAACCTACTGCCGCCTGCCCACCGTTCACTCTCGCGAACCTTCCTTGATTCCACGGCCGTGGGTCCTAGAATTACATTCCGTAGCTTGGGCACAACGTGCCCGGCTTGGCGGGGTCTGTCTTCTCGACTGCCTGACAATTCGGCCTGAGGGCCGGCCTGGGAGGTTCCTCGATTGAACATCCGTCCCGCTCGTGTTGGCGACGTACCTGCAATCTATGAGCTGATTCGGACCTTCGCTGACCGGAAACTGATGATCCGGCGGTCGATGGGTGAGCTGTACGAGTCGATCCGCGAATTCCTGGTGGCGGTCGACGCCGAAAATCGGGTCATTGGGTGTGTGGCCTTGCACGTGTTCTGGGAGGATCTCGCGGAGCTGAAGTGTTTGGCAGTCGCCGAGGGCGCCCAAGGACAGCAGGTTGGCCGGCGCCTCGTTGAGGCTTGCTGGGACGCCGCGCGTGAGCTGGAGATCGACTCCGTTTTCGCGCTGACCTACTCGGTCGGGTTCTTCGAGCGTTGCGGCTATCGTCAAATCGATAAGGTCGAGCTGCCGCACAAGATCTGGAACGAGTGCGTTCGCTGTCCCCTGTTTCCTAGCTGTCAGGAAGTGGCGCTCATCCGCACTCACGATCTCGAGCCGCAAGGGGCGGCCTCCTTGGTCGATCACCGGCTCGAGCTGGTTCAGCTGGAGCGCTAGCCGGCTGGGAGAGCGGAAGCCGGCGTTTGCGGAGGGGACTACTTTCTGCCCATGATCAGCCAACCCGGTCGCCTGATTTTTTGCGGCCTGGTTGTGGGTTTCTCTATTCTGGCGATTGAGTTGGCCACCGAGCCTTCTCTGGCGATTGTCTGGGACGAAGGTTACACGATAGGGCGCGAAGCCCGGCTCCGCGCCTGGTTCAGCGCCTTGCGTGACCCACCCGGATTTGCCCGCCGCTGGACTCCTCCAACCCCGGAACAGGAACTCGTCCAGCAGGAAGGGGCGTTGGTCCCTCGTCCGGACGAGTTGGACACGCGCGCTAAGCTGCTCTTTGATTCGGGGGTGCTCAACTACTTCTGGCCGTTCGCACGCGAGGAGCCGCACGGGCACCCCCCTTTTTACGCCTTACTCGGCTTGCTTGGCGATCTGCTGGCGCCGACGTGGCAAGATTTGCCACGTGCCCGGCTCGGACCGATGCTTCTGTTCAGCGTAACGGCCGGGCTTTTGTTCTGGTTTGCCTCAAAGCGGTGGGGAACTCTGGCGGGGATCGGCTCCGCCGCGGCCTTGGTCTTTCAACCTAATCTCTTCGGACACAGTCATTACGCCACCTATGATGCCATCCTGACGGCCCTATGGCTGCTGGCGATCATGGCGTTCGCGGAAGCTGTCAATTTGACCGAAAAGGAGCAAAGCCAAGACCGCGACGATTGGGGTTGGCTTGCGGCGATCTTTTTCGGGGTCATCGTCGGTTGCGCGCTGGCGACCAAACTGACGGGCTGGTTCCTACCGCTGCCTTTCCTTGCGTGGACCATCTGGAACCGCGACCGCCGCGGCGCGCTCACTTTGGCTGTTGGCCTGCCGCTGGCGGTGGGGATTCTGGTTCTCTTGAATCCTCCGTGGTGGACCGACCCGATCACGGGCCTTGCTCGGTTTCTCCGGTCGAACCTGACGCGGGGTGAGACGATCCCGATCCCGGTGCAGTTCCTGGGTGTGATTTACGAGACACCAAGGCAGTCCTTGCCCTGGTATAACACTTTGGTCTGGACCGTTCTGGTCACACCCATTGGCTTCTTGCTATTGGCAGGTGCCGGGATCGTCCGGGCCATTCGTCTGAACAGCCGGGAGCGGCTGGGACCCCTGATCTTCGGTCACTGGCTTCTCTTGATCGGCCTGCGGGCTCTACCACATACACCCGGGCATGACGGCGTGCGGTTGTTCTTGCCCGCCTTCGGCGTGCTCAGCATGCTGGTGGGGCTGGGCACGAGAGAGTTGCGCGACCGGCTTGGCCCGCGTGGCCGGCTGGCTGTGGCCGCCGCAGTGTTCGAGGGGTTCCTGAGCGTCCTGCTCTTCTTGCCCGTCCCGCTTTCCTACTTTAGCCCGCTTGTTGGGGGGCTTCCGGGGGCAAGACGCCTGGGCATGGAGCCGACGTTCTACTGGGATGGGCTCTCCGCGGAGGCCAGAGCATGGCTTCGCGAGCATACGCCACCGGGGCAGTCCATCTCTTTCGCGACGTTTCCCACGAGCTGGCTCTACCTGCGGCGAGTCGGAGAGCTGCCGCCGCGGATCTATCCGGTCGATCCCGGGCGGCCCACCTGGTATGTGCTTCAGAACCGCCCCGGCGCCTGGTCCCAACCGCACCGCAGGCTCGCCGAGGAAGGGCACCCGGCATTCGTGGTTCGCAAGTTCGACGTGCCTTTGGTCTGGATCTTTCCCTACGACGATCTCGAGGAAGTGATGAGAAGATTGAGCGGGGAAGAGCTGAGATGATCCGGCCGGACGCGACAGTCGTGTGGCTCACGCCCGACCGAGATCGTAAGGAGCATGCCCTTTACATCACGCATGCTTGGAGCATGCGCTCATGAGGGAAGGCAGCAAGAGAATCGATTCAGTGCTGGTACGAGGCTTGGGGGGACGACAAGACAGGAGCCGCGTAGATAACGGGAGCCGAATAGGCGACCGTCTCACAGGGGGGCGCAGGCGCCCACTCGCAGACGGGTGCCGGTGCGCAGGCCTTCTTGTGGCAGCCAAATCCCTTGAAACCCGAGAACAGGCCGCACTTCTTGGCCGGCGGCGGGCAGGCAGGAGCACATACAGGTTCGCAGACGGGAGCCGGCGGCGGACAGGGCGCTGCACACACAGGGGCCGGAGCACAGGTGCTCTTCTTCTTGTGGCAAGCTTCGGCGTTGCTGGCCAGGACCAGAGACCCAACCAATCCGCTCAGGACCAGGGTCATGAGGTACCGCTTCATTGATGCATCTCCTTGAACTGGACCGCCGAAAGTTTAGGACACTCGCCAGGCTTTCGACGGACACAACTGGTAAATCACGGGCACGCCCGCAATTTAGGGTAAATAATCCGGCGCCGCATTACAACCCAAACTCAGCTGCTTGAGAAAAACCGCCCGCAATAGGGGCCGGACGAATGCATTTTCATGATTATGCCGATCGGTCAGTCCTCTGCTGATTGTTCCGGCGATTCGGGCTGACCGCGGCGTGATCAAAAAGAGGAGCTGGAGCCACTCTGTCCGAGATCGTGGATTGAACTTTCTAACCGGTATTCGGCGGTGCTAATTCGCCTTATGATGGCGATCAAATGAGTGGACGCCGGTCTCGATGATGGTGCCCCGAGTAGGACGGAAACGGTGGTCATTTCCGGGAAAGTCGAAGACGCTGCCACGATAAGCAGTGAGCGCGTCCGGTCCGGAGCAGAGAATCCCCTTGTGACCATCGAGGGGGGCGGCAAGTGGCTGGGCGGCCCGACCCTGCTCGTCTTCGCCCTCGCGTTGGCTGCGTTGGTGCCCACCACGGGAGACTTTGGCCTAACCTGGGACGAGCCGGCGTATCGTTACAGCCAGGTCCTATCGGCCCAGTGGTGGGAGCAGCTTGCCCAGGCCCGATCCCGAGACGACCTCCGCGCTTTGCTCGATCCCATGACCCTCCTATATTACTGGCCCTATGCCCGGCACGGCATCAACTTTCATCCCCCGCTGGCTGGCCAGTTGAACCTGGCGGCGCATTCAGTCTTTGGCAAGTGGATGAAAGATATCTCGTCGCGACGGATGGCCTCGGTGATCGATTTTGCCCTGATAATTGCCCTGGCCTTCGCGTTTCTGGCGCGGCGCTATGGTTGGACCGTGGGGCTGGTCTCGGCCGGTTCGCTTCTCTTGATGCCGCGGCTTTATGGTCAGGCTCACTTGATCGACACGGACATCCCGGGCCTCTTGCTCTGGGCGGCGGCCTCCCTGGCTTTCTGGAAAGGGCTGTATGAAGAGAAAGCCAGAGGCTGGCGGGTCCTCGTCGGAGTTCTTCTGGGACTTGCGTTTCTCGAGAAGATGGCGGCAGTGGGCGTCCTCCTGCCGCTCTTGCTTTGGTTGGTTCTGGGGCACTTGCCGCGCACGTTCGTCGGTCGTGGTGGCCGAAATGACTGGGTCGATGGCATCGTGACCCCCGGGCTCTTGCTTGTGCCCCTGGGCTTGGCTTTCCAAGAGATCCAAAGTCTGGAGCGTCAGCTTCCGCCACCGGCCAAGACGAATTTATTCGTGCATCGGCCCTCCAGCGATTGGTCGGGCGCGATTCTGGCGGTGCCTCTTTTGCTCTGGCTCGGGCGTCGCCTGCTGGGCCGGCTCTTCCCGCGCAGCAAGCTCTGGGGGGTGGAACGGCCGGCGCTTGAAATTTGGACGTCCATTCTCGCCTTCGCGCCTGTGGTTGGCTGGCTGGGCAACCCCGCCTGGTGGCGCGAGACCCTGCCGCGGCTGGCCCATTACTACACCCTCAGCAACGACCGCGAGCACGTTTTGCCCCGCATCCAGATCATCTACTTCGGCCAGACCTACGAATACAGCCTGCCCTGGCATAACGCCTGGGTGCTCCTGGGCATTACAGTTCCGGTGACCATCCTGGCGGCCGCCGCGGTTGGGATTGTTTGGACGCTGGGCAAAATGAGACGCGATCGTCTGCCGATCTATTTCCTGCTCCAATTTCTGACTCTTCCGGTGTTGCGGATGTTGCCGACACCCGCCCACGATGGCGTCCGGCTGTTCCTCCCGACCTTCTTCTTCCTGGCGGCCTTCGCTGGCTGGGGGGCAGACGCCCTCTCAAGAGCCTTGACCTGGCTGACACGGTTGGGTCGGCGGAATAGGGAGATTGGGAGATCCTGGCTCCCGGCGGTTTCGGCATGGGTGGTTGCGGCCGTTGTTTTGGTGCCGGCGGCCATCGACCTTTTCCGGATTCACCCGTTTGAGCTGTCGTATTACAACGCTCTCATTGGAGGGCCGCGCGGAGCCTGGCGCCGGGGCTTCGAGCTGACCTACTGGCTCGACGCGATCACTCCGCGAACGCTCGAGGTGCTCAACGAGCGGCTTCCCGCCGGCGCTGAGGTCGACATGCCCAACGAATTGACCAACTCCATGACGTTCGAGCAGCTTCAGAACCTGGGCTCACTGCGAGGTGACATCAGGCTTGGAGGCGAGTTCAAGCGCGCCGGCCGGCAGTATGATCGGCTCGGCTATGTTTGGTTGCAAACACAAGACTCGAAGGCCACGTCTCCCACCCGGCTGCTCTTCGCGATGCGGCCGTGGTACGCGTCTGAGCCCAGGCAGCTCGACGGCCTGCGCGTGGTGACAGTTGCCAGCCCGACGTCGGTTTCACGAGCCTGGGCGCTGGCGATCCTGCTGGAAACGCCGGATCGCGGCCGTCCCGAGCCGCCCAAGATTCCCCGGCTTCTCGTCAATCAGGGCATCATGGAGTGGGTTAGGACCGATCCCCAGGGACTGCGGGCCGCGGCGCGGTATCTCGCAACGCACAGGAACCCCGCCGGCGATCCGGCAGCCCAGCGCCTCTTCGACATGGTCACCTCTGACCCGGCTCCGGCCACAGGCGAGCTCCGCCGATTCTTCCTCAACCGGCTGCTCGCGTGCCGAGCCGAGGCTCTGGTCGAGGCCGTCGGGATTCTCATCAACCATCGCGACGCGGTGATCCACGTGATGACGCGTTATCCTTATACTGACCCGGAAGAGATCGGCGGCTTCCTCGACCGCGACTTGCCCGAGGAACCGATTGCGGCGGCAGGGCCCTCGCCCTCAGCAGCAGCCTGGCCGGCGCCCAGATGATGCGTCAAGTGCGGCAGAAACCCCAGCGCCAGCAGAGCCGCGACGACAGAGACCACAAAAGCGAACCAGTACGGAGCGCCGGATGAGACCCGGCCTAAGAGCACGTTGGAAGTCCCGTAGCTGAGCATCCGCGCCAGGGTCTGGGCCGACGAGAGGGTTCCGAAGACGGCTCCCTGCTCGCTCATGGGAGTGATCCGCGATAGCAAGCCGCTGATGGACGGTCCAAGCAGACCCTGACCCAGTCCTACCAGCAAGAGCGCCACGGCCAGTCCCTGCGCGCCGGAGACCAGGGCGACCCCCGCGAAACCCAGGGCGACGATGGCGATGCCCCAGACGATAAGGCGTGGCTCGCCGAACTTGGGGACCAGGCGGCGGATCAGCCCTCCCTGCACCAGTGCGCTTAAGAAGCCCAAGCCGGCAAAGACAAACGAGGCCGTCCGGGCGTTCCAGTGCATCCGCCGCTCCAAGAAGAGCGAGAGCGTACCTTCGAGGGCTGCGAACGCCAGGACCGAGAGAAAGCCCAGGAGGACGAGCTGGCCGATGCCCGGCAGTCGCGCTGTGTCGGAGAGTCCTTGCCAGCTCAGCACGCGCGCCTTTTCGTGGACCTCGGCTTGGCTGCTACGCGACTCGGGCAGTCGCAAGAGCACCATCACCCAGGCTAGGGTTGAGAATCCCGCGGCCACCAAGAAAGGCAGCCTTAGACGCCAGCCCTCGGCCACCGGCAATCCGAGCAATAGCCCGCCTAAGAGCGGGCCGAAGACAAAGCCCAGGCCAAACGCCATGCCGATGAGCCCCATACCCTTGGCCCGGTTCTCCGGGGTGGTCACGTCGGCCACGTAAGCTTGTGCCACCAGGATGTTGCCGCCCGAGGCACCGTCGAGCATGCGGGCCAGCAGCATGACGGTGAAGTTGCGTGAGAGCCCGAGGATCAAGAAGGAAAGCGCTGTCCCCGCCTGGCTGAAGATCAAGAGGGGCCGGCGGCCGTAACGGTCGCTCAGCCGGCCTAGGATCGGACCGGCGATGAGCTGGCAGAGCGGATAGGCCGCGAAAAGAAGCCCGATCTGCCACTCGCGAAACCCGTACTGCTCGGCAAAGGGAGCCAGCAGCGGCATGACCAGCGAGAAGCCAAGCAGGTCAATCAGCACGATCAATACGACAATACCAAGCGGCGACATCAGCGATGCAGGCCTCCTCGAGGTCTCAAACCAGCGCTGAGAGCGCGGGTTCGTTAGTCAGTCATTGAGTCTCATGTTTCGACCGGCGTGCCGGCTGCGCTGCCGGCACCGTAGCGCGCTTCCCGCAGCCTGTCCGCCTGGGATTTCAGTTCCAGAAGCAGCCGATGATGAGCTACGATACCCGCATACTCGACGACGAACGACCCCAGGTTGAAAGCAATCGCGATCGTGGCGGCGACAAGGTGCCAGGGTGCATAGCCCGTCCCCTGGGTGTCGGCCGCCGCGCCCAGCCACGCCGTGATGGCAAGAGCGGTCATCGAGCCCATGATGAACCGGAAATTGCGCCGCTTGTTGCGCATGGCATGGGCGACGAACCACTCCGGAAGCTGGTAAACGTGCACCACTTCCTTGGCCCACTTGGCCGTGGCCATGAAGTACGTGTAGACGATGGAATGGATGCCCAGCAGGCAAACGACCGTGAACAGCGAAAACAGCAGATGAATGCCATGCCAGACTGCGTGCGGCCCCCGAACCTCATCCGCGGCGAACCATCCCAGGACGAAGTTGGCCAGGAGCAGCGAGCCCCCGGTCACGGCCAGAACCAGGAAGTAGCGAATCATCGAGCGTCTCGTGACCAGAGAGCCAAGGGCAGTTCCTCACTATTCACTTAACGTAGACGAGAGCCCCCTTGCCACGCAACCTGGCAGAGGGCGGTCGACAGAGGGAAGAGGGAGGTCGGCAGTGGGCAGTGACCGGTAGGCAGCGCCGGGTATCGCCCTCGCACGCGCGTGCCTGACGCGTATTTGAGAGTCACCTGCACGCGTTGCAGTTCGCCCAATAGCGCGCTCGCGCGTCCTGACACGTCGCCCGCGCCACTTCACACCGGAGCCGGAGACCTCAGCGACGGATCCGCCGTTTCAAGGCCGGAGGCGCTACGAAGGTCTTTGGGAACGGAGACAACATTGGGGCAACAAGGTATCACTCAATACATCGCGCTCATGCTGAAGTTGAAGTACCGCAAGCGGTCGCCTTCGGCGTAGGTCAGCGGGAAGGCGAGGTCGAAGCCCAGGGGAATGGGGCCCATCTGAGGAATGAGCATACGAAGCCCGGTGCCAACCGAGACGCGGATCTTGTGGAAACTATAGTCGCCTTCGACGGTGCCGAAGTCGGAGAAGATCACTTGCTGGAAGGAATCGCTGGCCGTGAGCGGGAACTGATACTCGATCGAGCCCAAGGCCATCATGACGCCGCCGACCGGCACGCCCAAAGCGTGCGGACTGATGGTGCGATACTGGAACCCGCGCAGGCTGCCAAAGTTACCGGCAAAGTAACTTTCGTAGACCGGAATGCCCTGGGTCGCGATACCGAAGTGACCTCGCAGCGTGATGAACCGCTTGCCCGTCCCGTCCGGGCGGCTGCCGGTGGTGAAGTAGGTGCGACCTTCGGCGTCGAACTTCGACCATGTGAACGTGCCCCAGCCCTGCTCGAAGGAGAACTCGGCATATTGGCCCTTGGTGGCCAAGAACGGGCTGTTGCGGTTGTCAAACCGTAGGCTGGGCCGAAGCGACACCAGCGTCGATTCGCCGGCCGCCGCCAGGTAACGCGCCGGGGTCGGGGTGCGGAAGCCGTAGAAGTTGATATCCTCGATCCGTAGCGCGGTGTCGGCGTAGATGCTGGTGCCGAACTGGCGGCCCAGCGTGAACCGGCCACCGCCGCGGCGCTCATCCCAGTCGGGGTAGAAACGATTGAACCAGTAGGCCGCCACGCCGCCGCCTATGGGCAGGTCGAAGAGGTACGGGTCACGCAAGCTGATCTGGAACCGGTTGATGTTGGTTCCCGGCTGGATATCGATCCGCATTTCCTGACCACCGCCCCGGAACGCCGTCCCATTGAAGAAGTCATTGAACGAGCGGGGCACGTTGAAGATGTCGAAATTCCGTTCATAAATGCTGATGTTGCCGAAAAGCCCCTGGAAACTGCTGGCCGCCACGCCGACCATGAACCGGCCCGTGGGTGCTTCGTCCAGCGCGGTGACGATGTCGGCGAACGAGCGGTTGGGAAAGGGATCGTTGCGGTCAGGCCCGACGTCGGTCATGTTCAATCCCGGCATGCTCGGGAAGGTGGCCGGGGGCTCTCCCGACCCGACCGGCGGCGCGCCCGGCACACCGCGTGGCCCAGGGGCTGGAGCGGGCATCGGCGCCGGCCGTGTGGGACCGGGCGGGGGCACGACCAAGGGCGGTGCCGTATCCGGCGTCGGACTGAACAAGTTGCCCGAGCCGAAGAGACCCGGCCCGGAGGGCCTGGGGTTTTCCAGCCGCGGCACGTTGTTCGCATCGGGAACCGGCTCGGGTGCCGGCACGAGCTCGACCCCCGAGCCCGGGTCTTGCATGCGCGCACGGGTCATTCCTTCGCCGTCGCCCAAGAGCGGCATCATCAAGTCGCCGTATGGCTTGTCCTTGGGCCGACGGTTGATGATCTTGACCTCGATCGGCTTGCTGTTCATGTCTTGTTGGTTGTTATGGAAGTAACCCAGCGTCTTCAGCCGTTTCTCGAAGATCTCGAGCCGGTTCTTGTCGAGGATCTCGCCGGGCAAGAGCCCCGCCATCACGGCCTCGCGGCGGATCACGTTGTCCTTAGTCCGCGTGTTGCCGACGAACCTCAGCTCGCCGATTAAGTACTCGTCTTTCTCCTCGACCCTGTAGACCAAGTCGACCACCCCGAGCTGGTTGGTGAACCGGGGCTCGAACTGGATCTCGGTGTCGATGCAGCCCATCGCGAAGTAGCGCGAGAGCATCAGTCTCAGGTCAGCCTCGCGTACGGCCTCGATAAAGGGCTTGCCGGAGTGCAGTTGCAGGCCCTCGCGCAGCTCGGCCGTCTTGATCTTCTTGTTCCCCTCGAAGATCAGGTTCCGGACCTTGTACCGGGTGCCCTCGGAGATGACGAAGGTCAGGTTGATGTCGCCCAGATCGTTGCCCGGCCGCGTCACCGGCGTGACCCTGACCTCGAAGAAGCCCTGCGACTGATAGTAATCGGTGAGCTTGCGCTTGTCTTCCTCGAGCATGTTCTGCTGGTACTTGCCGCCGACCAGCCCCAGGATCGGCTTGCGGCTGCCGATTTTGTTCCAGAGCGTTCCGTCAGAGGCGAAGACGTTGCCCTTGAAATCGACGCTGGCAATCTTGAACTTGGGGCCCTCGAAGATCTCGAAGATGATCTTGGTTTCGCCGACGTTGCCCCCCTCCACCAGCTTGACCTGCACCAGATCGTAGCCTTTTTCCTGGTACAAGCGCTGGATCTGTTGCTGGGCAAGATGGACCGTGGTCGGATCGGCACGGCTGCCCACCTTGAGGTTCGTGTTCTCTTCGATCTGCTTGATCGGAACGCCCTTGCGGCCCCGAAATTCAACCGACTTGATGACGGGCATCTCACGCACTTTGAAGAGCAAGATGTACTTGCCGCTCTTGGGCGGAGATTCCGAGCATAAGGGCTGGACGTCGGAGAACCACTTGGTGCCCATCAGACTTTTCAGGTCGGCCTCGACCTTCTGTTGGTCGAGCGGCTGCCCAACCCGGCTAAGCAGCTTGGCGCGGATTTTCTCGGAGGAGATCGTGGCGTTGCCATCGATCCGGATCTCGGAGATCGTCCCCTCGGGTAGCCTGTCGCCCTGCTGGGCTCTGGCGTCCTTGGGAAGGATTGCCAGCACCGTGGCAGCCGCCAGCAGCACCATGAAGAGCCTCTCGCCCCACTGCGCTGGGGATCGGGGTCCCCACCGTGCCATTGCGCGGGGCAGGATGCTCGCGGGCCCCTCGAAGACCTTCCCTGGCGCCGAGGAGTCTTGGCTTGCGGATCGTCCCATGAGCGATCGTCCCTGAAGCGAACCGATCGAGAGCCGCCCCGACTCTGGCGCCCCGCCCTGGATGGTTCGCCACGCCTTGCGGCGCACTTGAACCTCCCTGGCAGTCGCATTCCCGCACGTGCGGGCGAGCCCAGGCTGCGCTACGAACTGGCCGAACTTCCCGGTCGGAACCGAGGGAGCGACGGTCGCTCCCCCTTTTGTGCGACCGCAACGAGACCTTGGCCCCGGGCCTCTTCATGGCCCGTGTCTTGCCACGCCATCCCTGGCCGCGGCTAGCTTTCGGCTCGAGCGTCGCTGATCGAAGACATGACGGATTTGAAGCCTATACCCGAGAATCCTGGATCATGCAAGAGCGACGAAGCCATTTCCGCGCAGATCTGTCTCGCAATATCGCCTTATCGCGGATTCATCGTAACACGACGGGCCAACGGGTTGCTCCCATTGGCCCTCGCGATCGTGTCGTTCTTTGGAACCGCGGCCGAGACGAATAAATGACTCAGCCGGGCTCCTGTCAGAGTCGTCAAAGCGCGGAAACTCCATGCGGTCAATCAAAGCGGCCTTGGCGGAGACATGACTCGCGGCGGCCGCCTTCCTGGCCGTCCTGATACCCCTGTTCATAGAACCGGTCGCGCAGTTCCCGGTCGTAGATTTCCATGCGGTCCTCGTGATCTTCCGGAGTCGTGGCCCCGGACCAGCGGATCAATTGAACAATGCGGCTCATCTGCTCGGCCAAGAATCGGCCGGTAGATGTACCCCATGCCCGGTAGCCCATAGTTTCATGCTCGACGACTTCCAGAAACTGCGTCGGCTGACCGTTGGACGGCACAAAGGGCGGGGTCGAATCCACAGTTGGAGCGGTAGTCGTGCCATGTTCCGCTGGAGCGGAACTGGCAGCGCCGTAGACAGCCAGCAGACCACACTCGACAAGTGCCCGAATGTGCTTGCAACCTTGCGGATCGTTCCCCTCGCGGTGGAGAGTGAAGTCGGGGCAATCGCAGGTCAATCCCTCCGCGGTCTGCGCGACGTCGTACTCCGTGCCGTCGAATTTACGCAGCCGGAAGACACGCGCCGCGGCCGGGGGATCGGGCGCAAGTGGCCGCAGGTGATAGGCGACGCCACCGATGAAAAGGCTCAGCCGGGCCGCTCCAGTCCCGTGTGGCGGGCCGACCCGGACGCGGGGCGTGGTTGCAGGGTCGTCGTGGAGACGCGGAAAGCCGGCGGGTAAACTCGTCATGGATGAAACTCCGTCAGTAGCCTCGCGCAAGGGCCACCTCGTGCCGGCCCTCCTTAGTGTTATTATACGCACATTGTGTATTAATGTACACTTGGTCGGAGATTTTGCTTCGTTCAGAGCGAACCAGAGCAGACAGGTGGTGTAGGGAATGGTGCCGGAGCTGGAACAGGGACAGGACATGGCGTCGCTGCATCGACGTCTTCACCGAGCGATTTATCTGACCGGTCCGACGGCCTCGGGTAAGTCGGCCGTCGGCGTGGCCCTGGCGCATCGGCTGGATGCCGAGATCATCGCGCTGGATTCGATGACGCTGTACCGCGGGATGGACATCGGCACGGCCAAGCCGACCATCGGAGAGCAGGGAGGAGTTCGGCATCACCTGATCGACGTGCTGGACCCGTGGCAATCGTCGAGCGTGGCCGAGTACCGCCGGTGGGCGATCGACGCCGCCGGCCAAATCGAAAACCGGGGCAGGCGGGTGCTGTTCGTGGGAGGCACTGCGCTCTATTTGAAGGCACTCTTGCGAGGGCTGTTCGAGGGGCCCGGGGCTGACTCGGTCCTCCGCTGCCGGCTGGAGCGCGAGGCGGCCGAGCGGGGCCTGAGTGTGCTCTTCGAGCGGCTGAGAATGCTCGACCCGGCGACCGCGGCGCGGCTGCACCCCAACGATCAAAGGCGGATCATCCGGGCGCTCGAGGTGATCGAGATCTCCGGTCAGCCCCTCAGCCGCCTGCAATCCGAGCACGACCGTCCCGCTCCCGCGGGAACGCTCGTCTTTGCACTGGAGCGGTCTCGCGGCGATCTGCACGAGAGAATTCATCATCGCGTGGACGCGATGTTCGCGGCGGGACTGGTCGACGAGGTGCACTGGCTCTGGTCAAAAGTGCGGCAGCCGAGCACGGTTGCCGCGCAGGCAGTTGGGTACCGCGAGGTGATCGCCATGCTGCACGGCACCACTCGCCTGGACGAAACGATCGACCTGGTGCGGACGCGCACCCGCCAGTTTGCCAAACGCCAGGGCACCTGGTTCCGCGGCCTGGCCGAGGTCCGCCCCTGGCCCGTAGAGCGCGATGAGAGCCCCGAAATGATTGCGGAAGCACTGGCGCGCGAGTGCGACATCAGATGACGGGTCCGCGAAGCCGGGATTCTTCGGCTGCTACGGTCAGTGCCGGCGTGAGAGTGCATTATTGTCGCTGAGGCTTCCGGCTCTGGCTTCGCGACCACGGGCACGGTCTTCGCCGGGTGCCACGCTTGCGCCAGAGCAAGCGTGCTGGAGTTGACGTGATGCCCCAGCGAGCCCGTCACGTTCACTCTCGCGTGAGCGTGGCACCCAGCGCGTCAGGCATGCTGCATCCTTGACTCTGGAACGTACAATCCCCGATTCGTTGCGGTTGCCCTTCCCCGGATGCCGTGCTTCTGTTATCAACCGGTTCAACTGGATCTCCCAGAGCGGGCCGGCGCTGCCTGAGGGCATGACCCTTCACAACGGCCTGCACGTGTTCTCCCTGTCGTGACGCAGATCTCGCCAGCTTGCGACATTCCCACGGTGCGGCGTCGACCGGGGTCGTTCCCAAGGAGGGGATCGTTGCCATGGGCCGGCGACTCTTGCTCTTGATCGGACTGACACTCTTCCTCGCGTGGCAACCGGTACTGGTGCGTGGGCAGGACGCGCCCGAAAAGGGAAGCGCGCCCCAGGGCGCATCGCCCGTACCTCAGCCGCCGGCCACGCCGGAGGAGGCCGAGGGAAGCAAGTCCGGCGTGCGTCTTGAGAGCGGGCCAGGCTTGTCCGACGCCTTGCCGGCCACGCAGCCGGCCGCAAGTGAATCTCCGGGCCAGGAGGTTCCCGACCCGCAGCCCGCGAAGAAACCCGGCAAAGGCAAGAACAAACAACTGATGCCCCGGCGCGATCCCGAGGTGAAACCGACTGGGGACCCAGGCGAGCCTGCCGCGGCCAGTCTGGCGGGTGCGGCCCCGGGTGCTTCGGCTCAACCGCCGCCGGCTCCTGCTCCGGTCGGAGCACCGCAGGGTGGTGAGACTCCGCCTAACGCCGCGGGGACAGGGGCGGAGGCTGACGAGGATGGCAAGGGCTCGGGTTACGTGCTGCCGGCCGATCACCTACCGCTGGGCAAGCAAGAAGTGGTGGTCTCGGTGGAGGTGCAAGCCCCGCCGGCGCTCACGTTCAATCGCGAGGCCATCTTCAAGCTCGTTGTCCGGAACAGCGGATCGACTGATGCCATGGGAGTCGTTGTCCGCGATGAGCTCCCCGCCGGGCTGGATTTCGTCTCCAGCCAGCCGGAGGCCCAGAAGGTTGGTGACTCGCTTTATAGCTGGCGGATCAGCACGCTGCCGGCCGGTTCCGAGCGCGTCATCCTGCTCAAGGGCAAGCCGAACAGGAACGACGGCAGCCTCGACCACGCGGCGACCGTGATGTTTCAAGCCGGCAGCAAGGCGACCAGCCAGGTGCGCAGGCCCCGGCTGAAGCTTGAAGTCGTGCAGGCTCCCACCGACGGCAAGGTGCTCAAGAACAAGACGGCCGAGTTCCGGATCGCCGTGATCAACCAGGGCAACGGCCCGGCGCGGAACGTAACCGTCCAGGCCAAGCTCAGCGGCGGCCTGCGTCACGACACCGGCGAGCGCAACGACGACAACAGCTTTGAGTTGCCCATCCAGGAGCTGGGCGCTGGCCAGCGCGAAGATCTGGACCCGCTAACAGTCGATGCCATTCAAGGGGGCCAGCAGTGGTGCCGCGTCGAGGCGAAAAGCCCGGACGTCGATTTCGACAAGGATTCCTCCCAGGTCACGCGGAAGGTCGAGGTGGTCGAGCCCCAGCTGAGGATGACGCTGACCGGACCGGACAAGCGGTTCACCGACACGGTCGCCCCGTACACGATCATGCTTGAGAACACGGGCACAGCTCCGGCGCGCAACGTGAAGATTCTGGCGACGCTGGATGTCAGCGGCCGGCTGGTCAAATACCCTCCCGGCGCCAAGTACGACGCGGCCACACGTCGGCTTCAGTGGACCATTCCTCAGATTGACATCAAGGACAAGCCCAGGGCGCTGGAATTTGAGATCCGGATGGGAGGGATCTCCAAGTACGAGGTCAACGTCGAGGCGCGAGGCGACAACGGCATCTACCAGACCGGACGCAAGATCACCGACGTCCAGGGTATGCCGGATGTGGATCTCGTCGTCCGCGAGAAGCGCAGGGTCGTCGATGTCGACGGCACGACGAGCTTCTTCATTCGCGTGCGAAACTATGGAACCAAAGAGGCGACCAACCTGAAGATCTGGGCCAAGCTTTCGAGCAACCTGACGGTCAAGGCGACCGGCGGTGGACCGTCGGAAAACGCCACGGGCCCTCCCACCGGAGACGAGGTTGATTTCCCGATCATCCCCCGTCTGGGAGCAGCCAAGGAAATGGACCTGTGGATCTCCGTCAAAGTGACCAAGCCCGAGCCACGTCTGGCCACGTGCCGTATCTTCCTCAAGCACGATGACCTGACCGAACCTCTGGAAGACATGGCCGGCGTCAAGGTCACCGAATCGCGCCGTACCGCCGCGACCGGACCGTGAGACTATCTCTGCTTCTGTGCCTGCGGGGACGCCGTAGCGCTGTGGTTGGGTGGCTGTGACCGACGCGTGGCGCCTCAAGACTTCGATGAGCACGCGGCCGGGCGAATTGCCCGTTAAGCTGCCCCTGCACCCCTGAATGCTGCTTTCCTCAAACCTCGATAACCAGCTCGACCTGCCAGTCTTGAAGGTCGACCGTTGCTCCCCGCCCCAGGAAGTGGACGAGGGCCACGAACTGGTCGCGCTTGCCGCGGCGGATCACCGTTCCCTCGATCCCTGTGAGAGGCCCGGTCGTGATTTTCACCCTGGCGCCGACGGGGACGGTCGCCTCCGGCTGCACAGGCAGGCCCGAGCTGAGCATCCTGTGAATCTGCCGCAGGTCGAGCTCGATCGTTTTCTGATCGCTCACTTCAAGTACAGTGACCAGCCGGTTTCCGCGCAGGGCAGCCAGGCGGTCTTGAAGATCGCCCAGGAGAAAGAGATAGCTGGAAAAGAGCGGGATCACCGAACGGATCTTGCGTCCCTGAGGCGTGCGATCTTCCTTGAGAACCTGAGGCAAATAGAATGTAAGTCCGCCCTTGCGCAACTCACGCGCCGTGGCTTTCTCCTGCCTTGGCTTGGTGTGCAAGCACCACCAGACCGACTCGGAAGTGGAGCGCGGCACGGATTCAGGGTCGAGCCAGAGTTCCGGCGGGTAGAAATCGGGTTCGGCGGGCAGGATCGGCAATGTGTTCTTCCACCAGGGGTTGCATCCGCCCCACGCGAACCTGTAGGGTCGAAAGCGTGCGCAAGCTCGATCGCACATGCTATAGAAGACACGATCATTCTAAGAGCTGCGGCGGGATTTTCCAGAGGGCAAAGACAGGCGGGGCGGGGCCATGATTGGAATCTTGAATCTTCATAAGCCTTCCGGTATCACGTCGCGCCAGGTGGTCGATCGGGTCGCTATGCTCTTGCCGCGGGTCAAGGTCGGCCATGCGGGGACGCTGGACCCGCTGGCCTCCGGGGTCTTGATCGTCTGCGTGGGAGCGGCGACCCGTTTGGTCGAATGCATCCAGCGCATGACCAAGACCTATCATGCGGTGATCTTGCTGGGTGCTCGCAGCGACACGCTGGATGCCGACGGCCGGGTGACCGCCGTTGAAAGCCCGCGCGTCCCGTCCGAGCAAGAGGTGCAACAGGCCGTAGCCAGTCATGTCGGCATGGTGGCCCAGCTACCGCCGGAATTTTCAGCGATCCGGGTCAAAGGCCAGCGCGCCTACGATCTGGCACGTGCCGGCCAGGCGGTCGATCTGAAGCCTCGGCTGGTGCGCATCGATCGGGCCGAGCTATTGGCGTACCGATGGCCGCGCCTCGAGCTGGAGATCGACTGCGGCGCGGGGACGTACATCCGCTCGGTGGCGCGCGACGTGGGCGAGACGCTGGGCTGCGGCGGCTTGATCGAGAAGCTGGTGCGCACCCGCATCGGACCGTTTGGGCTAGAGACCGCGGCCGACCCCATGAACCTGACTCTGGAGATGCTCGCCGAGAAGCTTCACCCCTTGCTTGCGGCCGTCGCCGACTTGCCGGTATTCACCCTGAGCGCCACGCAGGCCGCGGATGTCACCCAGGGCCGCAACCTTGAAACGGCAAGTCTGGCTGGCGCGACGGGTCTGGAGGGAGAGATTGCCCTGCTCGGCCTCGACGGACACCTGCTCGCCGTGGCTTATGCAGATCGAAGCCAGGGGACGACTCATCCCCACAGGGTATTTCGGGGTGATTAACTCGGCGTCGCTGCATCTATTTTGTGGCAGGGATCCGTCGCTTACGCCTCCAGTAGCCGATCGCTATCATCACGCTGTATCGTAATGGGCGTGGAGAGGAGACGCATATGGCAATGGCTACCGCGGAGTCGCTGGCCGCACTGTTCACCGAGGATGAGACGGCGTGGCTGGAAGCGATGGCTGACCTGATCCGTCGCCGGGAGCTCGCGGCGCTCGATCTGGAAAACCTGGCCGAGTACCTGGCGGATATGGCACGAAGAGACCGGCGAGAGGTCAAGAGCCGCTTGGTGGTTCTCCTGGCTCATCTGCTCAAGTGGGATTTCCAGCCGGAGAAGCGGTCGCGGAGCTGGCGAACCACAATTCTGAGCCAGCGCCAGGAGCTCGCCGACCTCGCCAGCCGCGGCTTCCTTCGGACCCACGCAGAAACCGTCTTGCCGGCAGCCTACGAAAACGCCGTTGAGCTGGCCGCGTCTGAGACAGGGGTGCCCGCAGCGACGTTCCCCAAGGTCTGTCCACTGACGGTTGAACAATTACTGGCGATCGACGTGTCGAATGCTGAGACTGCGTGATCCGGCGTGACGGTCTTTTGGGTCTTATTGGCCGTCACTGGCGCTTCCGCCAGTGCCACCACAACCACCCGGCCAGCCCACTGCTCGCCTCCTTCTGCTCACGGCCCACTGCCTACCGAACCTTCCCGTCGAGAAGGGTGTCAATTCGTTGCAATGAGTGGACGTGCCGACTTTGCCGGGGCAAGCTGGCCCGGTTGCTCGTTGACGCCTGTCCTCTGTCGACATAGAATTTGAACGTGGCGGCATGAAATGGATGCATTTTGCCCCGAAGCCGAAATGAGGTCATGATACCCCTTGATTGATCTAAAACGCACCGAGCGTTTGGGACGTCCTGAACGTGCCCTTCTTGTCGGGGTAATCCTCCCCGACCACGAACCGAGCGATGACGACCCCCTCGACGAGCTTCGCGGCCTGGCCAGCACGGCCGGCCTGCAAGTCATCGGCTCGATGCTTCAAAAGCGGCAGCAAGGCGACATCGCGACCTACATCGGATCGGGCAAGGTCGAGGAGCTGAAGCAGATGGTCCTGGCCCACGAGGCGGATGTCGTCGTCTTCGACAACGACCTCGGGCCAGCGCAGACGCGAAATCTCGAGCGCGCGCTCGATGTCAAGGTCGTCGACCGTACCGAGGTCATCCTTGACATCTTTGCGACCCATGCGCGCACCCATGAAGCTCATCTCCAGGTTGAGCTGGCCCAGCTTGAGTATGCGATGCCCCGGCTGAAGCGCATGTGGACCCACCTCTCCCGGTACAAGGGGGGTATCGGCGTCCGCGGCCCTGGTGAAAAACAGCTCGAGGAAGACCGCCGGCTGGTCGCACATCGTATCCAGGAGCTCAAAGCCAAGCTCGCCAAGATCCAGGCGCGCAAGGAGCGCGAGGTGGCCGGCCGGGCCGATATTCCGACCGTCTCGCTGGTCGGCTATACCAACGCCGGCAAGAGCACGCTCATGAACGCGCTGACCGGCGCGGGGGTGCTGGTCGAGGACAAGCTCTTCGCCACCCTCGATACCCGCACTCGCAAATGGCGATTCCAAGGGGGCGGGCAGGCACTCCTGTCCGACACGGTCGGATTCATCCGCAACCTGCCGCATACCCTGGTGGCCTCGTTCAAGGCCACGCTCGAAGAGGCTCGCCAGGCCGACCTGCTCTTGCACGTCGTCGATGCTTCCAGTCCCGAGGCCGAGAGTCAGGTTCGAGCCGTCGTTGACGTCCTCACCGAGCTGGGCTTGCAAGAGCATCCCACGCTCTTGGTGCTGAACAAGGCCGACCGCGTTCCGGACCGGTCGTTCCTGGACGTGCTGAAAGCTCACCATCGCGATAGCGTGGTCGTCAGCGCGGCACGCGCGGAAGGACTCGATGCGCTCGAGCAGGCCGTACGCCAGGCGCTTATGGACCGCGCTCTTGATGCCGAGGTCGAGACCGGCGTTGCCAACGGCCGCGTGCTAGCCTATCTGGCCCAGCACGCGCAGATCCAGAGCCGCGTCTATGACACGGAGTCCGACCGCGTTCTCTTGCAGTGCCGTATCCCCCGCCGTTGCCTCGATTTTCTTCAGGAGCACGGAGTCCAGGTGCGGCAAAATGGGCATTGGCAGTGGGCAGTATGAAGTGGGCAGTGGGTAATAAGGAGCACGCAGTTGGTTACTCGCAGCGGATCGTGGCACCCGGTTCCTAACGGCCAACTACCGCCTGTCTACTGCCGCCTGCCCACTGTTCATGACTCATGAGCCTCAATTCCAAGATTGAGTGGGCTGACGCGACGTGGAACCCGATCCGGGGCTGCACGAAAATCAGCCCTGGGTGCGCGCACTGTTACGCCGAGACCTTCGCCGAGCGGTTCCGGGGCGTTCCGGGTCATCCCTACGAGCAGGGATTCGACCTGCGGCTCATGCCGGAGAAGCTGGCTGATCCCCTGCGCTGGCGCAAGCCGCGGATGGTCTTCGTCAACTCGATGAGCGACCTTTTCCACGAAAACGTGCCCGATGCCTACATCGAGGCGGTTTGCCGCGTGATGCAGCAGGCGCGCTGGCATACCTTCCAGGTACTGACCAAGCGGTCGGAGCGAATGCGCGAGATGCTTCGCTCGAAGCTGGGCTTCGCTGCGTGTGAGCCGCATATCTGGTTCGGAGTCAGTGTGGAGAACCGCAAGCATGGTTTGCCGCGGATCGAGTACCTGCGGAGCACGCCAGCCACTTTGCGCATGCTCTCGGTCGAGCCTCTGCTGGAAGATCTGGGCGCACTTGACCTCTCAGGCATCGGCTGGGTGATCCTGGGAGGTGAGAGCGGGCCCAAGGCGCGGCCGATGCAGGCGGACTGGGTGCGCTCGGTCCGCGACCAGTGCCAGGCCGCGGGCGTTCCCTTTTTCTTCAAGCAGTGGGGCGGTACGCGCAAGAACAAATCCGGTCGCGAACTCGACGGCCGGACGCATGATCAAGCGCCAGCTCGACCCCAGAGCGGACCTGGGCCAGCGCTTCGGTCCGACGCCGTCGCGATGCAGACCATTTCACGACTTGGCTGAAGGTTTTTACCGCCGGGCGAAGGAGTTCAACTGAGATCGAGAACAAATCAACTCCAAGGGCGGGGGCCCAGCTTGATGGCGCGGCGGTAAATCTCAAGATAGCGGTCAATGTTGCGGTCCATGGCGAAATGCTCGCGGGCGACCGGGGCGCAGGCCGCCGCCATTGAGGCCGCAAGCGCCGGGTCGTTCAAGACTTTGAGGATGCCGTCGGCCAGCGGACCTGGCTCGACGGCCGTCAGCACGCCAGCGCCTGACTGGCCGAGCAGTTTCTGATAGTCGCCGAAATCGGTCGCGACGATCGGCCGGCCGGCCGCCAGGTAGACCGCGATCTTGCTCTGAACCGAATAGTTCTCGCGACAGGCCAGGCGGGGATGGACCAGCACGTCGGCCCGGCGCGACAGCGAGACGACCTGCTCGGGCGTCTGGCCGCAGAGCACGACGAGCCGGTCGCCGTACTGGCCAAGCCCGGCTTGGTAGCGCTGGCCGGCCTCGGCCGGACCTCCAACCAGGACGCAACGAGCGTCGGGCCGCGCTGCGAAGACCCGGGGCAGGGCATCGATCAGGATCGGCACGCCCTGGTTGGGATGAACGATGCTGCCGATGTACATGATGACCTTGTGCTCCGGGTCGATTCCGGGAATCTCTGCGGGATCGCCCGGCGCCTCGTACTCGGCCAGGTCGATTCCCGGATAGATCACAGAGACCCGGTCGGCTGGCACGCCCTTCTCGGTGACGACCACCTGCTTGACGGGCTCACCCAGGGCGATGATCTGGGCCGCGTGCCGGTACACCCGCCGCTCGAGCGCAAGGTACGTGCGGAAGACCAGTCCCCGGCCCAGCCTGGAGCGCTCCACCTCATCGCCCAAGAGCGAGTGAATCTCGTAAACCATCGGCCAGCCGTTTTGCCGGCAGGCAAAATAGGCGCGGGTCGCGCCGCCATAGTGCTGGGCGTGCACCACGTCGAACGGCAATTCCCTGGCGATCTGCTTCAGTCCCGCACCGCTGACCCAGCCGGCCGGTGGAATCGTGAAGACTGGCGTTCCCTCGAACTGGTCACGGCTGCTCTTAAGTCCCGCCGGCGGCCGGAGCCGCAGATACGCCACCACCACGTCCACGCCCCGTGGCTTGAGGGCCCGCAAGATTTTGATCGGCAGCATTGCCGTGCCGTCGTACTCGCCGGGGATCGGGAACGACGTCACCATCAGAACACGCATCGCCAGTGGCTCCATCCATCATTCAGGTCGGAGATCGGCCCCAAGCATAGTGGCCAGCCGGGCTGGGTGCGAACCCCGCAGCCGAGGCTCTCCGGAAGGGAAAGGTTTGTTGCCTCCTCTTGACTGGCTCTTTTTTACGCTCCGGGTCCGTTACTCGGGGGAAAAACAAGTCGCACCGGCTCACGGCGATGGCGCTGGGCCTGGCAAAGCAGGCCGCCCATACGGCGATCCAGGGCCTCGATGGCGGCATCAAGGATACCCCGCGCCGTATCAAGATGGCGCGGGCGCAAAGCGTAAGGATCACGGGGAAGACCGGTGCGGGGGAAGGTGAGGGTCTCGGTGCGAACAGTTCGCCTCAGAGTGGCGAGGACATGGTGCGGTTCCATGGGCTCGAACCCGCCATCATCCTGCCCTGAGCGATAGTACGCGCGGCGGCTCGAGGGAGCACCGGGATAAACCCAGGAGGTTTCGAGCATCAGCAGCTCGGCAAACTGCGGCCAGGGGGGTGATTCGGGGTCGAAGGGGCGGGTCGGCACGCCGGGCTCGGCGACGATGGCCGGCAGAAGGCGCCAGGCCTCCGCCAGGGGAAGCGGCCGGCTGGGATCGGCCAAGAGCCCGCGAAGCTCGGGCCGGCCCAGCTCGATGGCGGCCTGACGCACCAGGGCCTCTGCGCTACAAATGTAAAGGAGAAGCGCCGCCCGCGAGAGCCTGGCCGCCTCGCCTTCCGACTGCGCCAGCCGGCTCTGAGTATGGAAGTGGAGGGCGTCTTGATAGAGACAATGAAACGGGCTCACCACCGTCTC